>CAYWVY010000056.1:0-14564 GCA_964461885.1 uncultured Methanospirillum sp. | reverse complement strand
TCAGGAGAACCCGGCCGCCGTGTACCCCGTGTAGCCGCCGACCGCGTTGTGGACGCCGCCGAAGCCGGCCCGCTTGAGCAGGCTGCAGGCGAGGCTCGAGCGCTGCCCCGTGCGGCACATCACCACGAGCGGCCGGTCGGCCGGGAGCTCGGGGTGGCGCGTCCGGAGGTCTGGGGCCGGGATGTTGACCGCGCCCTCGACGTGGCCCTCGGCGAACTCGTCGGGGAACCGGACGTCGACCAGGAGCGCGCCGTCGCCGAGCATGGCGTTGACCTCGACGGGCGAGAGCTGGGGCACCCGGTCGATCGGGTACCCGGCCGTCGCCCACGCGTGGGTCCCGCCCGCCAGGTAGCCGACGGTCCGGTCGAGCCCCACGCGGCGGAGCAGGATCACGGCCTCGCGGGTCTGGGCGGGGCTGTCGGCCACGAGCAGGATGTCTTTATCCGGCGGGAGCACCCACCCCGCGTACGTCGAGAAATTCATCCCGAAATCGACGTGGTAGCTTTCGGGGATGTGGACCCCGCCGAAGGCTGCGTAGTCGCGGCACGTCAGAACGACCGTCTCCTCCCGTGCGGCCTCGTCGCGGAACTCGGCCGGTCGCATGGGCCGGAGTTCGGGCAGGGTCCGGAGAAGGGCCGGGCCCAACCGGTTGATCTCGCTGCACCGCGAGAAGTGGTCCGGCGCGGGCGGCATGTTCTCCGTCAGGGACGCGATGAACGCCTCGCGGCTCTCGTGCCGCAGGGCCGCGTTGAACCGCCGCTCGTATCCGATCGTCGAGAACCGCATGGCGCCCATGGCCCGGCCGCAGAGCGAGCCGGCACCATGCGAGGGCAGGACCAGGCAGCTGTCGGGGAGGGCCATGACCTTCTTGTGCAAACTGTCGTAGAGGTGCGACGCGAGCTCCTCCGCTCGGCCGGGAAAGAGGTCGGGCCGACCCACGTCCCCGACGAAGAGGGCGTCGCCCGTGAAGGCCGCCGCCGGCTCGTCCCCGCGGGAGGTGTCCGTGACCACGTAGGTCACCCCGTCGGGCGTGTGGCCCGGCGTGTCGAGCACGTCGATCCGGAGCTCCTCAACCTCGAACTGCGACCCGGCGCCGACGGCCATGTGTTCGAAGGCGCAGTGCCCCGAGGCAGGGGCGACGACGGTCGCGCCCGCCGTCTCGCGGAGCTCCATGTGGCCCGAGACGAAGTCCGCGTGGAGGTGGGTCTCGAGGACATGCGTGATCGCGAGATTGAGATCGCCGGCCGCGTCGAGATACCGCTCCACATCGCGGGACGGGTCGACGATGGCGCACGTGCTTTCGGCGCCGAGGAGGTAGGAGCTCTGGGCGATCCCGGGTATAAAGAACTGCTGGATGAACACGTTTCGCACCTCGACTATCGACCAGCATTGGCGTCGGCGAGCAAATAAACGATCCGGGGCGGGACGGTTTCACTTCCCGGGCGGCGGCGGCGCGCCCGTCCGTCGCCGGTACCCAAGCCGCTGGCCCGCCGGCGAGAGGATCTGCTCCGGGGTCATATACCCGAAGAGCTGGATGTGCATCGCGACGATGCCCGCCCACCCCGTCTGGTGGCTCGCGCCCAGCCGGACTCCCGAGTCGTCGTGGAAGCACCCGCAGAAGAGGCTGCGGTCTTTCCAGTGCGGGTCCTCCTGGAACTTCGCCGCGTCCCCGAAGACCGGGCGCCGCCCGTTCGCGATCTTCTCGCTCACCTCGTACAGGTTCATCCACCTTCCCGAGCACGTGGGGCATTCGATGGTGAAGCTGTTCCCGTAGAACGCGTACAGGTTCATCAGGCTCCGGACGATCAGGAGGTTCCTGGGGGAGCCAGATCGGCCCGCGCCAGTTCGAGTTCTCGCCGAACATGGCCGTCGCGGACCCGGGAGATGGAGCGGATCCCGTAGTCGCTCAGGGCCTCGTCCTCGTTCAGCATGACCGAGAGGATCCGGCGCAGCCGTTTCTCATTCACGAGAGGGAAGGGGCGGCGGTTCCGGTAGCCGGCCCGGGGACGTGATGTTCGCCGTGAGGAGGGGGTGGTTCCGGGTGAACCACCCGGCCCGCTCCAGGAACTCCGGCATCTGCCATGCCTTGAAGATCCGGAAGAGCCGGAAGACGCGGAACTGCGGGACCACGGTTAGCAGGTCAGCCCAGCCCCAGTCGCTGAGGAGGTAGGATGATCGGGACGGCGCGGTGGCGAGCCGCAGGTCAAAGTCGAAGAGGAAGGGCAGGGTGAGCACGGCGTTGACGATCAGGGCGACGTTAACCGCGTCCGGATCCGCTCCGGGGACGAGGAAGATGAGATTGTTGAAGACCGCGAGCACCAAGACTGCGGCGATGAAGAGCTCGTACCCGAAGTCCTGCTGCTCCCCGCGCACGATGCGCAGCATGTCCACTCGTGGAAGGGAGCTCCGCCCGGCCTTATTAACGCTCTAAAACGTTCGGGCCGGCCGCCGGGCTGAATAAGCAGAAGTAAATATCCCACGGTCGGATCTCCCATCGAGACGCCCGCATGCCCGCACTGATGGACTTCCTGGACCCTCTCCATCAGGGGGTCTGGGAGGTGATCGTCCCCCGCGAAGAGGTTACCGAGCCGCTCGAGCCGCCCTGGAAGCGCTCGGCAATCAACGTTCCGAGCCCCGGGACGGTCGCGAGCTACCGGAACGGCCAGTACCACGCCCACGAGACGGGTGAAGACTACCGCGTCCACCTGGACCGGTACGACCCCGAGAAAAACCCGGTCATGCACCTGGTCGACGACGCGCCCCTCGCCCTGATGATCTTCGAGACCCTGGAGACCCTGGCCGTCTCGGCGAAGGACGCGCGGCGCGAGGACCCCGTGGCGCGGATCGCCGACCTCCGCCTCTCGGGCGGGCTGCGCATGGGCCTCGGCGGGCTCGTCCTCGCCATCGGCGCGGTCCTGCTCCTGCTCGCGCTCGGCACGGTCGGGCTCTTCTTCGAGGTGGTCGTCCCCGCCCTGGTCACGCTGGTCGGAGTCCTCCTGCTCGCGCACGGCGCGGTCCTCCGCGCCCGCGGCATCCAGGGGTGGAAGGACGTTGTGCGCGGGCTCGCCATGCTGGCCGGAGGGGCACTCCTCTACCTCTTCTGGGCCCTCTACCTGGTCCTCCTGCTGGTCCTGCTCGCCGTCTGGTTCCTCTCGAGCGCGGCCGTCACGCTCGCCCGGGTCGTCAAAACGCGGGGACAGCTCCCCCAGGGGCTCGTCTTCACGGTCGTCCTGGGGGCGGCATCGCTCCTCTTCGGGTACTGGGCCTTCGTCGAGCCCGAGCGCCTGGTGCGGGTCCTGGTCCTGCTGCTCGGCGCGATCTCCCTGCTCGCGGGCGCGTTCCTGCTGGTCGACGGCTACGGGATGCGGAACGCGGCGGGGCTGATCGGGGCGCAGGCGCCGGACGGTGCGCCCTCAGCCGCTCCCTGACCGGGGTGCGCGGGCCGGTCACGGACAGATCCCGCCGGAGGCGACGGTCATGGCCACCCAGCCATTATACGCCGCGGCACAGATGGAAGGGCGTGCCGTTCGGCACGGGATCCGTACCATGACGAACAGGGAAGGACAGGGCCGGGGCAGGCCTGGCGAGATATACTCCGGCGGGATCGGGCCCGTCATCGGGGACATCGAGCGGACGCCGCCCATGCCCGGAGCACCGGGCGGCAGTGGGATCGCGGCCCCGGTACTACAGGTGCTGCGCGGGCTGAGGTACCCGCTGACGAAGACCGGGCTGGCCCGGGAAGCCGCCGAGCGCGGCGCCCCGGGCGGGCTGATGGACCTCCTCGCCTGGCTCCCGGACCGGGTGTACGCCTCGGCGGAGGACGTCGCCATGGAACTGCGGCGCCCCCGGTAGGCGCGGCGCCGGGGTCGGACCTATGCGATCCGCGTCCCGGCCGATTCCGGCCGCGGCGTCTGGTCCCAGACTGACTCGACCGTGAAGACGACCGCGGCCATCTTCTTCGTCCGGGCTTCGAACTCCGGGCCGTGCCCGGTCCAGACGCTCCGGTCGAGTCCCTCCGCGACCCGGTCGTCTTCGTGGATCGTCACCCGACCGTTGACACGGTAGGCCGTGAACGGCGGGGTCCTCCGCCAGACCGAAAGCGACGCGACGGGGCGGCGCCGGAGGTTCTCGTAGGTCTGCATGAAGTAGAGCTCACCCCAGACGATGGTCTCCGGGTCCCTGACGTCGACCGACCTCGCCGCCACGTTCGGCGTGCCGTCGGCCCCGGCGGTCGCGACCGGGACCGAGTGCCATTCCCTGAGCAGCGCGATCAGGTCGTCGGGCATTGCCACCATGCATCATCACGTCCGCCGGAGACTGTGCAGGACTCGTATAGAATGGTTTGGGCCTCTCCCTCCGGCGAGGAGGCGCGGCTTCATATGATCGCGCGGCGACCATGCCCCTGCGGGATGCCGTCATGGAACGACACTATGCCCGACCCCGGATCGTCGTGAGCCGCTGCATCGAGTTCGACCCCTGCCGGTACGATGGCTCGGGGGTCCCGTCTCCCCTCGTCGCCCGCCTCCGGTCCCACGCGGACTGCCTGCCGGTCTGCCCGGAGGTCGAGATCGGCCTGGGAATCCCGCGGGCGACGGTCCGGCTCGTCCGGCAGGACGGCGCGGACCGGCTGGTGCAGCCCGCGACGGGGCGGGATTTCACGGACGAGATGACCGCCTTTGCCGGACGCTTCCTCGATGTCCTGCCCCCCGTCGACGGGTTCATCCTGAAAGGCGGGTCTCCCACCTCCGGCGCGAGCGGGGTCAGGGTGTACCCGTCAGCCGGAAAGTCCGCCCCCGTCGACCGGACCGCCGGCCTCTTCGCCCGGGAGGTGCTGCGGCGATATCCTCTCCTGCCCGTCGAGGACGAACTGCGCCTCAACCATGTGCGGATCCGCGACCACTTCCTCGCCGCGATCTTCTCGTTCGCCGCGTTTCGGGAGGCCGAGGAGACAGGGGACCGCGAAACCCTCGTCCGGTTCCACGCGGCGAACAAGCTCTACATGGGCGCCTGCCACCAGGAGCGGACAAGAGAGATGGGGCGGCTCGTCGCCGCCCGGGCGGAGATGGCGCCGGCCGATCTCTTTGCCCGGTACCGGCAGATGCTCGGGTCCGCGCTCGCCCGGTCCCCCCGGTACACGGGCAACATCAACGCGCTCCTGCACGCCCTGGGCCATTTCCGTGATCGCGTCACGGACGAGGAGCGGGACTACTGCCTCCGCCTGGTCGATCGCTACCGGGCCGGCCATGCGACCCTTGCCGAGCCCCGCGACCTGCTCCGCTCGTGGGTGATCCGGTTCCGAGAGCCCGCGCTCATGGGCCAGACCTTCTTCGCCCCGTTCCCCGTGGCGCTCGCCGACCTGCCTGAGCAGATCACCGAGCGCGGGCGAGACCTCTGGAAGAGCAGGGGGGCGTAGCCCGCGCCGGGCGAGCTGCGGCCGCTCTCCTCCCCGCCCTGTGGGATTCGGAGAGATCAGCCGTTCCTGAGCGCCACGATGTCCCGGACGCCCTCGAGCCGCCAGACCATCGACCGTTCCCCCCCGAGGATCGCCTCGGGCCCGTCCTCGGGGGTGTGGCCGAACGCGGTCAGTACCCGCGTGGAGAGGCCCCGGTCACGGATCATGTCCACGAACCGCTCCCGCACCTCCCGCTGCTGGGCCGGGTCGGTCACCTCCTCCAGGCGGCCCTGGAGGCTCACGAACTCGAAGGCCGAGAGGTCGGGGGCGTACTCCTCGATCTCGACCGAGACCCGCGGGTCGTTCTCGAAAAACACCATCTTCCGGCCGTACTTCGTGGAAAGGAAGTAGAGGCGGTTGCCGTCGAAGACGTACATGAACGGGGCGACATACGGGTGCTCGCCGCATGCGCCGAACGCGATCCGCGAGACGTACTGCCGCGCGATCAGGGCGTCGTACTCGGCCTTCGGAACTTTTGGAATCCTGACGGGGTCCATACTATCACCGGCACCTTTTCTCTCTCGCCACAGGGAAGAACCCTTCGAGCCCGGCCTTCGGGCCGGCGTCGCCTTTCCTCTCCCTGAAGGCCGCCATGGTCTCCTCGATCCGGCGCCCGAGCCACTTCTCGTCGAAGGCCGACGGGAAGACGAACTTTACCTGGTTCGAGACCTCCCAGTCCTCCCACGACGCGATGTCCGCGATACGAGCGAAGAGGGCCGCCCCGGGCAGCGGCAGGGGCACGGTGAATGAGATCTCATCGAGCGGGAGCGAGAGGGCCAGGGCGAAGGTCGCTTCGACGTCCTCGACCGTCTCGCCCGGGTACCCAACCATGAAGAAGCCGGCCGTGCCCACGCCCCCCGCGGCGAAGAGTTCGACGGCGCGGGCTCCCTGCGCCACGGTGATCCGCTTGTTCATGAGACGAAGGGTGGCGTCGCTCCCCGACTTGAGACCGAGATAGACCCGGAGGCATCCCGCACGCTTCATGAGGTCGACGAGTGCGGGGGTGAGGCCGCTCGACCCGGGAGAGGCAGGTCCAACCGACGGGCAGATCACGACGGATCATGCCGAGGCAGAACCCCGTGAGATAGTCCGTATCGAGCGTGAAGCAGTCATCCGCGATCCAGAGATGGCTATACCCGAGCGACCGGATCTCATCGGTCTCCCGGAACACCTTTCTCCAGCGGGGGTTTCCTGAAGAGATCCCCCGACGGGCTTCGAGCAGAAATCGGATGAGAACGGGCAGCCCCGTGTGACGATCATGCTGGTCTGCTTCAGCCCGGCGCTCTGTTCCATCGCGTCCTGGTACCGGTGGTGGTCGAACCCGGTGCGGTCCGGCAGGGGGAGCCGGTCGAGGACCTCCGCGGGGTGATGCGTGGGAAGGGTTGCCACGACTCGCCCGTCAATCTCCCCGTAGAGGCCGGGGTAGTCCTCGCTCTTCACGGTCGTCAGGAAGGCGGGTCCCTCTCCTGCAGAGAGATAATCGCGATAGAAATCCGGAAACGTCACGTCGCTCTCCCCACGGAAGACCAGGTCGAACCTTCCGGCGAACATCCGCGGATGAACGGTCGGCAGCGGACCGCCGGCCTTGAAGAGTGCCGCCGGCAGGCGCTCCCGGAGCGCTGCCAGCAGGTCGAGGGCGTTGCTGCTCATCGTGACCATGACGTACATGCCCACGATGGCCGGCCGGGCGCCTGCAATCCTGTCGATGACGTCGTCGAACGTCTGGAACGTGCAATCAACGACCCTGACGGGGGCACCGCGCTCCCGAGCTGGCTCGCGAGGTAGGCGATCTCCAGCGGGGAGAAGATCTTCTCGACCGGGTCCTTACTCTGGAAGTAGGGGTACACGAGGGTGACCCCCGGCATGGGCGGGGCCGTCACGGCCCCCCCGGTAAAATCGATACCGTGCCGCGCCACTATCGGCTCGTGCAGGTTGTCAAGGGGACCCAGCTCCAGGCAGAACCCCGCCCAGCAGAGGTCCCCGGCCCGCTCCCGGCCCCAGAACAGCCTGGTCGGCACGGGTGGAGCGGCCGACACCCCGCCGATCGCGAACCGCAGCCCGTGGATCGGGTCGAAGAGATGAGGCGGGTCGCACGGGTCGATCGCCTCCCATCCCGGCGGGGAGGGCCGACCTCTCCGCCCCTGACGAAGCCGATGAACCACCTGCCGCTCAGCTCGTTGAGGAGGCAGACCGTGCTCCCGGGCCGCACGGGGGGACGGACCTCGGCCCGGAGATCGACGCGCCCCCCTGACACGGCGCAGGCGATGGTCACCTGCCCGGCGGGGGGCGGGCCTCGAAGCGAGATTCGATCTTGAGGGGCCTCTGCAGCCGGGGCACGGGCCGCAGCAGCAGGGGCTGGAGGGCCGGCAGGCGCATGTAGGCCCCGATCCCGGGCGCGATCCCCCGCGCCAGGAGGGGGGAGAGGGCCGGCCCCGGGCAAGCCCCCGGCTCCTGCCTGCTCCCATGTAATCCCTGCAGGGTACGATCCGGTCTGCGTCCATGGGCTCGGCCCTGCGTGCATGAGGATGGCAACGATAAAAAGCCTCCTCAGGTTGCGGGACGGGGCGCGCCTACCCAGGAGGAGGTCAACGGGAGGCGGAAGTCGGCACGTCCGCGCCGGCACGGCGCATGGTCGTCCGCTGTTCACAGGGCAGCCCGGCCCGGCGCACCGCCGGACGAGATCCGGCTCGAGTGCGGCCACTACCGCCGGAACGCACGCCGGGCCTGGGGGTTCCCGTGGCCGGAGGATCTGGCCTAATGACGGGGGCCGGTGCTCGAGGCGTGCGACCGGCAGGAGCTGCGGCGGCGCTCGACGGTGGGACGCAGGGGGTCCGGGCAGGAACCCCCGACACCGATGCCCTGCCTCCGGGCGATCCCGCGGCCAGGCCGGATTGGAGACCCACACGCGCCCCCAATCACTGGCCCGGCGGCATTCCGGCGCGACTGGCGTTCGCGAACGGGCCGGCAGGCTATCGCATGGCATAGAGTTTCCCACTGCGGGGTTGTTGTTTTTTCGGGTGCGACAGGATGCCGGTTCTGCCCGCAGAATTGCCTGTGTTGACCGAATATCGCAGTTTATAAAAAGGAAAAATTCAAATACCTGGCTTGATATTAAGAGTTACTATCCTGTACTCTCAGGGGGTCGAAGAGCGGTGTCACGGGTTCGAAGGAGGGTAACATGAACATAACGAACGCCCCGGCGGAGGCCGACCTCGCCACGTTCCGGTTCAGGGTCCAGAACATCGTGGCCGTCGCCCGGGTCGCCGACGCCCTCCCGCTCGCCGAGCTCGCGGCGGTGATCCCCGGCGCGGAACACCCGAAGAGGGACTATCCCGGGCTCTTTTTCCGTATCCCCGGCACGAAGATCGCGTGCCACCTCTACGATTCAGGAAAGATCATGCTCACGGGGCTCGTCGCCGTGGACCGCCTCCAGCCCGCGCTCGCGGCCGTCGTCGAGATCCTCCGCGCCGCGGGCGCCGAGCTCCTCGAGCCCGTGCCCGAGGCCCGGGTCGTCAACCTGGTCGCGTCCGGCAATCTCGGCGAGAGAATCGCGCTTCTCCGGCTCGCCCTCACCCTCAATCTCGCGCGAGTCGAGTACGACCCCGAACATTTCGCGGCGATCGTCTACCGGGCCCGGGCCGGCGGAACGGCCCTCATCTACGCGAGCGGCAGGTTCGTCGTCATGGGCGCACGGTCCGTCGAGCAGGCGCAGGCCGTTGCGGTAGAGGTCCGGGACGTCATCGACGCTGTAGACGCGTGGCACTCGCTCGCCTGACGGCCCCGCCGCCTGCGGAGCGTGCGGCCGCCGTGACGGCTCCCGGCAGCACTGCCCCTCCGACGGATACGGGCGTTGAGAGGAGGTGCGACGACGTGAACGGCAACGACCGAATCGACATGGGGGACTCCGGCCGGCTCTCTAACCCTTAACCCGATCTTCCGTCGCCGATCCCCGCCATCACTTTCGCACCGTGATCGCCGAGTCTTGTATCCCCGGCCGGCACATCAGCGTTATTCGTTATCGAGCGCGGGGACGGCCGCGGTCGGCCGACGGGCGATACGTCCCCCTCCCTGTTTTTCACGGCCGGGAAATGACACTGCGGCCGAAACCAGCTGTGTGAGGTGCGCTGCTGGGCGTATCTCGTACTATAATCTCTTGAAGGCCCGTGTCGGACGGCCATGCCCGCGTCGGCCGTCCACGCGACCGACAGCGACGCGTTCACCGCGACGCTCCGCTGCCATGCACCGAACAGCGAGGTCTACACCCTCGGCCTTTCTCGGACGCGGGTCGCGCTCTTGTCTTACGAGGACGACGCGATCCTCGCGGCCGTCGAGACGTGGGCCGACACGGTGCCGGCGCCGGCCCCGGAGGGGGCTCGATCACCGGCCTCGCGCGAGGGTCGAGCCTGCACGCTGCGCCGCGGAGGAACCTCCCGGGGAACGAAACATCCATCCAGCCGCACGCCGATAGTGGCGCGAGTGACGACCCAATGACCGAAACCACTCCCTACGAGGTCGCCGGGACGGCCGGCGAGGCCGAGATCCGGCGCTATCCCCCGATTGTGCTGGCGACCGTGCAGGACAACGATAACGGCGGCGGGTTCCGCCTGCTCTTTGCCTACATCACCGGCGCCAACCGCGCCCGGGACACGATCCCCATGACCGCGCCCGTGATCACGTCGTCAACGATCCCCATGACCTCCCCGGTCATCTCCGGCGGGGGCATGATGTCGTTCGTGCTGCCCGCGGGGATGGCCGCCGACCGGGTGCCAGAGCCGACCGACGACCGTGTCCGGATCGAAACGGTGCCGGCCCGGGAGCTGGCCGTGGTCCGGTTCTCCGGCCGCGCCCGGCGGGCCGACGTGGCGGCGGCAGCGGCGAGGCTCGCGGAGGAGCTCGCGAAGGCCGGGATCGCGGTACAGGGCACCCCGTTCCTGATGCGGTACAACGCGCCCATGACCCCGGGCTTCCTCCGGCGGAACGAGGTCGCGGTCGAGATCCGGCGCTGACTCATCCGACCGATGCGATCCCCGCCTTCCACCGCGCGGCCGGGTACCACCGGACGAACCCGCCGGACGGGGGACCGACCCCGTAGGGGCGGCTCCAGGGCTCCAAAGCCGGGCCGGGCGTGACGGTTGCGCGGGGCGTGGCAACCGGCGCGTTGCCGGGGCTGGCGCGTGCGTCGAGGAAGGAGCCGGGGTCCCCGACGGCGTACCACTTCCCCGGGCCGGACGGTGCCGCGGGCGGAACCGTCGGCGTCGCCTGGTCGGCCGGAGGCGCAGTGACGGGAACCGGCGTCGCGACCGCCGGGGCCGGGCCCGCCGTCGCCGCGAGGAGGGCCAGCCCGAGCTGCGCGTTCTTCCGGGCGTACTCCAGGGGGATCAGCTCGACCGTGTCTTCCGGGCTGTGAGCCCCGGGGGCGTGCTCCTCGGCATGGGTCGAGATCGCCGGGTACCCGCCCGCCCAGAAGGACTCGTGGTCGCTGCCGCAGTCGTGCACGTTCTCGGTCAGCTCGAACCCGGTGCCGTACAGGTCATTGCACCGGGCCAGCGCCTCGGCAAACGGCGCCGACTCCTCGTTCGCGAGGACGTCCAGGACGAGGTGAGCCTCCGGGTCGTAGAACGCGCCGTCGTAGTTGAGGTAGAGGGGGATCACCATCGATTCCTCGGCGGCGTCCCGCACGTACGCGGCACTCCCGTCCAGGCCGGTCTCCTCCGCGTTCCAGAAGGCGAAGCGGACCGTCCGGTCGAACCCGGCGGCGCTCATCACCCGCGCGAGCTCCAGCACGGTCGCGACGCCGGCGCCGTCGTCGGTCGCCCCGGGAGCCCGGTCGGGGTCGGAGGACGCGCTGTCGTAGTGCGCCCCGACCATGATCGCCTCGCCGGAAGCGCTCCCTCTCCCGGGGAGGGTGGCCACGACGTTCCGGTACCGGTCGTCCTGGTACTCGACCTCGAGCCCGGGGATCGCCGTCAGCCGTTCGTACAGGTAGTCGGCCGCCTGCCGGTTCCCCGGGGAGGGGTAGACACGGGTCGGGATGCCCTGCAGGTCGGCGGCCGTCCGGTAGATCCCGGACGCGTCGATCCGCTCGATCATCGCCGCGACAGCCGGGTCGTACTCGGGTGCGGGCGGGCCCGTCTCCGCCAGGGCGGGCGCGGCGGCGACGGCGACGAGCAGCACGGTCGCGAGCGCGGCCAGGATACGGTAGCGGGTCTGCATGAAGTCCCTCTGGGCTGGGAATTGGATCCCCGGGGGATAAGCGTGCCGAATGGGGCTGGGCGTTCGGGGCCGGCCGGGAGGCGGTACCATCCCCTCCGTCGTCAACCCGGACCGGGCTGTTCACTGTCGCGGGGGCTTTGAGCGTACTACCTGGTCCATCGGCGATCGCTCTTCATCGATCGGCGGTGGGACCCGGTTGACCGGTGGCGGACATGACGAGATCGCGAATCTTGCCGAAGTTCCCGCCCCCGCGAAAGGAGGAAACCACCACGAAGGGATCCGTCGCCCTGGACCCCGCCTGACCTGAGCCGGACGTTCACGCCGCCGGCAGGGTAAAGAAGAAGGTCGTCCCCTCGCCGGGCACGGACTCGACGCGGACCGTGCCGCCGTGCCGCTCGACAATCCGTTTCACGATGGGGAGGCCGATCCCCGTCCCCTCGTACCGGTCCCGCGTGTGCAGGCGCTGGAAGATCACGAAGATCTTCTCGAAGTACTCCTCCTCGATCCCGATCCCGTTGTCCGCGACCGAGAACTCCCAGAAGCCGTTTCGCGCACGGGCGCCGACGTGGACCCGGAGCGGCTCCTCCGGCCGGCGGAACTTGATCGCGTTCAGGATCAGGATCTCCAGGACCTGCTCGAGCTGGAGCGGGTCCGCCGTTACCGCCGGCATCGCATCGTGCGTCAGCACGGCGCCGGTCTCGCGGAGCCGGGCGTCGAGGTGGCGCTCCACCGCGTGCAGGACGTCCTCCACCTCCGTCGGGCGCTGCTCCTGCCGGGTCGTGTTCACCCGCGAGAACGCCAGCAGGTCCAGGATCAGGGCCTGCATCCGGTTTCCGCCCTCGACGATGAAGTCGATGTACTCTTCCGCGTCGGGGCCGAGCTGCCCCCGGTAGCGCCGGGCGAGGAGCTGGCTGAAGCTGACGATCGGCCGCAGGGGCTCCTGCAGGTCGTGGCTCGCCACGTACGCGAACCGTTCCAGGTCCTCGTTCGAGCGGCGCAGGTCCTCGGCGTACACCCGGAGCGCCTCGTCCGACCTCATCCGCTCGGTAATATCGGTGAAGAGGACGGCCACCTGGTTCGCCCCCGGCTCGCCGACCGGATACGCGTAGACCTCGATCCACCCGGGAAGCGGCCTCGCCGGCCTGATGAAGCGCCGGGGTTCGCCGGTCCGGGCGACCTCGCCCAAGGTCTCGAACCAGTCCTCCTCGAGGCCGGGAATCGCCTCCCGCGCCGTCCTCCCGGGCGCGTCGGCGAGGCCCGTCCTCCTGGCGAAGGCCGGGTTCGCCTCGAGGAACCGGGCGTCCGCCGCGCGCCCCTCCTCGTCGAAGACCACCTCCAGCAAACAGAACCCGTTCTCGAGGGAGGTGAAGAGGGCCCGGTATCGCTCCTCGCTCTCGCGCAGGGCCGTCTCCGCCCGCCGGACTTCGGTGACGTCGATCCCCGTGCCGATCACGAACTCGACCTCCCCCGCGGCGTCGACCAGGGCCGTGTTCGCCCACTCGATCAGCCGGCGGCCGCCGGCCTTCGTCCGCCAGTGGTTCTCGTGAACGCCCGGGAACCGGCCGCCGAGCAGCGCCGCGAACCCCTCCTTCACCGGTCCGGCCTCGTCGGGGAGAATGAGCAGGTCCCAGAAGGGGATGTCCCGGACCTCCTCGAAGGCGTAGCCGGTGAGCCGTTCGCACGCCTCGTTGAACCGGACGATGCGCCCCTCCCGGTCGAGGACGATGATCAGTGCGGCGGCCGTCGACATCACGCCGGCGTTGAAGTCGCGTTCGCGCTGCAGCGCCCTCTCGGCCTGTTGCCGCCCGGTGACGTCCGAGACGACGGCGCCGTGCCGTCGCCCGTCGCCGAGGGAGAAGATGTGCACGTCCATCCACCGGCCGAGGGTTTGGCTGAAGACCTCGAACCGCCAGGGCACGCCGTCGCCGGCGGGCGCCGCGGTCCGTTCGAGCTGCCGGGCCGCGAGCCCCGGGAGGAGCTCGGCCACGTCACGGCCGGCGAGGCCCCCCGCCGGTACCCCTGCGAGGTGCTCGAAGGCGGGGGTGGCGTCGAGGAAGACGGCGCCCGCGGGCCGGCCGGTTTCGTCCGTCCGGAGTTCGAAGAGGAAGAACCCCTCCCCCATCGCGGCGAAGAGCGTGCGGAACGTCTTTTCGCTCGCGGCGAGCCGCTCTTCGGCCCGCTTGCGAGCGGTGATGTCGCTGGCCGCGCCGTACCACTCGACGACTTCGCCGGCGGCGTTCCGGACGGGGACGGCCCGCGAGGCCGTCCAGCCGGGCGTGCCGTCGGCGCGCAGGACCCGGTGCTCGAGCTCGAAGACGGTCCCGGCGCGCACGGCATCGACGATGGCCGCGAGGACCCGCGGCTGGTCGTCGGGATGGATGTATTCTCGGACCCAGGCGGGGTTCGGCCGGTCGGTGTCGGCGAGGAAGGCGCCCCCGCCGAGCTCCCGCATCTCGCTCCAGTCGGGGCTCATGCGGTAGAAGACTTCGGCGCTGGCGGCGACGAGGGCCCGGCAGCGCTCCTCGTGCGTGGGGAGGGGTGCGGACATGGTGTGATCTTGATGAGAACCTGTACGGGCAGACCTTGTGTATGCCAGGGGATAAGTTTTGGGCCGGTGCCCGGCCGGCCGGCGCCCCGGCGATCAGTCCCGGCCGGTGGGCTCGAGCAGGATCGCCTTGACCCGTTTTCCGATCCAGGACGGCGGGATCAGGACGTGGGCCGAGTTGCCCTGCCTGGTCGCTTTCTTCTCCACCACGTCGTATCCGGTCAGCTCGATCCGCATCGGTTCCATATCCGTACTTCGCGTTCCGGACATTTAAGGCATTGGAAAATGTTCGAATAATGTTCAAGTGCCTCCGGCGTGGATTCTTTTTTTGTTCGAACAATAATCGAACCTTTA
>CAYWVY010000055.1:0-14566 GCA_964461885.1 uncultured Methanospirillum sp. | reverse complement strand
GACTCGACCTCGGAGTTGACCATGAGGACGATGTTCTCGGCGCGGCCCACGTCGACCATCTTCGGCGTCAGGATGCACTGGGAGCAGTCCAGCGTCGGGAAGGTCTTGTCGAGCTGCGACATCCGGCCGCCGATTGTCGGGGCCTTCTCGATCAGGTAGGTCTTGATCCCGGAGTTCGCGAGGTCCAGCGCGGCCTGCATGCCCGCGACGCCCGCGCCCACGACCATGGCCGCGTGCTCGACAGGCACGGACTTCGGGTAGAGATCCTCGAGGAGCGAGGCCTTCGCTACCGCGATGCGGATCGCGTCCTTGGCCTTCTCGGTCGCTCCCTCGCGGTCGTGCATGTGCACCCACGAGTTCTGCTCGCGGATGTTGGCCATCTCGAAACGGAACGGGTTCAGGCCGCCATCCTTCGTGGCTGCCCGGAAGGTCGGCTCGTGCAGGCGCGGCGAACATGCAGCGACGACGACGCCGGTCAGGCCGTGCTCGTTGATCGCCTCCTGAATATTGCTCTGGCCGGGCATCGAGCACATGTACTTGTAATCATCCACGTACGCGACGTTCGGCAGGGTCTTTACGTACTCCTTCACTGCGTCGATATCGATCGACCCGGCAATGTTGGTGCCGCAGTGACAGACAAAGGCTCCGATTCGCGGTGCCTTGGGCTTCTCAGACGATGTCGGTGAAACAGCTTCTGCCATGTTTTTCTCCCTCACAGCACCTTCTTCAGGAACGGCTCTGTGCTGATCGCATGGAGCTCGAGGCCGAGCTCGGACGGGCTCATGCCCTGTGCGAGTCCCAGCAGCTCGTTATAATGGAAGACCGGCATGTCGTACTTGATGCCGAACTTCTCCTCGATCTCGATCTGACCGCGGTCGAACTGGAGCTGGCAGAACGGACAGACCTCGGTGACCGCGTCCGCGCCCGCTTCGACCATGTTCTGGAGTTTCTCGTTCGTGATGTCAAGCGAGTGCGCGATATCGTACCCGCGGACGCCGCCGCCCGCACCGCAGCACTGCATTTTGTTCCGGTACTCGACGGCCTCGGCGCCGAGGGCCTCGACGAGCTCTTCGATCCACCTCGGGGCCTCGGTCGACCCCATGTGGCGCTCCTTCTTGGGCTTCATCAGGTGGCAGCCGTAGTGAACCGCGATCTTGGTCCCCGTCAGGGGCACCTTGACTGACTCGCGGATCTTCTCGACGCCGACGATCTCGGGGTCGTACAGGAGTTCTGCGAGGTGCCAGACGTCGATGGTCCCCTTGAACTCCATGTCGATCTCCTTGAGGACCTCGTTGACGCCATCGCGGAGCTCCTTGTTGTGCTTGAGCTTGTGATTGACCTCGTAGATCGACTTGTAGCACCCGTTGCAGATAAGGGCGATGTCGAGCCCCATCTGTTCGGCCAGGACGAGGTTCCGGGCGGCCATCGCGTACCAGACGTTCAGGTCGATCGAGCCGAACGCACCCGGCGCGGGGCAGCAGCTCGCCCCATTGAGCGGAACGAGGTCGATCCCGAGCCGCTTGCTCGTGCGGATCGAGGCCGACTCGCTGCCGGGGTACCGGTTCGGGGCGATGCACCCGAGGAAAAAGGCGTATTTACGCATCTCCGTCATCCTTCTCTCTCCTTGATGATGCGGTCCGCGTTCTCTTTGAGCTTGTAGTGATCCAGGATCTTCTGGATTCCCTTGATGTATTCGGGGTACATGTGTGTGGTCGGCGGGTCGCGCGTCAGGCCGAGCTTCTCGCGGGCCGCGCGGTTCACGTCGTTGTTCGGGACGCCGTGGCCGGACGAGTAGATCGCCGTCACGGTCTTGAGGAAGTTGACCGGGATGATGTCGCGCTTGAACGCGGCGTTCCGCATGGCCATGATCACGTCGGTTGGCGCAAGGTCGCGGGGGCAGCGGTCCGTGCAGGAGTAGCAGGTCGTGCAGAGCCAGAGGTCGGGGTCGTTCAGGGCCTCCTCCTCGAGTCCGAGCACGCCGCGGCGCATGAACTCGCGGATGCGGTAGGTCGAGCGCGGCGCAGACGGGCACCCGCCCGTGCAGGTGCCGCACTGGAAGCACATGTGGGCCATCGTGCCCGAGAGCTTCTCGATGTCCTTGGTGAATTCGGGGTTGGACTGGTCGCGGCGGTAGTACCGGTCGCGGAGTTTCTCGTTCAGTTTGGGGTCGGGGTAATTCTTCGTCACCATGATGCACCCACCTTCAGGCCGCCTTGGCCTCACCGACCGTCTTGAGCTCGGTGTCGCCGGGCGTGCTCTCCTTGACCTTGCTCGTCCGCGGCGTGCAGAGTTTCTCCATGATCTTCTTGTAGAGGTCGGTCTCTTTGCCCTTCATGTGGAAGCCGGTCCGCTTCAGGACGATCGCGTCCTCGGCAGGGCATGCGACCACGCAGGCGCCGCACTTGATGCAGAGGTCCTTGTTGATCGCGACGTTCGCCTCGCGCTCGCCAGCCATCTCGAAGGCGGGCTTCGCCTCGGGCATGTAGAGCGCCTTGGTCGGGCAGATCTCGATGCACGTGGAGCAGCCGCCGGGGCACTTCTCGGGGTAGACCTCGATCTCGCCCTCGATCAGCTTGTCCATCGTGATCGCCTCCTCCGGACAGGTCACCTGGCACCAGGTGCAGGTGATGCAGTCCTCGGGCATGATCTCGACCGTGCCCTCGAGCCTGTTGCTCTCGACCGTCCGCTCGACCGTGATCGCCTCTTCGGGGCAGATATCGACGCAGACCCTGCAGGCGTCGCAATCCTGCTCGGTGATCCGGGTCACCTCTCCTTCGAGCTTCGTGGACGCGCCGGTCGGAGTCTGGCGCTGGATCTCGATATCCTTGCAGACGACGGCGCAGATACCACAGAGGTTGCACTTCTCCATATCGACGTAGAAGGCCGTCGAGGACTTCAGCGCACTCTGCCGGGGCGCGCCCGACTCGGAGGCGCCCTCGAACTCCGGCACGTTCCGATCGATCGCGTCCGCGGGGCAGACGTCCGAGCAGATCGTGCACTTGACGCACTTCTCGTCGTCGATCTTCGCCGTGCGGTCGAACTGGGGGAAGCCCTCCTTCTCGACGATCGGCAGGCGCTCCTCGCCGTCAACCCTGAGGCTCAGGGCCGAGAACGGGCAGAGGCAGACGCAGACGCCGCAGTACGAGCACTTCTCCTCATCGACGTTGATCGCCGGCTCGTCGATAGCGCCGCGCCTTGCTGCGCCCACGAGACCGAACGTGATCGCTTCCTCCGGGCACGCCTCCACGCAGATACCGCATCCGGCACATTCCTTGACATCGAGGACAAGGTTGTTCGTGGTCTGCAGCAGTTTCTGCTCCATGACCACGTTGTCTCCCTCCCTCTTCTTTGAGAATTTCGGAAACATCGTTGACATTGCCATAAAAGAACCCTCTCGCATCGAATGATTACTGAGCACCAGCCTCGGCAGGTGGCGGATTCGCGTCCAGCCTGATCACGTCGTAGGGACAGGCCTCTACACAGACGCCGCAACCGGCGCATAGCTCGGCACGGAAGTCGAGGACGAGCGCCTTGCCGTCCTTGACCCGGTAGATCTTTTCATCGGTCACCGGGTCCTCGGTGAAGAGCTCGAGCGCTCCAACCGGACACGCAACCACACAATTGTTGCATCCGGTGCAACGCTCCATGTTTATATGCACTGCAAATGCCATGGTTTTACACCAGCACTAATAATGATCGAAGGTCGTTCGATTATCAAGAGATTGGTAAAAATACCCTAATAAACCTCTCTGTTCGTTTTCACCTCGTTTCACCCGCCGGTCTCTCACAGGTCAATTGACCCATGTAACATGACTCTATGTGTTAACAATATTGAGTGTTTAGATCACGGCAGGCGTATGCGCTCTTTTCGGCATGTGCAGAAAGGTTATTTGCTTTTGCCTCGCAACCGGAAAAACGAGGACTATTCATGGAATTCAACGGAGTCCCGATCGACGATACGTATGCAGAGGCATTCCCCGCCTGGATCTCGCGGGTGATTATCACGGGTGCGACGAAGGAGTTCGCCCTGGCGGCGGCAGTCGAGGCAAGCGGGTTCGCCACCTCGACCATCGGCTGCCCCTGCGAGGCCGGCATCGAGTGCTACCTCCCGGGCGAGGACACGCCCGATGGCCGTCCCGGCTACGCGATCCTGATCTGCAACCCATCGAAGAAGAAGCTGAAGGAGCAGCTGATCGAGCGGATCGGCGAGTGCATCCTGACGGCCCCGACCACGGCGGCCTTCAACGGCATGCCCGAGGCTGAAGAGAAGATCCCGGTCAAGCTCCATTTCTTCGGCGATAAGTTCGAGTACGAGGTGCAGGTCGGAGGCCGCGACTGCTGGGCCATCCCGATCATGGAGGGCGACTTCATCGTCGAGGAGGAGTACGGCGCGGTCAGGGGGGTCGCCGGCGGCAACTTCTTCGTGATGGGCGAGAACCAGATGGCAGCGCTGGTGGGCGCGAAGGCCGCCGTGGACGCAATCGCCGACGTCTCCGGTTCGATCACTCCGTTCCCGGGCGGCATCGTGGCATCGGGCTCCAAGATGGGCTCGAAGTACAAGTTCATGAACGCCTCGACGAACGAGGCGTACTGCCCGACTCTCCGTGAGAAGGTACCGGACTCGAAGGTC
The DNA here is from genome assembly GCA_964461885.1 of uncultured Methanospirillum sp. GTDB lineage: Archaea > Halobacteriota > Methanomicrobia > Methanomicrobiales > Methanospirillaceae > UBA288. The sequence continues at coordinate 9,936 of CAYWVY010000055.1, read as the reverse complement.
CCGGCGAACGTCAAGGCACTGTACGAGATCGTCATCGACGGTGTGAACGAGACTGCCGTCCGGAATGCGATGGCCGTCGGCATCAAGGCGGCCGCGAAGATACCCGGCGTGGTCTTCGTCAGCGCGGGCAACTACGGCGGCACGCTCGGCCCCGTCCAGATCTACCTCAAAGATCTCCTCTAACCCATCTTTTCCGCACCCTTTATCAGTCCGGCTAGCTTAACGATAAATTAGTTCGTCCATTGATGAACTAACACGGAGGGCGTTTTCTCATGGCAATGGAAAAGTGGATCTGTCTCGAGTGTCACTACATTTACGACCCCGCCAAGGGGGACAGGACGCAGGATATCCCCTCGGGGACGTCCTTCGAGGCGTTGCCCAACACCTGGCGCTGCCCCGAGTGCAAGATCCTGAAGGTCAAGAAGGGCGTCTTCAAAAAGTACGTTGAAGGCACCTGAAGTCGGCGAGCTCGACGGGGACCCGTCGCATCGCCCGGCTATCAGATCAAATATTTTTTCGAAACGGTCTCGATCGTGATCCCTGCGTCACCGCAGAGCCGGGACTCCCCGCTCGAATACGCAGCGCCCGCACCGGGATCCGATCCTCTCCAGGCAGGGTGACGGCGGGATCGGCTGCCGGCGGCGCGACACGAGGAAAAAAGGACGGAGGTATACGATCAGGGGGTGGATGGTTCCGCGTTTTGCAGGCGCAACCAGGTCGAATACTCCCGGCGGAGAGTCAGGAGCTCGGTCTGAGTCAGGTCCTTGCGGCCCGAAATATAGAGATAGTCCTCGAGCTGGGTCACCACCTCTTCCGCATCGCGATAATCGCGTACGTCAAGGTAGTGCGGGACCGTCTTGACATTGATCACCTCGCCGCAGACGTGGCAGAGCTTCCAGCGCTCGAACCGGTCGGCATAGGTGAAGGTCGCGCAGCCCGGGCAGCGCAGTACATGGTACATACTGCTACTCTACCATTTTCTACACTTGTTTAAAAACTTTGGTTTTTGTATCGAGAGGATGTCCCGGTACGCAACCCGAGAAAAATGAATCGGAAAGAAATTTTGCTCTTTCAGACGATCGGGTGTCCGTTTCTGTCGCCGCGCCCGATCCCCTTATAGATCCACCCGGCCCCGATGAAGGCATCGGGGTCGATCAGATTGCGGCCGTCGACGACGACGGGGCGTTCGCGGCCGCTCTGCATTCGGACGTTCGCGGGGTCGAGAGAGCGGTACTCGTCGTGGGCCGTGAAGAGCACGACCGCGTCCGCGCCCTCGAGCACCTCGTCGAGGTTCCGGGAGAGAGGGACACCCGGATACGAGAGGACGTGGGGGTCGTGGACCCGTACCTCGGCTCCGTTCGCAATGAGCAGGTCGCGGAACGGCTCGGAAGGTGGGTTCCGGGCGTCGTCCGAGTTGCCGATGAACGCCCACCCAAGCAGGGCGACCTTCGCTCCCTCGAGCGATCGGCCGGCACGCATCAGCCCCTCGCGGGTCAGCCGGGCCATGTGCTCGGGCATGAAGTCGTTGATCCGTCGGGCGACGACGTAGAGCGACATCAGGTCGCCGGGGAAGTCGAGCGCGTCCTGCCCGAGCATCCGGACACCCCGCTCGAGGTGATAGGTGTCCTTGGTCAGGCAGTGGCCCCCGACACCGGCGCCGGGCCAGAGAATGGCCCGGGTGATCCCCTCGCCCTCCAGGCTGTCTATCCCTGCGCGGACGTCGTAGACGTTGATCCCCATTGCTTCGCAGTAGAGGGCGAGCTGGTTGACGGCCGCTATCTGGAGATCCCGAAAGGTGTTCTCGGCGGTCTTGGTCGCCTCGGCCGCCGTTGCGGTCATCGGGACGATCCGGCCGGAGATCAGGACAGGTTCGTACAGCTCGATCGCCCGGGCTGTCGACGGGGCGTCGATCCCGCCGACAATCCGGTCGTGCTCACGTATGTTCCGGATGAGGCGGCCGACCATCACCCGCTCCGGTGCGTGGGCGAGGGCGAAGTCGACGCCAGCCCGCAGCCCCGAGGCCTCCTCGAGGAGCTCCCTGGCGGGGCCGACGGTCGTGCCCGGCGTGATCGTGGACTCGAGCACGACGAGGGTCCCCGGAGTGAGATGCTCGCCGATCCGGCGAACTCCGTCGAAGAGCGGGCCGAAGTCCGGAAGCAGGTCTTTCGGGTCTGCGAACGGGGTCTGGATAGCGAGTGCGACCGCGTCGCACTCGGCGACGCGCGAGAAATCCGACGTGCAGATGAAGCGTCCTTTTTTGACGGCCTCGGCGAGCAGGGGTTCGAGATCGGGCTCTTCTCCCTTGAGCGGACTCTCTCCACGGTTCAGCATCTCGATCTTGTATCCCGACGAGGGCGAGTCGCGCTGGAAACCGAGCACCTGCTCAATCCCGGGCGAGTGGGCGAAGAGAACTGCTGCCGGGATCCCGACATAGCCCATCCCAACCACGCCGACGGACCGGATCGGGCCGCGTGCCTCGAGCAGGTCAGCGAGGGGTGATGACATGGCGGATTATGTCGTCGAGCACAGCAAAAAAAGTGTCCTGGAGAGCCAGGCGTCGGGCAAAATTCACTTTCACACCGCAACCTGAACATTCAATACCACCGGCCGAACAGAGCTCATGGTAGATGGAGGGCGCACCGCTCGAGAGCGTCGCGACGCGGCTCAGGGAGACGATCGATCGGAACCGTGAGTATACCATCGTCGGTAACGACAACATCTTCCGGGCGAGCTTCGTCGACAACCACGTCTTCTCGAGCGAACACGACCGTGCCCGCGCTCTCCTCGCAGAGCTTCTCAAAGAGTACGACGGTATCCCCGTGGAGGAAGCAGTCCCGGGGGAGTGGAAGGACGGTCCGCTCGGGCCCTCCTGGGTCGTCTCCTCGTCCGAGCCGGCGCCCGGCCCGGCGCCCCGTCCGGACGCGGCCCTCAGGCTCCTCCATCGTGACCTGCGCCTCGTCCATGGAGTCGGCCCCGCGCTCGAGTCGCGCCTGGCCCGGCGCGGGTACGGCGCCCTTGACGACCTCGTCTGGCACCGCCGGCTCGCTCCGGCGGCCCGACGGGCGCTCGACACCCTCGCCAGCGGCGACCCGGCCCGGATCGCGCGGTTCTGCGCCGATCGACGGGGCCGATCCCACCCCGACGTCTTTCTCGCGACAGAACTCCACGACGAGACCGAGCATGTCTACTTCGACCTCGAGACCCTCGGACTCTTCTCGCGGCCGGTGATCCTCTTCGGTATCGCCCGGCTCCGTAACGGTCGGATCGAGGTCGAGCAGCACCTGGTCCGCGACCCGGCCCACGAGCGGAGCGCGCTCGCAGCCGCCCTCGCGTCCCTCGGACGGGGCGGACTCCTGGTCAGTTTCAACGGCCGGTCCTTCGACGTCCCGTACCTCGCCGAGCGGGCCGCGTACTACGGCCTCGACCATACCGTACCGACGCACCATCTCGACCTGCTGCCCATCTCCCGCCGCCTCTGGCGAGAAGGCCTCCCGGACTGCCGCCTCTGCACCATCGAAACCGGGGTGCTCGGCCACGAGCGGTCGGACGACCTGCCGTCGGCGATGGTCCCCGAGTTCTACACCGAGTACCACCGCACCGGCAACCCGGGGCCGCTGGTGCCGATCCTCTCCCACAACTGCGAGGACCTCGTCTCAATGGTCAGGCTCGTCACCCGACTCCGCGAGGTCTGCCATGGGAGCTGAGGGCGCCGCGGCGGCAATCAAGCGGGACGCCCCGGCGTCCTGCATCGCCCACGTCGAGCAGATCCCCGCGCGGACGGCGGAGTACGCGGAGCCGGCCCGTCCGCTTCCCTCGCCGCTCTCGGGATGGCTTGCCCGGGAGGGAATCCGGCTGTATACGCACCAGGCCCGGGCGCTCGATACGGTTCGCGAGGGACGCGATCTCGTGCTGACCACCCCCACGGCGTCAGGCAAGACGCTGGCCTTCACACTCCCCGTGCTCGAGCGGCTCGCCCTCGACGGGAGGGCCACGGCGCTCTACCTCTACCCGACCAAGGCGCTGGCGAACGACCAGCTCCGGGTCCTTCAGGAGATCGAGGCCGCCACCGGGCTCACCCTCGGCCCGGCCGTCTACGACGGCGACACCCCGGCATCGCGACGGCCCGGCATCCGAAACCGGTCCCGGATCGTCCTCTCGAACCCGTACGAACTCCACCAGATCCTCCCCTGGCATGCGAAGTGGCACCGGTTCCTCGCCGGCCTCAGGGTCGTGGTCGTGGACGAGGCCCACCGGTACCGAGGGGTCTTCGGCGCGAACATCGCCCTCCTCCTGCGACGGTTCCAGCGAGTCTGCCGTCACCACGGCGGCGACCCCGTCTTCGTCATCTCGACCGCGACCCTCGCGAACCCGATTGAGTTCGCCGAGACCCTGACAGGCCGTCGGGCCGTGCTGATCGACGAGAGCGGGGCACCCCGGGGCCCCGGCGAGTTCGTCCTCTACAACCCGTCCGCGGCCGGAGAACGCTCGACCCTCACCGACGCAAGGCGGCTCTTCACCGGCTGCGTGGAGAACGGCCTCCAAACCCTCTGCTTCGCCCCCTCCCGCAAGAGCGCCGAGCTGATCGGGGCCTGGGCCCGCGAGGCCGTCGCGGAACCGGAGCTCGTGGCCACCTACCGGGCGGGATACCTCGCGGAGGAGCGGAGGGCGATCGAGCGCGGGCTGAAAGAGGGACGGCTCCGCGGGGTGGTGACGACGAACGCGCTCGAACTCGGGATTGACGTGGGCGGCCTCGACGCGGTCGTGATCGCCGGGTACCCCGGCTCGATCTCCGCGACATGGCAGCAGGCGGGGCGGGCGGGGCGAACGGGCGGGGCGAGCCTCGCGGTCCTGGTCGCGAACGAGGGGCCGCTCGATCAGTACTACATGCGTCACCCTTCTGCGTTCTTCGGCCGCCCCCACGAGCACGCCTGCCTCGACCCGGCGAACCCCGACATCCTTGCAGGCCACCTCCTCTGCGCGGCCGCGGAGCTTCCCCTGACCCCGGCGGACCGTGCCCTCTTCGGGGACGGCTTTGAAGATCTCCTCGGGCCGCTTGCCGACCACCACCTCCTGCGTGCCACACCCTTCGGCCATGTCTACTGCGGTCCGGGCCGGGCCGTCGCCGCGGTCGAGCTCGCCGGAGGCTCGGACGACCTGTTCAGCGTGGTCGCGGACGGCCACCTTCTCGAGACCCTGGACCGGGACCACGCATACCGGGAGGCCCACCCCGGGGCGGTCCTGCTCCACCAGGCCCTGACCTACCGGGTCACGGCCATGGACCTCGAGGCCCGCGAGTGCACGGCCGAGCCGGTTGAGGTCGACTACCAGACCGCGCCCCTCTTCTCGACCGAGATCGCGCCGGGCGCCGTGGACCGTGAGCACTGCCACGGAGCGCTCACGGTCCGGGCCGGCGAGGTGAGGGTCACGAAGGAATTCCCCGGGTACCGGGTCCGGCGGTACGGCGAGACGCTCGCCGTCCTGCCGCTCGACCTGCCCCCGCTTTCGTTCGAGACAACCGGCTGCTGGTGGGCCTTTCCGCCGTCCCTCCGCGTGTCGCTCGCGGCCGCCGGCTTCGACCCCGCCGGGGCGCTCCACGGGGCCGAGCACGCGCTGATCGCGTGCCTGCCCGTGCACCTCCTCTGCGACCGGTCCGATCTCGGCGGCTTCTCAACGCTCCGGTTCTCGTCGCCCGGTGCGGACGGCGACGGCTGCCCTGCGATCTGCGTCTATGACGGTGCGACCGGCGGGGCGGGGCTGACCCGGACAGCGGCAGCGCTGCTCCCTGCGGTCGCAGAGACCGCGCGGGTGCTGGTCGTGGACTGCCCATGCGAGAGCGGATGCCCGTCCTGCATCTACTCGCCCAAGTGCGGCAACGACAACCAGCCCCTGGACAAGGCGGGCACAGTAGCCGTGCTCGACGAGCTGCTCCGGCTGACAACAACCCCCATAAGCCCGGACCGCCAATGCTAGCGGGATGACCGAGGTCTCCCCAGCGATGGCCGCCTATATCGACGCGCTCCAGGCCCAGCTGGCCGAAGCGATGGCGATCGCGGAGGAGGCCCGCCGTGCCGGGATCGACCCGACCACGAGTGTCGAGATCCCCATCGCGAACGACCTCGCGGACCGGGTCGAGTCCCTGCTCGGGATCGCGGGTGTCGCGGTCCGTATACGCGAGCTTGAGAAAGAGATGTCGCGCGAGGAGGCCGCGCTCCGGATCGGCGACGACTTTGTCGCCCGCCGCTTCGGCGAGACCTCGGTCGAGGAGATCCTTGACCACGCCATCCGGACCTCGATGGCGCTCCTGACCGAGGGTGTGGTCGCGGCCCCGACAGAGGGGATCGGCAAGGTCGGGCTCGGCCGGAACGACGACGGGAGCGAGTACCTGAAGATCTACTATGCCGGGCCCATCCGGTCGGCGGGCGGGACGGCGCAGGCCCTCTCGGTCCTCGTTGGCGACTACGTGCGCCAGGCACTCGGGATCAACCGCTACACTCCCCGCCCCGAGGAGGTCGAGCGCTACGTCGAGGAGATCCGGCAATACAACTCGATCATGAGCCTGCAGTACCTGCCGAGCGAGAGCGAGATCCGGATGATCATCCAGAACTGCCCGGTCTGCATCGACGGCGAGGCGACGGAGCAGGTCGAGGTATCGGGGTACCGTAACCTCGAGCGCGTCGAGACGAACACGGTCCGGGGCGGCATGGCGCTCGTCGTCGCCGAGGGGCTTGCCCTGAAGGCGCCGAAGGTCCAGAAGAACGTCCGGAAGATGAAGATGGCCGGCTGGGACTGGCTCGATGTATTGATCGGCGGGGCCGTGAAGTCTGATGACGACGATGTCGGGGTGAAGCCGAAGGACAAATATCTCCGGGACCTGATCGCGGGCCGGCCCGTCTTCTCCCACCCGATGCGGGTGGGAGGGTTTCGCCTCCGCTACGGCCGGTCGCGGAACACCGGCTTCGCGGCGGCGGGGCTGAACCCCGCGACCATGCACCTGCTCGGGGATTTTCTCGCGATCGGAACCCAGATGAAGGTCGAACGGCCGGGGAAAGCGGCCGGCGTCGTCCCCGTGGACACCATCGAGGGGCCGACCGTCGTGCTCCGGAACGGGGACGTGCTCCGGGTCGATGACCTCGACGAGGCCCGGCGGGTCAACCCGGAGGTCGACCGCATCCTCGACGTGGGTGAGATCCTGGTCTCGTACGGCGAGTTCCTCGAGAACAACCACGTCCTCGTGCCGGCGGCGTACTGCGACGAGTGGTGGCGGCTCGAGCACGAGGCCGCGCCGCCCCGGGACGAGGTCGAGGCGATCGGGTACGCGCTCTCCGGCGGGTACCTCCACCCGGCCTTCCAGCCGTTCTTCGACGACCTGCCGCCGGCCGCCATCGACGCTCTCGCCGGGTTCATCGCGCAGAGCGGGCGGATTGAGAACGGCGCCCTCCGCATGCCGAACGAGCCGGAACCAAAGCGGTGGCTGGAGGAGGCGCTCGTTCCTCACCGCGTCCGGAAGGGCGAGATTATCGTCGACCCCCACCTCGTCCTGCTCGCGGGGCTCGGGCTCGATCTTGGGCTCCGTCGCCAGCCTGCCTGGGACGGCGCCCCGCGCGACAACACCCTCGACCTCGTCCGGCACCTCTCGGGCATGCGCATGCGCGGCAAGGCCGGCACCCGGATCGGCGGGCGAATGGGCCGGCCCGGCAAGTCCAAGCCCCGGGAGATGAAGCCGCCGCCCCATGCCCTCTTCCCGGTCGGCGAGGCGGGCGGAGCACGCCGTTCGCTCCAGGGGGCGTCGAACCACGCGGACCGGCCGAACATGGACGGGGGGGTGATCACGGCCCAGGTAGGTGAACGGCGATGCCCGGCCTGCTGGACGGTCACGTTCCGAAACCGGTGCACCTGCGGCGCGCACACGATCCCCGTCTTCCGGTGCCCGCGCTGCAACCGTCTCGTCGACTCGGAGCGCTGCCCGGCCTGCGACGCCGGCACGGTCTGCTCCCAGAAGGTGCAGATCAACGTCAGGGACGAGTTCGCCGATGCCCTGGAGCGGTGCGGCCTCCGGCCGGGGCAGATCCCGCTCGTCAAGGGGGTCAAGGGGATGATCTCGCGCGAACGGGCCGTGGAGGACCTCGCGAAGGGCGTTCTCCGCTCGAAGGCCGGGCTTTATGTCTTCAAGGACGGGACCGTCCGCTACGACATGATCGACCTGCCGGTCACGCACATCCGCCCGTTCGAGGTCGGGGTCGAGCCCGCGCGGCTCGTTGAGCTCGGCTACCCGACCGACATCGACGGCCGTCTCCTCGAGAAACCGGACCAGGTGATCGAGTTGAAGCCGCAGGACATCCTCGTCTCGGAGAAGTGCGGCGAGTGGCTGCTCCGGGTCGCCGGGTTCATCGACGAGGAGCTCGAACGGCTCTACGGCCTTCCCCCATACTACCGGGCCACGTCGCCGGCGGACATCATCGGCCGGCTCCTGATCGGGCTCGCGCCGCATACATCGGCCGGCGTCCTCTGCCGGCTCGTCGGGTACACGAAGGCGAACGTCGGGTACGCGCATCCGTTCTTCCACGCGGCGAAACGCAGGAACTGCTTTCACGGCGAGACCGAGATCGAGGTCTGGGACTACCGGACGGCGTGGCGGCGGGTACCGATCCGTGAGCTCGTGCTCGAACAGTTCGACCTCTCGCGGGCGGACCTCGACCACACGGGCACCTTCTGGTCGGACCCGGCCCGGCCGATCGCGACCAAGGCCGTCGATGCCACGGGCCGACCGCGGGTGCGGCGGATCACGGCCGTCTCGGTCCACCGTGCTCCGCCGACCCTCCTCCGGATAGAGACCGCGAGGGGGCGGGAACTCGCCGTCACGGCCGACCACGCCATGCTCGTGCTCGAAGAGGACCGCGTGAGGCGGATCCGGGCCGTCGAGCTCCGGGTGGGGGACCCGCTCCCTGCGCCGATCGGAGCCATGGTCCTCGCGGACCGCGTCACCCGCATCGACGAGGTGCCCTGCCCCGACGACCGGGTCTACTGCCTGACGGTGGCCGAGGACCACTCGGTCCTCGCGAACGGCATCTTCACCGGCCAGTGCGACGGAGACGAGGACTGCGTCATGATGCTTCTCGACGGCCTCCTGAACTTCTCGCGCCGGTTCCTCCCCGAGACCCGGGGGGGGACCATGGACGCGCCGCTCGTGCTGACCACGCGGCTCGACCCGAAGGAGATCGACAAGGAGTCCCTGAACGTCGATGTCGGGAGGGCCTATCCGCTCGAACTGTACCTCGCGGCGCTCGACTGCGTCCACCCGAAGGAGCTTGACCACCTCGTCGACCGGGTCGAGCGGCGGCTCGGGACTCCCGGGCAGGTCGAGGGCTTCCGGTTCACGCACGACACCTCGGACATCTCGAAGGGGCCGCTCGAATCAACCTATACGATGCTCGGGTCGATGGCCGATAAGCTCGAGGCCGAGCTAGCGCTCGCGATCCGGATACGGGCGGTGGACGCCGACGACGTGGCCGAGCGCGTCCTGAACACGCACTTCATCCCAGACCTGATGGGCAACCTTTCGGCCTTTTCCAAGCAGAAGTTCAGGTGCACGCGCTGCGCTGCGAAGTACAGGCGCATGCCGCTCGGCGGGAAGTGCAACGGGTGCGGACAGGCCGTCGTCCAGACGGTGCACGAGTCCTCGGTGAAGAAGTACCTCGAGCTGTCGCGGCGGATGTGCGTAGACTACGGCGTGTCCAGGTACGCGCGCCAGCGGATCGAGGTCCTCGAGCTCGCGATCGAATCGACGTTCGGCCAGTCGAAGATCGAGCAGCTCGGCCTCGCCGACTTCCTCTGACCCCATCGCCGGGTATTTAAAGGAGCGGACTCCACGCTGATCTGCGCGGGGGTAGCCAAGCGGCCAACGGCGAACGCCTCAAGAGCGTTTCTCGCAGGAGTTCA
>CAYWVY010000054.1:0-14801 GCA_964461885.1 uncultured Methanospirillum sp. | reverse complement strand
GCGCTCTTCGAGCACCTGCGGGCCGACTCGGTGCTTCTCAAGGACCTCTGAACAGGTCCGGAGGATCTTCTATTCACTGATGACCGAAAGGTCGTGGACCACGCTCTTTTTTTAACCGGAGTCCAAAGCTGTGGCCGCCGGATCTGAAAGAAGGAGATGGGGGGCCGTTCGGTGCTGACGGAAAGATCGAACCTGAAATTAAAGAAGGGGGAGATCAGCGCAGGCCCGAGGCCCAGCGGTTTGCAGGGTACCAGCGGACGAACATCTTGGTCGGCGGTTTCGTGCCGTTCGCCACGTCGCCGGGCGAGAGGCGGCTCAGGCCACTGCCCGGGACGGCGGAGCGGCCACCCGACGAGGAGGAGAGCCCCCCGCGCGACGAGCCCGCCATGCCGCCGATAGTGTAGCGCTTGATGCCGAACCTGCTGGCTGGTTCGATCGAAATCACCCCCGTTGCGATCGGTGCGGCGATCGCCGGAGTGGTCACTTCCGGGGTTGCCACCGTTGTCGGGATCGTCGTCGGAACGGTCGTAGGAACGGGAGTCGGTGTAGGTGTCGGCAACGCCCCACTGAGATAGGGCGTGATCGCGTCGTACCAGTTCTTCGCGATCTTTATCTCGCCGCTCTCGTCCGGGTGAACAAAGCCCGGCGCCTGGTTGTCCTCGACGCCGTCGTAGCCGTAATACTGGTCGACCACGATCACCATAGAGTCGGGCGTGGAGACGCGCTCAGCGGTCCGCACGATCTCCTGGTTGAGGTCGATCAGCGGCTGCCGGTAATAACTGGCAGGGGGAAGGGTCGCCATGAAGATCGTGACCTGCGGGTTCTTCTGCCGCAGGACCAAGATGATCTTCTCGAGGTTCGCCGCCGTCTCGCTCGTGGGGACGCCGCGCAGCACATCGTTCATGCCGATCAGGAGCAGCACCATGTCGTAGTCGTAGCCCAGGGTCCATTCGGCGAGATACCCCGGCTCCCACTGCTGATCCGTGACGCCGTGCAGGATCTCATCGGTCGAGTATCCGCCGTGCCCCTCGTTGTCCTGGTCGAAGCTTACGTTCGGGAAGTTCGGCATCTTCCACGAGCCGACGAAGTCCACGTCGTACCCGTTCTTCTTGAGGTCGTTCCAGAGCCAGTAGCGATAGGTCGGGTGCTTCGCCTCTTCGGCTGTATTGACGCTCCCCTTCGTGATCGAATCGCCGAGGGGCATGATCTTGACCGTGCCGCTCGCTGCAAGCACACCCGAGGCGCAGAAGACCAGCACCGCGATGCAGCAGAGGATACCCAGATGCTTGATTTTCATACTTCTCCCCGCAAGATCCGAAGATCAATGGTATGTACAATTTCAGTTTCTACGTTGTTAAGAGTAACGGCCTGTGGCCGGAACGAGATCTGGCTTTATATGGTTGGCGAAAAGAAGAGGGCGCATTCCCATCCGATTTCGCGGGTGGGGCCTGCTCGCCGACATCATGGTCAAGTACGGGCTCGGCATCCTGATCGACGAGCTGGCACCGGCCCACGTCCGGTTCGGTACGCGGCGGCGGACCGAGGTCCACGGCCCGGTCTACACCCGGATCCGTCTCGCCCTCGAGGAGCTCGGGCCCACTTACGTCAAGTTCGGGCAGGTGATGAGCGCCAGCCGGGATCTGCTTCCGCCGGGGCTGATCGACGAGCTCACGCGCCTCCAGGACGACGTGCCGCCTGTCCCGTTCGCCGAGGTGCTGCCGTACATCGTCGAGCAGTGCCCGGCTCTCGGGGAGTGCCTGCTGTCGGTCGATCCGTCTTCGCTCGCCGCCGCCCCGATCCTGCAGGTCCGCGGCGCCGTTCTGGCTGACGGCTCGCCAGTCGTTCTGAAACTTCAGCGCCCCGGGATCACGGAGACGATCGAGACTGACATCGCGATGCTGAAGCGGGTCGCCGCGCAGGTGGAGCAGCGCTTCCCGGACCTCGCCACGTACAACCCGACGGGGATGGTCCACGAGTTCGAGGAGCAGATCAGGCGCGAACTCGACTTCGTCGGTGACGGCCAGAACGCTGACCGTCTCCGCGAGAACATGCGCAACATCGAGGGCGTCCGCGTCCCGAGAGTCTGCTGGCACCTCTCGGGCCCTCGCATCCTGGTGACGGAGAGGAATCTACGGAGTCCGTGCCGATGACCGGGAGGCGCTCCGCCGGCTCGGCATCGCCGGGCGAGAGGTGGCCGAGCACGGACTGGCCGCCTACGTACGCCAGATCTTCGAGGACGGGTTCTTTCACGCCGACCCGCAGACGGGCAACCTGCTGGTCACCGCGGAGGGCGATCTCATCCTCCTCGACTTCGGGATCATGGGTGTGCTCCGGCCCGAGAAGCGGCGGGCGTTCGTCGGGCTCCTGGCGGGTTCCGTCGATCGGGACGTGGACGCGATCATGCACAGCCTGCACGCCATCGGCATCGCCGTCCCTCCGGAACAGGCCGATCGCCTCAAGGACGAACTCTACCTGCTCGTGACGGAGTACCGAGACCTCTCGTTTCGCCAGTTCGACTCCGGGGGCCTGCTCGGAGATGGCGCCGACCTGCTCCCGAAGAACAGGATACGGCTTCCTTCGTCCCTGATGCGCATGGTCGTGGTCCTGGTGATGGAGATCGATCTCGGGCGCACCCTCGACCCCCCCGCTTCCGGTTCACCGAGCGGGTTGAGCCGTACCTGCGCGATGCGGTTCGGCGCGAGCTGCTCTCAGTCGACCAGGCGGTCGATGCAGTCCGGGGGCTTCGCGACGCGACGGTGGATACGATCGCCCTGCCCCGGCGCAATCAGGGACGCCGCCCGCCGGTTCAGCCAGGGCCCGGTGGAGATCGATCTGATCAACGACGACTTCCGCCGGATCGAGACGATGCTCGACCAGGTGGGAGACAAGGTCCTGATCGGGATGGTGGTGTCCGCGATCGTGGTGGGCTCGTCGCTCGTGCTCGACAGCGCGCCCGTCCCCCTGCCCTTCATCACGGTCATCGCCGGCATCCGTTATCTCGGCGCCGCAGTGATCGGGTTCGTCACCGTCTATCACGTGCTCCGCAACCGGCCCTGATGCGTCAGCTTGAATGGCACGGGGCACCATTCATGTACCGATGCCGAACCTGAACGTGGCGGTCCTGGCGCCGGCCGGGTATGCGAAGGACCTGGGGAAGGCCGGAACCGCGAGCGACATCACGCTATACAACCTCAAGAAGGGCGAGGTCACGGTCACGTTCCTCGAACCCACACGTTACCCCGAGCGGCTCGCTTCGCTCTTCTACGCCGTCTCGCCGGCCGACGCGGCCATACTGGTCGTGGACGCGGTCACGGCGCAGTTTGGCGAGCAGGTGCTGATGCTTGACTGCATGGGCATCCAAGATGGGTTCCTGATCCTGAGGAACTACCTGACACCTGAGGAGATCGCTCCTCTGATCCGCGGCACCGTGGTCGAGGAGTACGTGCTCTGCGAGGATGACCCGGTGGCGCTCCGCGAGGAGATGCTGGATCGCTCTGCGTTGCGGACTGAAACGAAGGATGAACCCACGGGATCGGTGCCGGTCGACCACGCCTTCCCGGTCAAGGGGATCGGGACCGTTGTGCTCGGGGACGTGGTGCGCGGGGCGGTCCGGCGGCACGACACGCTTCGCCTCCTGCCGGGCGGGAAGCCAGTCCAGCTCAGGTCGATCCAGCGGCACGACGACGACGCAGCGGCCGCGTTCGCCGGGGACCGGGTCGGGCTCGCCCTGAAGGGGATCGAGGCCGAAGAGATCGCCCGCGGCGACGTGCTCACGACCGAGACGGACCTCGTCGCATCCGAGCACCTGTCGGGGCGCGCGACGCTCGTGAAGTACTGGCCGGCACCGCTCAAAGAGGGGATGGTCCTCACGGTCGGCCACTGGATGCAGTTCCTGCCGGCACGGATCCTTGGGATCGGCGTGGACCAGGACTGGCACCGGCCGCAGCTCCGGCTCGAGCTCGAGCGGTCCCTGGTCTATCCCCCCGACGACCGCGTCCTGCTCTGCTGGCTCGACGGCGGTCGGCTCCGCGTGGTCGGCACGCTCGTGCTCGACTGACCGTTCAGAGCCCGTCGAGAAAGAGATGGTGGAGCCGGAGGTCGGTTCCGAGCTCGGGATGAAAGGCGAGGGCGAGGTGCCGTCCCTGCCGGACGCCGACGGCGCCGTGGTTGAGCGAGGCGATCGCAGCCGCGCCGGGCCCCACCCGGGTCGCGACGGGCGCCCGGATGAAGACCGCGTGAAACGGGACGTCGAGACCCGCCACGGAGAGATCCAGTTCGAAGGACTCCCGCTGCCGGCCGAAGGCGTTCCGGGCGACCGTCATCTCCACGAGGTTGAGCGGACGGACCCGCGAGTCGTCGACCTCCGAGGCGGCCAGGACCATGCCCGCGCAGGTCGCGAAGATGCCGCCGTCGAACTCGATGAGGGGACTGCGCATCCGGTTCTTCTCGATCAGCCGGGAGATGGTGGTCGACTCGCCGCCCGGCACGGCGAGGCCGTCGAGCCCGGCCAGCTGGTCCGCGTGCCGTACCGTGACGACGGGGGCATGCCCACCGGGGCGTTCGTCGAGGGCCGCCTCGAAGGCGGCCACATGCTCGGCCACGTCCCCCTGGAGCGCGAGCACGCCGATCCGGAGAGCGCGATCAGCGCCCACGGAACCGGAGCACCTCGCTCTCGGGCAGGGTGTGGATGTCGAGGCCGCGCATGGCCGAGCCGAGCCCCTTCGAGATCTCGGCGAGACGGGCGGGGTCATCGTGGTGATCGACCGCGTCGACGATCGCCTTCGCCATCCGTTCGGGCTGCTCCGAGAGGAAGATGCCTGAGCCGACAAAGACGCCGTCGGCGCCGAGGTGCATCATAAGGGCCGCATCGGCCGGGGTCGCGATCCCTCCGGCCGAGAAGTTGACGACGGGAAGGCGCCCCATGCGCGCGCATTCGTCCACGAGCGCGACCGGGGCCTCGATCGTTCGGGCCCGCTCTGCCCGCTCCTGTGCGTCCATCCCCGTGAGCTGCCGGATCTCGCCCATGATGGCGCGCATATGCCGGACGGCCTCGACCACGTTGCCCGTGCCGGCCTCGCCCTTGGTACGGATCATAGCGGCTCCCTCGTTGATCCGGCGGAGGCCTTCGCCGAGGTTCCGGGCGCCGCAGACAAACGGAACCGTGAAACCTGTCTTATCGATATGGTATTCCTCGTCGGCAGGGGTCAGGACCTCCGACTCGTCTATCATGTCCACGCCGAGCGCCTCGAGGATCCGCGCCTCCACCGAGTGCCCGATCCGAACCTTGCCCATCACCGGGATCGAGACTGCGTCGATGATCTCGGCGACCTTCTGCGGGTCGGCCATCCGGGCCACGCCCCCCACCTTCCGGATCTCGGCAGGGACCCGCTCGAGGGCCATGACGGCAACCGCGCCGGCCTCCTCGGCGATGCGTGCCTGGTCGGCGTTGACCACGTCCATGATCACGCCCCCCTTCTGCATAGAGGCGAAGCCGCGCTTGACAAGCTCGGTCCCGAACCTCAACTCCTCGAGTTTCATGTGCGTTACATGTTGGCGAGAGCGGCGCATAAAAATAGTGCGCCGGCGGCAAGGAGCGCCGTGCCGACGGAGGCAGCCCGCACGGCCCTGATGATCTCGGCTCCTGCTTCGGCGAGCGGTCGTTCGGCAGTCCCGATCACATACACCCCCGGTTTCTCGAAGGCGACGCCGACGCCCCCCGCGATCAGGGCCATCGGGATGCCGCCGTTGAACCCGGGGCGCCGGTGCCGATACCTGCGCAGGCAGGTCCACGCCGCGCGGCCCCGTCCGATCAGCACGAAGTAGACCAGCAGGACAGCGCCGGTGATGCGGGCCGGGATGAACGTCAGGATGTCGTCGGCCCGTGCGGGCGCCCAGCCGATCCACTCCCGCTCGTCGCGGTATCCGAGCATCGCGTCCATCGTGTTCGCCGCCCGGTAGGCGGCGGCGCCGCCGAGGCCGAAGGCGGCGTAGTAGATGAGCGGGGCCGTCACCGAGTCGACCAGGTTCTCAGAGACCGATTCGTAGGCGGCGGAGAGGACGTGGTCGGCGTCGAGGGCCGCCGTGTTGCGCGAGACGAGGAGCCCCGCGGCCGCACGTCCCGCGTCGACGTCGCGGACGAGGGCGCGCTCGACCGCCCGAGCGTGCTCCTCGAGCGCCCGCCAGGCGAAGCACGACTTGAGCAGGAAGGGGCCCGCAAGGAGCAGGACGAGCGGCGGGGCGAGCAGGTCCACCGCCAGGTAGGGAGCCGCGAAGAGGCAAACCGTGCCGAAAAATCCCAGGACCCCGACGACCCGGTGAAGCCGGGCGGGCCAGCGGGACGGGCGGCCCCACCACCCGATCAGCCGGCCGAGCAGGGCGACCGGGTGATAGGGCGAGTGCGGGTCGCCGAGGAGCCGGTCGACGACGAGCGCGAGGGCAAGAACCCCGACGGCTACGACCGCTGGGTCAGCCATCCGACGAGGATCCCGGCCAGGAGCAGGAGAAATGCAGCGAAGTTGACCACCTCCAGGCGGGTGAACCACCAGACGAGGTAGAGGGCGAGCCCGGCGGCAGCGAAGAGCAGCACGACCGGGGGCAGGGTCCGTTCTGGCGGCGCGAGGGCCGGGTACCGCGGACGCTGCGGCGGCTCCTGGGGGCGGGGCAGCTCCCGAAGCACGAGCACTTTCAGCGATGCGCGGACCGTGCCGTATCCCGTGATCACGGTCAGATCGAAACCGCCAGGGAACGCATCCTCCCGGATCTGGATGTCGAAGTGCGTCTCGTCGCGGACGTAGACGTTCTGGTGGGAGAAGTCGGTGAAGGGCTGCGCGTTCGGCGAGGTGAGCGTCAGGTGGATAGGTGCGCCGTGGTTGATCAGTTTCAGTCGAAGGAGTGTCCCCGCCTCGACCTCGATCGGAGCCGACGGGACTTCCACACTGTTGATGCCGGATCGGTTCAGGTGGATCTCGGCCATGACCGGTTCATCCCTCCGCGGGGTCGCCGCTCGCGGGCGGCAGGAGGTTTGGGATACCATCTTCGATCGGGTAATCGACGGCACACGCCCGGCACCTGAACAGCCCCTCTACTACCTCGCCGCTCTCGTCTTCGGCGGTCACGGTGAGATCGAGATCGCCGTGGCAGACCGGGCAGCAGACGATCTCCTGGAGGCTTCGTCTCATGGTCGCGCCCGTTAGTCTCCGTTCTCGGCGCGGAGGTCGATGATCTGGGAGAGTTCGGGCCCGGTCGAGATCAGGGTCAAGGGCCGGCCGATGTCGTCCTCGGCGCAGCGGATGAACTCCTTTGCCTTCGGCGAGAGTTTGCTCCACTCGCTGACGCCGAAACAGTCGTGATCCACCTTGTCGATCCCGGTGATCGCGGCCTGGGTACAGCCGTTGACCATCGCCGAGTACCGTGCCATCTCCCCATCCCAGCAGCCGATCCGGCGCTCGCGGTGAGTGACCGTGCCGAACTCCTGGATCCCCAGGGCATTCGACTGTTCGTGGTCCATCTCGGTGGAGAACGGACCCTCCCCGACCCTGGTCGGGTAGGCCTTGAAGACCACGACCACGTCATCGATCGAGGTCGGACCGACCCCGACGTCGGAGGCCATCTGCGAGGCCGAAGTGTCTTTGCTCGTCACGAACGGATAGGTCCCGTAGTAGAGTGAGATCCCGAAACCCTGCGTCCCCTCGATCAGGACCGGCGACCCACCGTCGATCTCTGCGTTCACGACCGCCGGCACGTCGATGAGATAGGGAGCGAGTTCGGGCACATCGCGCGCCAGTCGGCCCGTCCGCATCACGCGGTCTGCATTCGCCGGGCCGCACCCCGTCCCGGTCGAGCCGATCGTGTCCCGCAGGTGCGCCGATTTCCGGTCGCGTGCGATATGATCCTCGTCGATGACGCCGCACCGGAAGTCCACAAAGCACCGGTCGTGCGCGTTGAGCTGGTCGAGTTCAGAGATCAGGACGCGTGGGTCGACGAGCACCCCCGCCCCGATGCAGAGGCGCGCGTCGGGGTAGATGAAACCCGAGGGCACCATCCGGACACCATAGTGCCGGTCGCCGACCTGGACCGTGTGGCCGGCGTTCGGTCCGACGCCTCCCCGCGCAATAATCGTGGGCCGGTCCTGGTGAGCGATATGCGCGACTATCTTCCCCTTTCCTTCGTCTCCAAAGAAACCGCCGACGATGATCGTACAGGTCATTATCCTATCATACATCGTGGGGCGGTCTGAGTGATAAACGTTTATTACGATGGGAAATACCGCCTGGCGGCAGCCCGCGAAGAATTACCGGGCCCGATCACGCCCAAGACCGTGCCTGCTCGATCCGCGTCGACTGCGACCGCGCCGGCAATGGGCCGGGCGAGGGATCGCCTCGGGCAGCCCGGCAACCGGATGTGCGCATTCGGATCTCGCTCAAAAACGCGATCGCACGGATGTCGGTCTCCCCGGCGTCCAGAGGCCGACGTGGACGTACTCCCGGCACATTGTCCCCGGGCTGTAGGCATGGAGGAGACGAGCGAGTGAAGCCCGTCGGGCTTCGCGAAAGAAAAGAGTGGATTCAGGCCGAGGCCGACCCTTCGGGAGGGGCGAACCGTGCCTTCTTGGCCTCGCGGGCGCGGGCGAGCCGGGCATCGCGGGCCGCTGTATCCTCGGGAGCCTTTGCCGGCCGGAGATAGAGCTTGCCGTAGATCGTCTCACCCTTCCGCTTGCGGTGACGTTCGCCGAGGTCGCCGATGTAGAGGGCGAGGACCATCTTTTCCCCATCTACCTCGACCTCTTCGTCGCGGACGTACTTGAAGCCGGGCATCATGACGTCGACCGTACCGAGGAGGATGATCGTGCCCTCGACCATCTGGCCGCCGAGCCGGGACTTCGCGTCCCCCTTGATAACGATCTTTCCGCCCTCGGCGTGGGTTCCAACGTGGACGTCGGCATTTCCCTCGACGATGATCTCGCCGCCGTTCATGAAGTACCCGGTGTCCGACCGAACGTTGCCCTTCACGCGGATCCGGCCGCCCTGCATGCCGCGCCAGTCGCCGCGGTAGGCCGAGCCCGTGTAGTTACCGGCGTTGCCCATGATGGTGAGCTCGCCGCCCTTCATGCCCGTGCCGGCGAAGGAGTCGACGTTGCCCTTCGCGGTGAGCGTGCCGCCCGTCATCCAGGCACCGACGTACATGTCGGCGTCCCCCTCGATCACGAGCTCGCCGGCTGACATCTTCATGCCGAGGTACTTGACGCGCGAGAGATCCCCCTTGACCACGACCTTCGTGTCGGCCGCAGTCGCGCCGGGAGCCCCGGCGACGTCGAAGTACTCGCCGAGCGTGAACTCCTCGTTGCCCATGTAGACCGGGAGCGCCCGGATCTGGTCGAGGCTCTTGCCGGCCAGCGCGTCGGGCGTCACGGCCTCTGCCTCAAGGTAGAGGGTGGGGGCCTTCTTGATTGTGAGTGTAACCGTCTCCATCCCTGCACCTCACTGGGTCGCGTCGACCTCGATCACGTACGGGTTCGGGATGTAGTGGTGGCCCTTGACCTCGTAGTTGTTCAGGTTGACGCTGTAGTACTTGAGGAACTTCTCCTCGACATCACGCATGACCTGGGGGTTCTCGTTGACCTTCGCATCGACCCAGAGCGTGCGCTTGTTGCCGTTGTTGATCACCACGCCGTTCTCTACCACCGGCACGCCCGTCTTGATGACGAGGGATGCTGCCGAGAAGGCCTGCTCGATCTGATCCGGCGTGAACGGTCCCTCGGGGTTGATGTCGTAGACGACCACGTCCGCATCCATGCCCGGCGCGAGGCCGCCATAGGTGCCCATCAGGCCGAGCGCCTTCGCGGGGCCTGCACGGGTCATCTGCGCGATCTCGAAGAACGAGAGTTCGCGGTCGAGCCCGTGGAGGTGCGTGGCCGAGATGACCTTGTCCGCGTGCTTGAAGGTGGTGAGCCGCTCCTCGCGGGCCTCCTTGGACATCAGCCACTTGATGACCCGCGGGTATCGCGTGAACGGTCCCGCGTTCGGGTGGTCCGTGGTGATGAAGCAGCGCATCGGGTCCTTCGCGAGGAGCGCGAGCTCGAGGCCGATCGCCCACTGGATCGCGCAGACCTTGATGTCGGGGCTGTAGACGTACGGGACGATCCCGGCGGCCGTCTCGAGCTCGACGTCGACGTTCGCCCACTTCAGGTGGTTGAGCTCGGTCAGGTGGTGCTCGAACGGGCCATCGGCCGTCATGGTCGTGGTCTCGTCAAGCGTGACGTTGCCCGTGTCGATCGTCAGGTTCGGGTGCGCGTTCACGTAGTCCATGATCTCGTCAGCCTTGGACTCGAAGTTGCCCCAGTTGTCGCCGCCGTAGGAGTGGAACTGGACGTGCGTGTGGTGCATCGTCTGTTCGCGCCCGAAGCGGTTGGTCGTCTTGAGGCCTTCGGCCAGCTTGAACGTGTCGAGCGTGGTCGTGAAGTTGCCCGGGTTGCCGAGGTTGTTGGCGTGGAGGTGAATCGAGTGCGGCAGACCAAGGTACTCGTTCGCTTCGATAAGGCCCCTGACGATCTGCGCGGGGGTGATGTCGAAGTACGGGACCGGGTCATTGACCGAGAGGCAGTTCAGCCCCCAGCCCCATGCCTCGGTGCCGCCGGGATTGACGACCTTGACCGCGTATCCTTTGGTCGCCCGAAGGAGCCAGGAGATGTACGCCGCCGTGTTCTCGAGCTCGTTGTTCTTGAGGTACTCCAGCACGAACCAGTTGTTGCCGAAGACCGGGAATGCCCCCTCGTCGATGATGGGGGTGTCCCGCATCTCCTCGTGGACGTGGCGCGCGTACAGCGGGGGCATCGCGGCCTCCATGGCCGTGGTGTAGCCCATCAGCGCATAGTTATAGCCGGTCCTGAACGTGGTGGGGATCGAGAAGCCGCCGGTAGTGCGCATCCCGTTGACCCCGGGCCTGTTGCCGAAGAGCTTGTCCTCCGGCCGGTAGTTCCGGCCTTCGTTCACCTTTGGGCCCGCAATATGCGCGTGGATATCAACCGCGCCGGCCATGACCGTCTTGCCGGACGCGTCATAGACCTTGGCCGACGATGAGACCGAGTCAACGATCTTGCCGTCTTTGACCGCAATGTCCTTCTTATCGCCTTTGACGCCAGTGACAGGGTCGAAAACGAAGCCGTTCCTGACGAGATATTCTGTCATGGTCTCACGCCCCCTGTACCTGGGCCGTCGACGGGGAACCGATCGGCGCCTTCACCTTGATCTCGTCGATCCGGTCGCGGACCCGCGAGAGGAACTCGAGGTCGGTCATCATCCCCTCGCGGGGCTCGATGACCTTCCGCGTCTCGATCGGGACGTTGTCCATCCGGTAGCAGCAGCCGCCTGTCTCGATCGCGTTGATCGCAACCGGGACATGGAGCTTCGAGATCTCGGAGGTCGGAGTGATATCCGGAACGATGGCAACCGACGGGAGCTTCGCGATCTCCCGGACCGAGGAGATCGGGAAGTGCGAACCGGGGTCCGAGGCCACAACGAGGACGGCGTCCACCTCGCGGCGACGGAGCAGGTCGTTCGAGGTCGTTTCGCCGGGATTGTATCGGGCGAAGCCGCGCGAGAGGTCGGTCGCGAACGGGTACCCGAACTGCCACCCCATGACCTGGCCCGAACCAGTGACGTTGTAGTGGCCGCGCATGGCGATGATGGCGAACTTCGTGTACTCGTTCATGTCCTTCGTCACCATGATCGCGTTGTCGATGTTGTGGTTCTTGCCCAGCGACTGGGTCACGCCCATGCCGAAGAAGATGATCCCGAAGCGGGCGTTCTTCATGACCTCGACGGCCTCGTAGATCCGCTCTTTGGGGACTCCGGCAACGACGTCGGGCAGTTCCTCGCCGCGGATGGCGACACGGAACGCCGAGAGGAGCTCGTAGTCCCGCCCCTGCTCGAGCTGGATCCCGATATCGGCCATCTTCATGGTGTCCGTGTTGCGGGGATCGACCACGATCATCTTGCGGCCCTTGTGGCCCTTGCCCGTGAAGAAGCCGCGCGGGAAGATCGAGTACTTCGAGAGGTGACGCGGGTGCGCGTGCGCGGGATTGCATCCCCAGAAGATCACGACATCGGCGCGGTTCTTAACCTCGCCGAGCGTGCAGCTCGGAATACCGACATCCTGGATCGCGATCAGCGAGGATCCGTGGCAGACCGTCGCGGTGTTGTCCACGACGCCGCCCACCGTCTCAGCGATGTCGTTTCCGACCGACTGGGCCTCGCAATTCGCGTTGGACCAGCCGTACATGAGAGGCTTCTTCGCATTCGCGAGCATCTGGGCCGTGTACTCGATCGCTTCGTCATAGGAAACCTCCTTGTAGGAGCCGTCTTCCTGCTGCATCCGCGGTCGGGTCACGCGGTCCTTCGACCCTGTATGGAGGAACTTGGCCGCACCGATCGCGCAGGCGTTGTACACCTCCAGGACCTTCGTCCCGTCGTCGGAGACCAGGACCTCGAGGTCGTCACAGAGAGACCCGCAGAACGGGCATGATACATCAGTAACTGTTTTCGCCATTGCTTACTCCTTGACGAGATTCTGCACGAGCTTGATCGAGCTCATCACAGGTTCGTTCGTAGCAACGCTAACTTGTATCGGGACCCCCTTAAAGGTTGGCATGCCCATACCGTACGTGTTCGGGTCGACGACCGCGTTGGCCCACGGGCCCATGGGGATATAGGCGAGTCCCGGGTGCGGCCCCTGCGTCGCCTCGATTGCCTTGACCACGACCGTGCCGAAATCGCTCGTCACGCGAACGTTCGTGCTCCGATACGCCCCGAGCCGCTTGAAGTCCACCGGATCGATCTCGATGATACCGCAGGCTTCGGTGTAGGCGGGCTTGTCCTTGCCCCCCTCCATCGCAACGCCTTGCTGGATGGATCGGCCCGTAATAAGGTTGAGTGAGATGGAGTCAGCCACTACTCAACACCGCCTAGACCATTTCCTTGAGCTCGCCGTACTCCCGGTTGAAGGGCGACGGGCCTAGCTCGTGGGTCGTGTTGACCACGTCCTCGATGACCTTGCCCCACTTGGCACCCTCGGATGCGGAGACGAAGGTCATGCGCAGGCGGCGGTCGTCGAGCCCGATGTTCTTCAGGAGGCTCTTGACCAGGAACATCCGCTTCGCGGCCTTGAAGTTCCCCTCGAGGTAATGGCAGTCACCAAAGTGGCAGCCCGAGACGAGGACCGAGTCCGCGCCGTCCGTGAAGGCCTTCATGATGAAGAGCGGATCGACGCGGCCCGTGCACATGACGCGAATGGCGCGGACATCCGGGGGGTACTGGATGCGCGCTCCGCCCGCGAGGTCGGCGCCGGCATAGCTGCACCAGTTGCAGATGATGGCAAGAATCTTGGGCTTCCATCCCTCCGGATTCTCCGCCATTACTGCTCACCTCCGAGGAGGAACGCATCGATCTGTGCGACGATCTGTGGAGTTGAGAAGTGGTTCATCCAGATCGCTCCGCCGGGGCAGAACCCGCCGCAGGTGCCGCAGCCCTTGCACTTTGCCTCGGTGACCTGCATGACCGTCCGGCCGTCCTTCTCGACGAGCGAGAGGGCCGAGTACGGGCAGAGGTTGACGCACATGCCGCAGCCTGCGCACTTCTCCTCGATGCACATCGCATAGTAGGGCTCGAGCTCCACGAAGCCCTTGTGAATTGGGATCGAGGCGGCGGATGCTGCGCCCTCGGCCTGAGAGACCGTGTCGGGGATGTCTTTCGGTCCCTGGCAGACGCCAGCGACGAAGACGCCGGCCGTCGTTGTGCCGCACGGGTTCAGCTTCGGGTGAGCTTCGAGGAGCCAGCCGTCCTGCGAACACGAGACGCCGAAGAGCTTCCGGGTCTTGTTGGTCGTTTCGGTTGGCTGCACGGCGGAAGCGAGCACGACCATGTCCACCTCGAGCTCCATCGGCCGGCCGAGGAGCGTGTCCTCCGCGTAGACCTTGAGGTTCTTGGTGACGGGGTCCTCCTGGATGTTCGAGACGCGGCCGCGAATGAACTTCGCGCCCTCGTCCTGGATCCGGTAGTAGAACTCCTCGTAGGCCTTGCCGAAGGACCGGATGTCCATGTAGAAGATGTACGGCACGGCGCCGGGAATCTTCTCCATGATCTGGTGGGCGTGCTTGAGCGAGTACATGCAGCAGAACCGGCTGCAGTACGGCTTGCCCACGCCGGTATTATCACGCGAGCCCGCGCAGAGCACGAACGCGATCCGCAACGGGGTCTGGCCGTCAGAGGGGCGCACGAGGTGACCGCCTGTGGGGCCGGAGGCGCAGATCAGCCGCTCGAACTCGAGCGAGGTGATCACATTGTCGTAGCGCTTGTATCCCCACTCCTCCTTGTTCTCGATCGGGAAGACCTCGAACCCGGTGGCGAGGATGACCGTGCCGACCTTGACCTGGACGAGTTCATCCTGCATCTCGAGGTCGATCGCCTTCTTATCGCCGCAGGCCTCGACACAGAGGCCGCACTTGACGCAGGCATCCCAGTCGATAGTGTAGAGCAGCGGGACGACCTGGGGGTGGTAGATGTAAATCGCCTTTCTCGGCGCCATCCCCATCTCGAAGGGGTTCGGCTTCGTGACCGGGCAGACCGGGTCACAGTCGCCGCAGCCCGTGCAGCCGCCGCCCACGATGCCCTTTGCCTCGGCCTCGGCCGGGGAGAGGACGCCCGTCGCCTTGCGGCGGATGGTGACATCGAAGTTGCCGATGTATCCCTCAACAGACTCGACCTCGGAGTTGACCATGAGGACGATGTTCTCGGCGCGGCCCACGTCGA
>CAYWVY010000053.1:0-14943 GCA_964461885.1 uncultured Methanospirillum sp. | reverse complement strand
CGACTGCGAGCGAGCAGGTCGCGCAATGCATGCCCGTGACCGCCAGCTCGGCCTCCCGGCCCGACTTCTCCACCATCACGGACTCGATGGAATCGGCAGGGGGAAAAAAGTATCCGCTCCTACGAGCGTCCGTAGACGTCCTCGAACCGGACGATATCGTCCTCCTCGAGGTACTCGCCGATCTGGACCTCTATCACCTCGAGCGGGATGACGCCCGGGTTCCCGAGCCGGTGGACCTGGCCGGTCTTGACAAAGGTCGACTCTCCCTGCGCGAGCAGGCGGGCCTCGCCCTCGAGCACGACCTCGGCCGTTCCCGAGACCACGATCCAGTGCTCGGAGCGGTGGTGGTGGAGCTGGAGCGAGAGGCGGCGCCCGGGCCGGACCGTCACCCGCTTGATCTTGTACGCGCCGTTCTCCTCGAGCACCTTGTACGTCCCCCAGGGCCGGTGCTCCTCGCGGTGGTGGACCACGACCGGGTCGCCGGCCGCCTTTAGCGCGGCCACGAGCTCGCGCACGCGCCCGGTCTCGCTCTTCTTCGCGACGAGGAGCGCGTCGTCCGTATCGATCACGACCATACCCTCGACCCCGATCAGGCCGACCGTTTTCCCCTCCGACCGGACGTAGTTGTCGCGGCTGTCGAGGTAGAGCGCCGCGCCGGCGTTTCCGTCGGGATCGGCCGGTTCGGCCGCCGCAAAGGCGGCGAAGTCGCCCAGGTCGGACCAGGCGGCGTCGAGCGGCGCGACCGCGACCCGGTCCGAGTGCTCGAGGAGGCCGTAGTCGATCGAGACCGACGGCATCCCTGCGTACTCCGGCGGGAGCACGGCGATCGCACCCGCGATCACGGGCTGAAGGCGGGCGAGCTCCTCGAAGAAGACGGTCGTCGACAGCAAAAACATGCCCGAGTTCCAGAGGTAGCCGTCGCGGACGTAGGTCTCCGCGGTCGCGGTGTCGGGCTTCTCGACGAAGGCGTCGACCTCGTACCCGCCGGAGAGCGGTGCGCCGGGACGGATGTACCCGTACCCGGTGTGCGGCGATGTCGGCGTCACGCCGAACGTGACGAGCCGGTCCGCGGCGAGGGGCGCGGCCCCCCGGATCGCGTCGAGCGCAGCGTCGTCGAGCAGGTGATCGCTCGGCAGGACGGCCGCGATCGCGTCGCCGCGGTCCGCCCGGAGAGCGGCCATGGCCCAGGCGATGGCGGGGAGCGTGTTCCGGCCCGCGGGCTCGGCCAGCAGGTGCATGTCGTCGCAGGAGCCGCCGAGGGCCTCGACCTGGTCGCGGATCAGGTAGCGGTGGGCCTCGTTCGTGACGATCCAGACGCCGTCCTCGCCGGCGAGGGCCCGGGCCCGCGTCCAGGTCCGCTGGAAGAGCGACCGGTCGCCGACGGGCAGGAACTGCTTGGGATACTGCTCCCGCGAGAGCGGCCAGAGCCGGGTCCCCGAGCCGCCCGCGAGGATGATGCACTGCATGTACTCTCTGTTGTCCCCGGCGGTGGTTAAGGTTCGCGAACCTGCTCGCGCCGCCCGGCTTCGCGCCGGACGATCGCGATGCCGGCGCCGAGCCCGAGCAGGATGTTCAGGTGGTAGATGATCAGCCGCCAGAGGACAACCAGGACGCCGAGGGACGAGGACGGGACGAAGAACCCGTAGAGCGAGGCGGCCGAGGCCTCGGCGAGCCCGGCCCCGCCGGGGGTGACGGGCAGCAGCGAGATGACGTTGATGAGCATCTGGCAGAGGAGGGAGAGGAGCCAGGACGGAGGCAGCCCCAGTGCGAGAAGCACGAAGGAGGCGACCATGAAGTCGAGGATCCAATACCCGGCCGAGAGCACGAGCCCCGCCGCAAGATGGCCCAGTCCCCGGGTGGCGAACCGGCCGAACGCGGCGTGGAAGTGATCGACCTCGCGGTCGAGCCGTTCGGAGATCCGGTCGAGCCGCTCCGCGATACCGACCGGGAGCCGGCGGCCGAGCACGGCCGTGACGGCCAGGAGCGCGCGCTTCAGGCCCTGCGGCCACCGGAGCGCGAGCAGGAGAAGGCCGGCGAAGGCCAGGACGAAGAGGCCGATCGCGGGAACGAGCGGGCCGCCGCTGACGCCGAGGGCGACCAGCTGCCGCTCGAGGACCACGACCGCGAGCACGACCCCGGCAAGCAGCAGGAGGACGTCGAGGAGGCGCTCGGCCACGACGACCGCGGTCGCGTCCCCGGCGCGGACGCCCGCGCGGTAGAGTTCGTGGACCCGCACGGGCTCGCCCCCGGCCGACGACGGCGTGACGGCGGCCGCGAGCACGTTCGCGAGCACGATCGGGACGCACACGCGGTACGGCACACGGTATCCCAGGCCGGCCGAGAGGACACGGATCCGGCCGGCCCAGCAGAGGAGGGCTGCGCCGTGGGCGAGGAGGGCGACCCCGAGCCAGCGCAGGTCGAGGCTTCCGAGCGCGGCATAGGTCGCCTCGTCCACGGTCAGGGCGAGCACGACCGCGAGCACGGCGGCTGAGAGGAGAACCGAGACGAGGAGCCAGCCGCGCCACCGCATGCTACACCGCGAAGAGCGACCGGTCGCCGGCGATCGCCACGAGCCCGGCCCGGACTCCGGCGTCGAGCCAGCCGTAGGCGTACGAGCTGACCGAGAGGGAGGCCTCGAGATCGCCGCGGGTGAGGTAGAGGACTGAGGGAGCGAGGAGCGCCCCCGCGACCGCGAGGATCGAGAGCGCGGCCGCGTGTACCGGGCTCGCCGGGTCCGGGGCCGGTGCGGACGCCTCGAGGGCCGCCGTGAGCATGGCCGCGTACCGCCCCGCTTTCTCCTCGAGCCGAGGGGCGTCCTCGCACGGCACGACGCCCTCGATCAGGCCGACTCCCGAGCCCGGTCCGTCCAGGAGGCCGACGGCGACGGCCGCGTCGAGCCAGCCGCAGGCATAGGCGACGGCCGCAAGGGCGTTGACCGGGTCGCCACGATCGGCGAACGCGGCCGCGTCCGCACGGTAGGCCCGGGCCATCCCGAGGCAGTCGGCCCCTGCCGGCGCGAGCAGGGCGTCTTCGCGCACCCCCGCCCGGACGCACCCGAGTGCCGCGTCCAGTGAACCGAACGCGGCGGCCAGGGTCATAGGCCGGCGAAGGCCTCCAGGTACTCCCGCTCCATCACGTGGAGCTTGCCCGGCACGATCAGGACGTGCAGGGGTTCGCCGAAATCGACCCGGCGGAGCCGGTCGGCCGTGCCGGCCGCGACCACCGGGTCGGGCGACCCGGCCCGGGCGCAGCCGATGTAGAGGGGGACCTCGAACCCCAGGTCGGCCGCGCCCGACTCGAGAAGATCGAGCGCCTCCGGGATCAGCATGCACCGCCCGGGCTGGATATCCAGGTAGACAAGGGTGTGGAGTCCACGCTCCAGATTTTCGCCCACGGCCGCCGCCGGCGATGTCGGTTGCCAGGAGCCGTGCGGGAACGGGAGCGAGGTCGCGGGGCCGAACCGGTAGTTCTGGAGCCCGGCCAGGCCCGGTGCAGCCGTCGCGATCGAGGCGCCGTGGACGACCCGGGTCTCGATCCCGAGGGCGTGCGCCCGGAGCCGGAGGTCGACATGGGTGGTCGAGACCATCGGGTCGCCCGGGACCAGGAAGACAGCCGTCCCGGACTCCGCCGCTTCGAGCACCGCCCCGGGCTCGTTCTCGACCCCCTCGCGCCCGAGCACCGTGACCGGCCGGCCCCAGGCCGCCTCCATGGCCTCGACGGTCGTGCCGCCGAGGCGGGAGGTGTACCCCTCGAGAAAGACCCGGTCCGCCTCTCCGATAGCGCGCCGACCGCGGAGCGAGACGTCCTCGAGGTCCCAGAGGCCGAGCCCGACGAACCAGAGCACCTAGACCGCCCCCCGTGCGGGGCCGGCAGGAGAGAGAGACATATGCGCCGAAGCTGTCGTGTCCGGCCGTGATAAGCGCTTCGGCTCTCACTCAGCCGGCAAGGAAGTGGATGAGCGCGCCGATCCCGATCCCGAGCGCAACCGTATAGACCGTGATCAGGGCCGAGATCCGCGTGCCGAGCTCACGCTGCAGGACCGCAATCGTCGAGATGCACGGGACAAAGAGGGTGGAGACGATCGCGAAGATGTAGAGCTGGAGATTCGACATGACTGTGTTGAGGTTCGCCGTTCCCGCCAGCACGACCAGGGTCTCGAAGGCCATCTCCTTCCTGAGGATGCCGAAGAGGAGCGCGGTCGAGGCGTAGGCCGGCAGGCCGAGCACCCCCTCCGAGATCGGGGCGAAGGCGGCCTGGAAGACCGCGATCACGCCGAAGTAGCCGAGCAGGCCGAGGACCACGCTGCTCACGAGCAGCAGGGGCATCGCGATGTACAGGAACTCCTTGATCCGGAGCCAGGACTTGAGCAGGACCATGTCCGGCCGGGGGCGGCGGAGGGGGGCCATCTCGAGGACCATGCCGAGCTGCGGCCCGGGTGCGACCCGGCTGAGAACGAGCCCCGTTATCAGGATCAGCACGAGCACGATGAGGTAGATCGAGAAGGCGGCCGCGAGCGAGACGAACGAGGCGACGATCCCCGAGATAACGACCGTTCGTGCCGAGCACGGGACCATCGTGATCAGGACTGCGGCGATGATCCGTTCGCGCCTCGTCGCGAGGAGGCGCGTGCCCATGATCGCAGGGACGTTGCAGCCGAACCCGAGTACGAGCGGGATGATGGCCTCGCCGTGAAGTCCCATCCGGTGCATGACCCGGTCCGCGAGGAAGGCGGCCCGCGACATGTACCCCGAGTCCTCGAGGAGCGAGAGCAGGATGTAGAACGTGAAGATGTACGGGAAGGCGATCCCGAGGCCCGACTGAAGGGCGAGGCCGACCGAGCGGAGGACCTCGGCGAGGAGCGGGTTGAGGTTGAGGCTTGCGATCGGGTCCAGTAGCAGGAACTCGAAGGCCTGCACGATGTACTCCTCGAGGATGCCGCCGACGAGGAAGACCGTGAGCAGCATCGCGCCGAGGACCCCGACCAGGATCGGGACGCCGGGCACGGTCCGGGTGAGCAGCCGGTCGATACCGGCCCCGCCGCTCCCAGCGGACGAGATGACCTCGTCCGCGATCGACCGGGCGTGGTTGTGCCGGTTGGTCGCGATGATCTGCCCGGCCGACATCCGGTGCCGCAGCCCGATCTCCTCGCCGACGGCCCCGGCCGTATCGAGAAGTTCGGGGTCGTCGCCGATCCCCTGGAGCGCCTGGAGGGCCGTCCGCCGGTCCACCCCGAAGGTCCGGACCAGCGAGTGGAGCGCGGCCTCGATGTGGTGGTCGTACGGGACCTTGACCGTGCTCGCCCGGGCCTCCAGTACGGCCGTGGGCAGGATCCGGTCGATCCCCTGGCCCGTCGCCGCCGAGGTCGCGAGCACGGAGATCCCGAGCAGCTCCGCGAGCCGCGCCGTGTCGACTGCGGTGCCGCGGCGCTCGGTCTCGTCGATCATGTTCACGACCGCGACCATGGGCCGGCCGTACTCGGCGACCTGGAGGAGGAGATAGAGGTTCCGCTCGAGCCGCGTCGCGTCGAGGACCGCGACGATCGCCGTGACCTTGTCGTCGTCGATCACGTGCCGGACGAGTGCGTCGGTCTCGGCCCCGTCCTCGAGCGAGTAGACACCGGGCAGGTCCAGGACCTCGACCCGCTCGCGCTGGAAGCACGAGGCGCCCGAAAGGAGGTCCACGGATGAACCCGGGTAGTTGCCGATCTCGACCCCGACACCGGTCAGCTGGTTGAAGATGAGGGACTTGCCCACGCCGGGGTTGCCGACGAGCGCGATCGTCAGGGACATGGGGACGCAAGCACCGTGGCCGCGCATTCGGGCGAGAGCCCGATCTCGCAGCCCTTGACCTCGATCACCACGGCCCGGTTCGAGAGCCGGCGCCGGACCACGGCCTCCTCGCCCGGCACGACCCCCATGTCCATGAGCCGCCGGTACCGTCCGCAGGGGCGGACGAACGTGATGCGGACCCGTGCCCCTTCGTCGTAGTCGAGCAGGGGTCGGCCGTCGTCTCCGCCGCCGCCCTCGCACGGCCGGGCGCACGGCGCGGGGCAGCGCAGGTGATCCGCGAGCCGCTCGATCGCTTCGTCCGAGACCCCGTGCTCGAGCGTGCAGGCCTCGCGGTCAGCCGCATCGCGCGCCATGCCGAGCTGTTCGAAGAAGCAGGCGAGGGTCCGGTGGCGGCGCGCAATCGTCCGCGCGATCCGCCGCCCTTCGTGGCTCAGGCGGAACCGCCTGCCGGGCCCCCGCTCGAGCCGGCCGTGGGCCTCGGCCGCCGCGACGGCCCCGGCGAAGGCGGCCCCGTCGAGCCCGAGGCGTGCGGCGAGCGCGACCTCGTCGGAAGCGGGCTCCAGGAGGAGGGCCTCGAGCAGGTCCTCCTCGTGATCCTGGTGCGCCGCGGTCATGCACATGCTGTACTCCGGCCGGACGGTTATGGCTTGCGCAGACCTTCGCATAGACTGATATGGCGGCAGGACATCGTACACTCTGGAGTGAAACCGTTGGAGTGCACGAACCGCCAGGTGGCCGAGACCCTCCGGCTGATCGGGCAGCTCCTTGAGATCCGGGACGGCAACCCGTACCGGGTCCGCGCGTTCATGAAAGGCGCGGACGCGATCGACCAGCTGACGCAGCCCGTTGCAGACCTCTCGAAGGACGAGGTGGTCGCGCTCGGCGGCGTGGGCGAGCGCCTCGCGTCCGTGGTGCGCGAGGTCTGCGAGACGGGGTCGAGTGCCGAGCTCGAGGCCCTCCGCGCCGAGATGCCGGCCACGCTCCTGGAGCTCCTCAGGATCGAAGGGGTCGGGCCCAAGACGGTGGGCCGGCTCTGGCGCGAGCTCGGGGTCACGTCGGTACCCGAGCTCCTCGCGGCGATTGAGAAGGGGCGGGTCCGGCGGCTGAAGGGGTTCGGCGCGAAGAGCGAAGCCGAGCTCCGCCGCGGGGCCGAGCGTTATGCCGCGATAGAGCAGCGCATGAACCGCTCGACCGCCGAGAGCCTGATCGCGGGGCTGGCCGAGGTCCTCGCGCCGGGCAAGTACGTGGTCGCGGGGTCGTACCGCCGGGGAACGGCCACGGTCGGCGACCTCGACATCGTCAGCTGCGAGGACCCTGCCGACCTGAACCCGCGTCTTCGCCTGGTGGCGGACGAGGCGATCGAGGCGGGGGAGCGCCGGACCTCGATCCGGTACCGGGGCGAACGGGTCGATATCCGCTATACGACGCCCGATGCGCTCGGACCCATGCTCCTCTACTTCACCGGGTCGAAACCGTTCAACATCAAGCTCCGCGACCGGGCCCTGCTCGAGGGGCTCCGGCTCAACGAGTACGGGATAGAGGACCGGGCCCGGACCGACCTCCGAACATTTCCGACCGAGGCGGCCCTGTTCGAGGCGCTCGGTCTCCCGTACATTCCGCCCGAGCTCCGGGAGGACGCGGGCGAGATCGAGGCGGCCGAGCACGGCCGGCTCCCCGCGCTCGTCACCGCCGATGACCTGCGCGGGGACCTGCACGTCCACTCGAACTGGTCCGATGGGATGCTCTCTCTCGCCGAGCTCGCGGCCGAGGGGGAGCGGCGCGGGTACGAGTACCTGATCGTCTCGGATCACTCGGCGACCCTCAAGGTCGCGCACGGTCTCTCCGAGCGCGACCTGACCGAGCAGCGGCACACGATCGAGGTGATCAACCGCGACTCCGGATGCCGATTGATCGCCGGGATCGAGGTCGACATCCTCTCGGACGGCACGCTCGGCCTGCCCGATCGGACCCTCGCCGACCTCGAGCTCGTGATCGCCAGCCTCCACGGGGGGCTCCGGCAGGACCAGGACCAGGTGACGCGGCGCGTGATCGCGGCCTGCGAGAACGAGCACGTGGACATCATCGGCCATCCGACGGGTCGGCTGATCGGCCGGCGCGAGCCGGCGGCCGTGGACCTCGCGCGTCTGATCGAGGCTGCGGCCGAGCACGGCACCGCGCTCGAGATCAACGCCTCGCCGTTCCGGCTCGACCTCGCGGGCCGGGCCGTCCGGGCTGCGCGCGACCGGGGCGTGCGCCTCTCCGTCGGCACGGACGCGCACCGCCCCGGCGAGCTCGACAACCTCCGCCACGGCCTCGTGACTGCGCGGCGGGGCTGGTGCACGGCCGCCGACCTGCTGAACACGCTGCCGCTCGACCGGCTCCTGGAGTGGGCGGCATGACGGTTCGCTGGCTGTACGAGCGGCACCTGGCCCGCCAGCTCGTCGTGCGGCCCGAGCACATCTGCGTCCTGCTTTCGGACCGGGACCTCGCGGCCGCTCCCGGGAAGCTTCACGAGTGCGTCGAGTGGTGCCGCGAGCTCGGTATCGG
This sequence comes from uncultured Methanospirillum sp., assembly GCA_964461885.1. Lineage (GTDB taxonomy): Archaea > Halobacteriota > Methanomicrobia > Methanomicrobiales > Methanospirillaceae > UBA288. The sequence goes on along the minus strand of CAYWVY010000053.1, from coordinate 6,607 downwards.
CGGGGTGATCTTCCACATCTCGACAGCGGACCCGGACGGGCTCGCAGCGTTTCTGCCCGAGATCCGGCGGATCGCCGATCGGGCCCACCTGACCCTCCACTGCGGAGAGACAACCGAGTGTGCGGGGGCGGGGATAGAGGTGACGGTCGCGATCGGCAAGAGCGGACGCGAGGAGATCGCCGGCTGCATCCGGCGGATGGCCGAGGACGGTCTCGACGCGGCCCTTATCGACGAGCACACGTTTGAGGACTACCTGACCTTCTCGTACGCCCCCGACCTCGTCATCAAGACCGGCGGCGACCACCTGACCGACTTCCTGATCTGGCAGTCGGTCTACAGCGAGCTCTTCTTCTCGGATGTGAACTGGCCGCTCTTCCGGCGGCTCGACCTCCTCCGGGCGCTTCGCGACTACCAGTCCCGGGCGCGCCGCTTCGGCCGATAAAAAGGCGATCAGACCTGGACCGAGAGCGCGACGATCCCGGCCGGCTCGGTGGTCTTGCCGCTCTTGAGCAGGACGCCGTCCTGCTCCACCCGGACCTCGAGAAGGTCCGTGGTCTGGTCGAGCTTCTGGATGTTGGCCGTGACCATCGTGACCGGGCCCGTGATGGTCCTCGCCTGGGTTCCGCTCCCGACGACAGGCGTCTCGGTATAGGTCTCGGCCTGCTGCCCGATCGTCCCGGACCACCCTCCCGCCGACGAGACCACGACCCGGATGCCGGCCTCCCCCATCACCGGGGCGGCTGCGGGCGTCTCCGGTGCCACGGTCGTCTCCGGCGTCGGTGTCGCCACCGAGGGGAGAGCGCCGAGCCCCGGAATCAGTGACGATGCGGCCGGCTCGGCCGTCGAGACCGGGTCCGCCGCCGGTGTGGCGACGGGCGTCTCCACGACGATAGCGGGGGTCCCGGCCGTCGGCCGGACCGGGGTCGCGACCGTGTGGATCGGCATGCCCGTGAACCGGTTCACCTTGTCGGGTCCGGCCCCGTCTTCGTTGCCGCCTCCGGGCGGGAAGATTGCAAAGACGATCAGGGTCAGCAGGATCACGCCCGCGATTGCGAGGATCCATGAGGGCTTGATCGACCGCCCGAGCGCGGCCGGGTCGAAGAGCGGCCCGCGGGCCTTTGCCGCCCGCCGTCCTTTGCGCTGCCGGGCCGCGTTCTCGTCGTAGTCGCGCGGCACGATGATCGGCCCCTCCTCGGATTGCACCTCGCGCGACGGCGGGGCCGGCCGGACAGGCGTCACCGACGGCTCGAGCCAGGCGATGATCGGGTCCTCCTCCGGGGGCGCCTTGGGCGCGGGGGCGGCCGTGACGGGAGCCGGGGCAGGGGCCGGCGGCGCTTCAGGCGGTTCGACCTCCCCCCGGGGCGCGGGGCCCGGCCACTCGTCGCGCACCCCGGCGCGCTCCGCGGGACCGATCTGGTTCTCCATCGCCCACGCCTCCTTGGCCGGGACCATCCGCAGGAGGGCTGCCTCGGCCCTCGAGCGGGAGGTCGACAGGGGCTCCTCCGGCGCTCCGGCCGTATCGACGTCCGGTATCCCGACGTCCGGGAGGATCGGGGGCTCTGCCGCGGGTGGCTCGACAGCGGGAGCCGGGACCGTTGCCGGCAGCAGGGGGACGGGCTCGCCCGTCTCGCGGGCACGGCGCTGCCGGAGCTCGGTCAGCGGGAGCTGGATCCGTTCGCGCCGGCGGTCGGGCCACGCCGAGATGGGGCGGCGGTGACGGTCCTCCGCGGGTTCCGCGAGCGGCGACTGCGGCCCGGGATCGGGACTCTCCGCAGCCCCGCCATGATGGAGCGGCGCCCCGCAGCGGGAGCAGAACCGGTCGCTCGGGTCGTTTATTCCCGCACCACACTGATGGCAGAACATATTCCTGTACTACTATACTGCGCTATCCCCGTAATAACCGTGCCGAATCCGGATCGTCTCAGGCGGACTCGATCCGCTGCCGGTAGACCCGGACTGCCCGGAGCAGATCGATCCGGCGGAACTGCGGCCAGTACGGTGCGCAGAAGTAGACTGCGCACTCGTTGCCGTTCGCCTGCCAGGGAAGAAAGTTCGAGGTCCGGCACTCGTTGCCGGTCCGGATGATCAGGTCGACCGGGGGCAGGTCGTCCGCCTCGGCCAGGCTCTCCTGGACGAGGGCGGGCGTGATCTCGTCGGGCCGGATCTGCCCGGCCGCGGCGTCCGCGACGATCCGGCGGGCCGCGCTGACGATCTCGTTGCGGCCGCCGTAGGCGAGCGCGATGTTCAGGTGGAACCGCGTATAATGGCTCGTCGTGGCCTCGGCCTTCTCGACCGCCTCGAGCAGGTCCGGCGGCAGCAGGGAGCGGTCGCCGACCATCCGGACCCGGATCCCGTAGCGGTGGACCCGCTCGTCCGCGACAGTCGCCAGGAACTTCTCGCGAAAGAGGTCGAAGAGCTCGCCGAGCTCCTCCGGGTCGCGGTTGAAGTTCTCGGTCGAGAAGGCGTAGAGGGTGATGTGCTCGACCCCGAGGTCGCAGGCCCAGCCGAGGAGGCGTTCGGTGGTGTCCGCGCCGGCCCGGTGGCCGACCCCGGTGTCGGCACCCCGCTCCCGGGCGTACCGCCGGTTCCCGTCCTGGATGATCGCGACGTGCCGGGGGATGGCCGTGCACTGGATCGCGAGGATCCGCTCGTACACGGGCTCGAGGAACGAGCGGAGCCTCACAGCGGGATCACCTCAACGACCATGCCGCGGTTCGGGTAACGCTCGACGATCGCCTTCTCGCCCTTGACCGCGGCCCGCGCGGCGGCGAGGCGCTCCCAGGCGAGCTCGACTCCGCCGTCGACGACCGCGTACTCGCCGTCTTCGAGCCCGAGCGCGGCCACGACGCTGTCGACGCCGTCCGCGGGACGGATCTGGCCGCAGATCACGGTCCCGTCGCCGGTCACCTCGTCGAACGGCCGGGCCGTGTTCACGGCGATCCGGATCATCCGCTCGCGGAGCTGGACCGCGTCCTTGAACGAGGACGAGCAGTACCGGACCTTCTCGTCGCCGAGGAGGGGGCGGGCCCATTCGCGAGCGCCGACGACCGCGTTGCCGTGCTGTTCGGCGAGCTCGAGCCCGCGGGCCCTCATACCGTCGGCGGAGGCCTCGCCCCATTCGAGCTCGTTGATGTTCAGGAAGTCCACGAGCGGCAGCAGGGGCCGGAGCCCCTCGATTCCGGGGAGGGACGGGACCTCGACCCCGATCGCGAACCCGAGTGCGCGGGCGCGGCGAATCGCGTCGGGATACGGAGTATCGAGGATGCACGACCAGTCGTCGTGCGGCGGGTGGAGCCGGAGCTCGTCCACGAGCCCCACGAGGGAGCGAAGCTCGTCGTCGGTCGGGGCCCGCCCCGTGTAGAGGTGGACCTGGTGCTCCGGGCCGAAGGCCGCCCTGAGAAGCCGGCAGTAGTGCACGACCCGGTCGAGCACGACAAGGGGATCGCCGCCGGTCACCCCGGTGCCGAGCGCGGACATGGCCCGGGCCTCGGCCAGCAGGTCGTCGTCGGCGACGACCTCGCGATCGTTTGCCCAGACCCGGTCGGCCCCCTTCCGTTCGGCCGAGAGCGGGCAGTACCAGCAGCCCCGGTCGCACCGGCCCGTCACGAAGAGGACGAGCTTCGCTCCCTCGCGGCAGAACGTGCACCCCGGCGCAACGTACCGGTCTTCAGCGTCCTCCATTGTCCAGAAGGATCGACGGCGGAGATTATCAGGGTATGCGTGCCGTACCGGCAGCGTAATGCCGGATCGTAGCGAACCTTTCACGCTGCATGGCTGCCGCAGACCAGGGAGGCCGGCCCCGCCGGCTCGTGCTCTCGGGCGACGACGAGCCCCGGCTCTCGCCCACGGCCCTGATCTTCCTCGTGGTCTTCGTGGTCGTGCTCGCGGTCGTTATCGGTGCGGCCCTGCTCTTTCTCCAGGTCTTTGCCGGGCATGGCCCGCCCCTCGAGATCGAGGTCGGGTATAACGGGTCGGCCCTCCGAATCCACCACGCGGGCGGCGTCGCGCTCCCGCCGGGCGACTACCGTGTCCTTGTCGACGGGCAGGACCGGACCCGCGACGCCCGCCTCGAGAGCGGGAGCGGGAACTTCTCGGCCGGCCGGACCCTCGTCCTGGCCGCGCCGGCCCCCGTGCAGGGGGTCGTGGTCCGGTACGAGGGGGAGAAGGGCGCCCACGTCCCGATCGCTCAGGCCTACGCCGAGCAGTTCGTGCTGACCGGCCGGAGCGACCCCTGGGCCATGCCGTTCCCGCCCGGGCCCACCACGACCCCCCGGGCGCCCGTCGTCCCGCCGAAGGAGTACGCATTTCCCATGGCGCCGGCCCCGCTCCCGCTCGCCGAGGAGCCCCGCCCGGGGATCGTCTACGTGGCCGCGGCCGACTCCTCTCCGATCCCGCCGGGCACGGTCCTCCGCTGCGACGGCGCTGGCGACGACGTCGAGATCAACGACGCCCTCCGCCGGTCCGGGACGGTCGTGCTGCTCGAGGGGACGTTCCACCTCTCCCGCCGGCTCACCCTCCCGGGCCACACGGCCCTGATGGGCCAGGGGAAGGGCCGGACCGTGCTCGAGTTCGAGAACGCGGCCGATCCGTACCAGCCGGTCGAGGTCGCGAGCCCGTACGTGACGATCCGCGACCTCCGCCTCCAGGGGCAGGGCTTCATCCGGGTCTCGGCGAGCCACGTCCGCGTCCGTGACGTGACGGCCACGAGCCGGACAGGCGACGGGCGACGGCTCTCCTCGGGCGGCAACGGCATGTTCTTTGTCTGGGCCGACCGCGCCGACGTGGAGGACGTCGAGTTCTACGCCTGCACGGCCTACGACTGCTCGACCCACGGGTTCAACATGAACCAGGACTTCTCGGACCGGGTGCCGCGGACAATCCGGGCCACCCGGTTCATCAACTGCTACGCGGCACTCTGCGGCAACGGCGTGGCCGGCGGGTCGCGTTCTCCCTGGATCACGGGCTTCGACCTCCAGGAGAGCCAGGACCTCGTGGACTGCCGCGTCGTGAACTGCATTGCCGAGTCGAACTGGGAGTCGGGGTTCCACTTCGAGCCGGGGGCCCGGATCGACGCCTCGGGCCGCGATATCGGGCCGCGGACGCGGTGCGAGGGCGTTGTGCTCGAGGGCTGCGTCGCGAAGAACAACGGCTGGCGGAACACGGACCCGGGACGGTTCTTCATGTCCGGGTTCTACGTACACCGGAACGCGAACCTCACGGCCTGCAGCTCGGTCAACAACCGGAACGCCGGGTTCTACGTCCAGGGCGGCGAGGCGATCCGCTTCGACGGCTGCTCGGACCGGGGCTCGACCTACGGCTGGGTGATCGTCAAGTCCAGCCACGGGGTCACCCTCGCGGGATGCCGTTCGGACCAGGCCCGGGTCTGGGCCCTCTGGGCGGCGTACGCGAGCCGCATCGCGGTCACGGACTTCACCCAGGCCGGGGCCGGGGGCGCCCGCGGCGTCCAGTCCATGCTCGGCTGGTACAAGGACGACGCCCGGTACAGCCGGGCAGTCACGGACTCTTCGTTCGAGATCGCGGCCCGTGGCCCCGCGGGCATGGCCCCGATCACGCGCTCAGGGGCGGGCAACCGCTACACTATCACCGCCCTCCAGGCATAGGCGGCGCGCGCGCCCCGCCCCGTTATATCCCGCATCAGCCGGACCCGGGACATCCCGGCGAATTGTCCTCTGCCTATTTTGGCCGGCTCCCGGACCTGGCCAGGGGCGTCGACGCCTGGCTCAACACGCCCGCGCTGCCTCTCGAGGCCCCGGGAACGAACGGGGGGCCGTGACCTGCCCGGTCATGGACGGCAGGTGGATCGAGGGCTACGACGGCGGGAATGGTTGGACCTTCGGCGAGGTATCGGCGGCGGCCGACACCGTCTACGACCTGCTCGAGACCGCGATCGCGCTGCGCTACTGCGAACACGGCCCCGACCGGTTCCCCGCGCGTGGGTCACGATGGTGAAGGCCTCGAACCGGACCTGCGCACCGCGGTTCTCGGCGCGGTAAATGGCCAGGGAGTATGTCGACCGGTACTACCCGGGGCTGCGGGCCGGGACGGCGGCGTGGGCGTCGCCGGCCTCCGGGGTCGGCACCGGGATCGAACTCTTTTTTAATCGTTCAACCCTCCCCTGCCGGACGAGCGAATGGTACACTCTCTCTCTCTATTGTACTGTACTTGTGTACACACTTGTGTGGAACAGCATTGTGTACACAGGTGTGTACACAGCAGGCGGGGGTGGTGACCGGTGAGAATTGACTAATACGGCCGGGTGCTGCGGCAGGTCACCGTCAGGATCCCCGTTGAGGTCCACCGGCAGATGCGTGCAGATGGCCAAGGGGAGAGGCGCTCCGTACGCCGCGGCCGGCGCCGGCACAACGCTATTTTTCGGGGGGGGCGGCTCGAAAGCGCCGCGAACAAAAACCAATGTTTATATTAATCCTGTGCCAACTATCACTCGAATGGCCGGCACGCGGACGGGACGGGATGAGGACGCTCTCTCCGAGATCGTCGGGTTCGTGCTGGTCCTCGCGCTGGTGGTCGTGGCCTCGACCCTCTACCTGATGTACGTGGTGCCGGCCGAAGGCCGCGAGGACGAGAT
>CAYWVY010000052.1:3460-15275 GCA_964461885.1 uncultured Methanospirillum sp. | reverse complement strand
GGATGTAGCGGACGCGGTCGCCGGCCTTCGCACCCTCGGTGGGGGTGACGAGCTTGCGCATGGGGTCGGCGGGCTCGCCGGCTTCCGAGAGCGGCGGGTGGGCCGACGGGTAGGCGGATCCGGGCGCGCGGTGTCCCATGATCAGCACGAGGTCTTCGTCCGTAGTGTCACGGACCTTCTCGAGCTTGTACCCGGGGTTCATGTACTTGCGCCGGTTCTCGGCGACAATCGTGGACCCGGGTCCATACTGTGGTTTGTATGCCATGTCTGGTTTCACTCCAAAGTGTTCTCTTTCATCAATCTCAGTACCTGGTGGATGACTTCTGCCACCTTCTCCCTGGTCGGAGTCTGTCCGCGGGTCACCCCGCTGACGATCCCCATCACCGTCCCCTTCGTCCGGATTTTATCCGGCGGCGGCATGACGTACGCGGTCTTCACCCCCTCCTTTGCAAGGTCCTCGAAGTCGATCGGGGCCTGTGAGACGACGATCGCCTGGATATTGCAGTATTGAAGGATGTATCTGACCTTGTGGACCACGTGGGAGCGGACGTTGCCGTGGTGCAGGATCGCAACCCTGTGCCGTTCTATCTGCGCAATCTCCTTCTCGTTGAGACCGAAGTACGCGCCGAGAACCCCTCCTGCGATGCTGGGCGCATCAGGTGGCACACCGCTTCCTGCATTCAGGATCAGCGTGCTCACGCAGTATTCGATCCCCTGCTGGCGCAGGGCCGAGGTGATATCGCAGACAGGCTTGGTGACGTGGCGCCGTCCCGGTGACATGCCGACAACGATGACGTCGGGCGAGCGGCACTCGGATATGGTGCCGCGCTGGGCCATACCGCCCCCTTTACCCATCCCCATCGCCTCGCGGCAGTCAACGACCTGCGTCACGCGTCCCATCGGCATGGTTATCTGAGTCCCTGCAGAATAACGGGGCCTTTCCGGCTCTTCGGGTCGGCCAGTCCGAGCAGCAGTTCATCTGCGTTCGGACCGTATTTCGCGTAGTCAGAGGTTGTTGCCTGCGTCTTCATGAACCGGCCTTTCTGGATCGAATACGGGAACCTCGTGAAGACCTCGTCGCATGCGGCCCTGATGGCCGGCAGCACGTCGATCGACTCGAGCTCCATGAGGATAGTGCCCACATGAGTCTGGAGTTCGATCTCCTCGTCGAGGACCGTGATGGTCCGGCGCATGGAGTGGGGGTTGGGCGCCCCCCGCGCGGGCCCGTAGGGAACCGCGGCGGGGATGCTCTGCCCTTTCAGGAGTATCCTCCTGATCCCTTCCTGCGTGGCGAGAAGGTTGAGGAGCTGCTCGACCGTCTCGGGGTTGAGGAGGCGCACTGGCGCGACTCTGACCTGGGGATATATGGCGTCAGTCATTATCTGGTGGGTTGGATCGGTTAGACGGACTTCGCGATGGTCTGCATCGGGGTCTTGAACTCCGGCAGCTGGCCGAAGGTGTCCTGGTAGATCTTGCCCGTGCTCTCGGCCGTGAACATCTGGGTGCCCGCATCGAGTGCGACCGCCGCGACCAGGCACGGGATGCCGAAGCCGGCTGCGTGGCGCGTCACGACGTGGTTGCCGTTGAAGACACCGGGGCTGCCGCCACCGTAGATCGAGTGGCTGAAGAACGAGAAACCGACAGCGACACCCATGACGCGGCCGTAGTCGCATCCGGGCAGGCCCGTCTCGTGCTCGAGCAGGTCGTTGAAGTACAGCAGGGTCGACGAAACCGCCTGGGCGAACCGGCCCGCACCACAGTTAACGATCGTGGCCGCGAGGGTTCCGGCAGCTGCGTAGGCGTTCCAGAGCATCGGGTCCTTCGTCTCGTAGAAGATGTAGCCCGACTTGCCCTTCTTACCGGCCGTGATGACCTTGTCCTCGATCCCGCGCTCGACAAGCGACTGGACGACCGTACCGATCGTACCGGTCTGGCCGTTCTTCTTGACCAGGTCGTAGACGAGGTTGTTGGCGTTCAGGCCCTGGTAGGCGTACCCAAGCAGCTGGGCGCGCTCGAAGGGGCCGATGGCCATGCCCATCTCGAACTCGGCGGCCTGTTCGTAGGTCGAGGCGAGGGCGGCGCCCTGCATCGAGTTCCGGCTCGTCATCATGACGAACTGGTTGACGCCGACGTTTCGGAGCGCGTACCCAAGACCCTCGTTGTTCTGGGGGATGGACAGGATCGGGATGACGTTCGCGCCCTGCATGTCCATGGTCTGGGGGTAGGTGCCCATGACGCCGGCCTTGACGTACGAACCGTCGAACATGCCGACGTCGTACTGGTCGATAACCGCGAGCGTGGTCGCCATTGCGACCGACGTGGCCGCCGCGTCGTAGGTTGCGGCAGCTTTCAGGCGGGCCGACGGGACCTCGACCATCAGCATCTTGCCGTTGCCGACGGTGGTGATCTTCGTGTCATCGCCCTCGGCAACCTGGACCATCGTCTTGATCCTCTCGGCGATCGCCTTGTGGTCCTTGACGATCGAGAAGTCCATGCCACGTCCGAGGACATGGTTGAACTTGCCGCCGATTTTTCCGCTCGCGAGCGCGTTCTCGAGTCCTCCGAGGTTAACTGCGACCGTCCGCTTGGTCAGGTCGATGATCTTCCCGATGCCGGGGTTCGTCACGGGGCTGATCTTGTCGAGCGCAACCCCGCTCTTTAACAGTTTGCCTCCATCGTCGTAGAGGTCAATCGTCTCAGTGTATTTCGCCATAACTTTCCTCTGGTTAGTGGTTCGTCAGATCGATGCGTTCGTGTCTCTGAACAGTGATGGTGCCTATTATGTGGATCGCTGGAGATCAATGACGGTCACTAATGCACGTCCCCTCATGGGACATTGCAGATATTCTCAATCTCCTTATATAAGATTGCCGATTTTTTTTCCGAGGGGTTGAAAATATATTTATTAGAATAATTGATATTTGAGGGGGAATGTTCAAATAATAGGGTGATTTCAGGTTTTTCGGATCCGAGTGGTAACACGATTTTCTACAGGAGTGTTACGGATTCGAAAAACTGATGATAAATCTTTCGAAGATCATGCGCGCGCAATCAGGTGAGCCCCGTTGGGGTCGAATTCTGCGCAGACGACCGTCCCGGGCTCGAGACCGAGCTGGAGGTACGAGAGGCGGCGGATCAGGGCCACGAGCGGGAACCCGCAGTCGAGAACGACCCGGACCAGCGGTCCGTCGCTGTCGATGGCCGTGACCGTCCCATGGAGATGGTTCGCCGTCCCCTGGCGACAGGCATCACCCTTCGCGAGCACGATCTCCTCGGGGCGGATTGCGACCGTGACCGGGCCCGCGACCGGAGTGTGGACGGCGACGGCGAGGGTCGCCTCCGGCCCGATCCGGACGAACGCGACCCCTCGATCCATCCGCTCCACGACTCCCGGCACCAGGTTCTCGGCGCCCACGAACTGTGCGACGGCGATGCTCGTCGGCCGGTAGAAGAGATCAAGAGGGGTACCGACCTGGACGATCCGGCCGCCGGCCATCACGGCCAGCCGGTCGCAGAGCCGCTGCCCCTGTTCGAGGTTGTGAGTCGTCATCACCACCGTGATGCCCCGGTCCCGACGGAGCCCCGCGATCACCTCCTCGATCACGTTCGTCGAGATCGGGTCCAGGTTCGCGGTCGGCTCGTCCAGGAAGAGCACCTCGGGGTCCGTCACGAGGCAGCGGGCGATGGAGATGCGCTGGAGCTCGCCACCCGACAGGGTCGAGGCCCGCCGATCCTCGAACCCGGCGAGGCCGACCAGCTCGAGGGCATCTGTCACACGGGCCTTTCTCACGCTGCGTGCCACGCCCCGGAGGGCCAGGCCGTAGGCGACGTTCTCGAAGACGTTCATGCGGAAAGCGACCGGGCGCTGGAAAACCATGGCCATTCGCCGCCGGAGGGCGACGATATCCGAGGAGCCCCATGTCACCTCGTCGCCGCCGATCCAGAGCCGGCCCCGCGTCGGCGGGACAAGCAGGTCGAAGATCCGGATGAGCGAGCTCTTGCCTCCACCCGAGGGGCCGATCAGGCCGAAGGCCTCTCCCTGTGCGACCTCGAGGGTGATCCCGTCGAGTACGGTCGTCCCGCCAGGGGTCCACCCGAGGCCCGCGCACCGGATCATGCGCGCCCTCCTCCCTGCAGGAGGTTGACACCGAGGTTGACAACGAGCGCGATCGCGAGCAGGATGATGCCGAGCGCGATCGAGAGTGAGAGGTTCCCCATTGAAGTCTCAAGGCTGATCGCAGTCGTGAGGATGCGCGTGTAGCCCCGGATATTCCCGCCGATCATGATCGCGACTCCGACCTCGGAGATCGCCCGTCCGAACCCGAGCGCGACGCCTGCCAGGATCGCGTACCGCGCCTCGCGGAGGAGACCGAAGACCTGCTGCCAGCCCGTGCCGCCGAGCGAGGCGAGCGTGTCGCGGATGAGCGGATCGACCGCCGCGAGGGCCGCGATGGTCAGCCCGGTCAGGATCGGGAGGATCAGGAGGCTCTGGCCGATGATCATGCCGGTCGAGGTGAAGAGAAGCCCCAGCTCGCCGAAGGGGCCGGAAGAGGAGATCAAGAGGAAGAGCAGGAGCCCGACGATCACCGTGGGCAGAGAGTACAGTGTCTGTATGAGGTACATCAGCCCGCGTTTTCCCGGAAATTCGCGTGACGCGATCAGGCCCGCCACCGGGAGCGCGATCAGCGTGCCGATCAGGGTCGCCGAGAGAGAGATGTACAGCGTGCGCGTCGTAGTCTCGATCACTTCGGGGTCGAGCGAGACGATCAGGTCGATCGCCTGGAGAAATCCCTGGACGATCTCGCCGCTCATGGAACGGTCCTCGTATGCGCGCAGCAGGTGAACTGACACCCGAACGGAATAATTGTGCTTTGATTTACCAATTGATAGACCAGATGATTCACCTTTTCTGTTGAATAATAGAGAAAGATTCAACTATGATATTAAACACATCGGTTCTGACTGCTTATGATCATGAAGAGAATGCTTACAGGAGCGGGCGTCCTCGCCCTGCTCCTTGTGCTGATGCTCGCGGCGTCCGGCTGCACGGGGACCACCCCCGGCGGCAACGCAACCGCGACCCCTGCCGTCACGACGGGGGCGACGACCGTACCGATGACGACCGTCACCGGTCCTCGCACCGACCTGCTGATCGCGACCACGACCTCGCTCGAGGACACGAAACTGCTCGACAACCTGACCCCGTTCTACGAGGCCACGCACCCGGTAAGCCTGAAGATCACCTCGCAGGGCTCCGGCAAGGCGATCGAACTCGCCAAGCGCGGTGACGCGGACCTGCTCCTCGTCCACTCGCCGGCTGCTGAGGTCGCCTTCATGGAGGGCGGCAACGGCGTGAACCGCCGTGCGTTCGCGTACAACTACTTCCTCATCGTCGGGCCCGAAAGCGACCCGGCCGGGATCCGCGGGCTCACGCCCGAGGCGGCGTTCCTGAAACTCATGGAGCAGGGCAAGGCCGGTACGGCGAACGCCGCGTTCGTCTCGCGTGGCGACAACTCCGGGACCCACTCGGCCGAGAAGGCGATCTGGACCAAGGCGAAGATGAACTACGCGTCCGACATCCAGAACTCGGGCGCGTGGTACATCGAGGCCGGTAAGGGCATGGGCGAAACCCTCCAGCTCGCGAGCGAGAAGGGCGCATACACCCTCACGGACGAGGGAACCTACCTCGCGTACAAGGGGGACCTCAGGCTGACGCCCATCGTCTCCGAGGGTGCGAGCCTGCTCAACATCTACTCGGCCATTTCCGTGGTCCCGAAGGGGAACGCGACGGCCACGCTCGATGCGGCCAACGACTACGTCAACTTCCTGATCTCCGATCAGGGCCAGGCGCTCATCGCCGATTATGGGAAGGAGCAGTACGGCAAGGCGCTCTTCAGCCCGATGACCGCTGAGAAGGCGAAGGAGTTCAAGGTCGACAGCTCGACGCCGGCAACTGCGACGAAGCCCGTCCTCGTCTACGCGGCCGGAAGCCTCGCCTCTCCGTTCGCGAAGCTGAAGAAGACCTTCGACGCGAACAACACCGGCTCGGAGCTCGGCGTCTACACCGGCGCCTCGGTCACCATGATCGAGAAGGTGACCAAGACCGGCCAGAAGGCCGACGCGCTCGCGTCCGCCGACGCCTACCTGATCCCGAAGCTGATGTTCCCGAGCAACGCGAGCTGGATGCTCTCGTTCGCGCGGAACGCGATGGTGATCGCGTACAATAATACGACCTCCGACTACGGAAAGGAGATCACGGCCGCCAACTGGTTCGATATCCTGGACCGGCAGAACGTCAGTTACGCGATCTCGGACCCGACCTCGGACCCCGGTGGCTACCGCTCGTTCATGGCGATCAAGCTCGCCGAGACGCAGTACGGAAAGACGGACCTCTTCCAGAAGCTCGTGGGCGACCACTCGAAGATCACGACCACAACGGCAGGTAGCGTGACCACGATCGATGTCTCGAAGCCGACCCCTGACAACACGACCCTGGTGATCCCGACCGGCACCCAGCCGAGCTACATCGACCAGCTCAAGACCGGGAAGGTCGACTACATCTTCACCTACCGGTCGAACGCGGTGCAGAACGGGTTTGCCTACCTGGACCTACCGCCCGAGATCGACCTCTCGGACCCGGCCCAGGCAGCCGCGTACGCGAAGGTCCAGGTGAAGCGCCCTGACGGCTCGACCGAGGACGGCATGCCGATCACCTACGGGATCACGGTCCCGACGGTGGCCGGCAATCCCGATCTCGGCCAGGCCTTCGTCCGGCTGCTGACTGGCCCCGAGGGGGCTGCGATCCTCAGTGCGGAGGGCTTCACCCCCATCTCCCCCGCCGAAGCGACCGGGACTGTTCCGTCCGGCGCAACGGCCGCCTGAACCATCCTCTTTTTTTCGTCCATCCGCGCTCGCGACCGCCCGGGTCCAAAATGTTGTGAGACATACAAGGACCAACGGGGCTTCTGCAAGGCGGAAGCAGCAGAAAGTATTTATTACATCTGCGGTATAGGACTGGCCGTCGATTGCAATAAGAACCCGGAGCAACAGGACGACCCCGGGCGCGGAGACTCGACCATGGCAGAAACCACAGACTCAGGCAAGTTAAAGCGGGGCCTCGCCTCGGCTGACGAGAAGACTCGGCAGCGCGTCGCCCGTGCCGGCGGAGAGGCGCCGCACGCGAAACGAGGGCTGCAGGCAGCCGACAAAAAGACGCGGGAGCGCGTAGCCCGAGCCGGCGGCGAAGCTCCGCACCGCGTCCGCGGACTGCAGGCGGCGGATGAGGAGACACGGCAGCGCGTCGCCCGGGCCGGCGGCGAAGCTCCGCACCGCGTCCGCGGGCTGCAGGCGGCTGACGAGAAGACGCGGGAGCGCGTCGCCCGGGCCGGTGGAGAGGCCCCCCACGAGAGGCGTGGCCTTCAGGCGGCGGACGAGAAGACGCGGGAGCGCGTCGCCCGGGCCGGCGGCGAAGCCTCGCATAGCGGACGCGGTTCGACCGACAGGGGAGCCCGCACGCAGGAGGCCCGCAAGGGCGACGAGGCCTCGCAGGACGGGAAGAGGCGCTCGTAGAGACGGATTGCCTCCTTTTTTTCAGACACCGATGGCCCCGGAGCGCCGGCCAGGCCTTAAATAGCAGCAGGCTCAGATCCGAAGCAGGAGTACGACGCATGCCACACGTTACGATCGACCGGGACGGCTGCATCAGCTGCGGGACCTGCTGGCTCGAGTGCCCCGACGTCTTCGAGGAGGACCCGGGCGACGCTAAAAGCCGGATCGTCGACCAGCACCGGGATGGGGCCGGCCCGGGGGAGGGCACCGTCCCCGACGAGCTCGCCGACTGCGTCCAGCGTGCGGCCGATTCGTGCCCCGTTGCCGTGATCGCCGTCGAGTGATCAGACAGCGGCGAACAGGGTCGTGACGTCGGCGAAGTCGATCCGGCCGTTACCGTTAAAGTCGAACGATCCCTGAGGCTCGTTCACCGCGATCCAGGTCATCTGGGTGAAATACAGGATGACGTCCGCGAAGTCCATCCGCCCGTTGCCGTTCACGTCCTCGTAGAGCCCGTCCCCGTCGAGGTCCCGCGGGTCGGACTGGGCCGTCGGCACGCGGAGCACGCCGTCCGCGAGCGTGAACTCGAGATAGTCCAGGTTGAAGTATCCCGAGAGGTCCAGCCGGAGCTCGTGCTGCCCTGCGGGCAGGGTCACGGTCGCGTTCGTGAGTGCGAAGATGTCGTAGGACGCCGTCTCGGCGACCGGCACGGATCCAACCGGGGCGCCATCGACCGAGAGGACGAACGACGGGTGCCCCCAGGACGACGCCCCGCGCACCTGGAGGTTGTACGTCCCGGGGGACGAGACGTTCACGGTGTAGGAGAGCCACTCTCCCGGTCGGATCCAGCCGACGTTGAACCCGTTCGAGTCGGGCAGGGCCTCGATGTCGACGCCCTCGGCCGGCCGGTACACGCCGCCGAGGTTCGCGGGCTCGAAATCGTGATAGGCCGTGCCCTCGCCGCCGGTGTCGTAGTCCTCGACCTCGACCCGGCCCGGCAGGGACGCCGGCTGCCGTGGCGCCGGCGAGAGGAGAGCGTGCATGGCCGTCGCGTTCAGGCGGCCCGCGCCGTACCCCAAATCCGTCCCGGCGGCGCCGAGGTCGTCGGCCGTGCCGAGGAGGGCGCTCGTGACCTCGGCCCGGGTCGCGTCCTGCCGCCCGGACCAGACCAGGGCCGCGATCCCGGCTGCGTGCGGGGCGGCCGCACTTGTCCCCCAGAACTCGGTCGGAAACGACCCGGCCCCGGTCACCCGGACGCCGTCGACCCCCGCGCAGTCGGGCTTCTGCCGGGTCGCAGCCAGGGGGGCGATGATCGTCACGGGGCCGCGCGACGAGTACGGCTCGAGCCGTGCGCACACCGGGTCCGTCGCGTCGATCGCGGCGACCGCGATCACTCCCTTCGCGGCCGGGTGGCCGTAGATCGAGTCGTCGGCCACCGTGTTCGTCGACTGGAGCGACGCCCCTCCGTGCAGGTCTTCGTCCGGGTAGATGAAGAGTTCGAGCGTGCGCGCCGGCGCCGAGGTCGGCTTCGAGACGTCGATCTCGGCCTGCACCGCAGCATTCCCGGTATTGACCCAGGTCAGCACCTCGATCGGGTCGTCGTCCCCGTCCTGGACCCGGGAGCTGGCGGCTAGCGGGACCGAGAGGTCCGTCGTGCTGTAGAGCGCCAGGTCGTAGTTGGACGCGGCCGACCCGACCGGCTCGGACCACTGGAGGATCGCCGTGACCGAGCCGCCCGGTGGCAGATCGACGTAGAGCCGGTTGCGGGAGGTGTTCGCGTCCGCCCTGAAGTCGTGCCAGCCATGACCGTCGTCGCGGAAGTTGCCCTGGTAGTGAAGGCCGGCGTCGTTCCCGGCCGCGGAGACGTAGACGAGACCCCGCCGGCTCACCACGTCCGCGACATGGGCCGCGACCACGCCGTCCTCGAAGAACGGCTCGTCCGTCCAGCCGATGTCGTCCACGATGACCCGGCACCCGACGTCCGCGAGCGCGTCGACCGCCTGGTTGAACTCGAGGACGTTCCAGCCGCAGTCGTGGAAGACCAGGCTCGCGCCAGGGGCGATGTCGTGGACGATCTCAAGCATGGCGGTCCCCTCGTCTCCGCCGACCTCGTTCCTGAGCACCATGACGCCTGCCGGCAGGTCTCCCGAAGCCTGCGCCGACCGCAGGTGGTCGACTCCATCCGAGATCACCCCGACCCTGATGCCGGCCCCCGAGAGTCCGCTCGCGTTCCGGAGCTCGGCGGCGTGGAGGAGGACGTCGCCCGCGCTCGAGACCGAGCCCGTGCGGACCCGGGGCTGGAGGACCGGCCGGACCTCGCGGACCGACGGGATCCGGGCCAGAGCGAGGAGCCGGGCCGGTCTCACCCAGGCCGCGACGATGCCGGCGTCCGCGTCCTCCCCCGAGACGCGGTCCGCCAGCGCCCGGATCGCGCCCGTGCCGGTCCCGGGATCGGTCCTGACGTAGACCTCGATGAGGTCGGCCGCCGGCGTCCCCACGATGCGAC
Organism: uncultured Methanospirillum sp.; assembly: GCA_964461885.1. Classification (GTDB taxonomy): domain Archaea; phylum Halobacteriota; class Methanomicrobia; order Methanomicrobiales; family Methanospirillaceae; genus UBA288. The sequence continues at coordinate 5,221 of CAYWVY010000052.1, read as the reverse complement.
TCCGCTGCCCGGCCTTCGCGTAGTGGCCGCTGCGGGCGAGCGCGGACACCACGTCCCCGCGCGACCGCCCCGGGATCAGGAAGCGATCGTCGATGAGGCCCAGCAGATCGGTCGAGATCTTGCCATGCGCCCCGGTGAGGCCGACTGCAGGCGGGGCCAACGGCACGGAACTCTCCGGCGGCCCCCCCCCATCTGATGGGGCCCCCGCTCCGGGGGCGACGAGTAGTGAGAGCAGGGCCAGGGCGAGGACCGCGCAGAGGGCGGAGCAGGCCGGGGGGAAAGGCGTTGATGCGGTCATGGGATGCGGAGTCGCGCGACATGCGGGAGAGGAGCTCCGGCGATCAGCAGAGCGCCCTTCCATCGGGAAGAGTGTAGCCTATGGCATATATAGAATCTCAGGTTGCGCCACGGCACGTGATGCCGCCGCGTTTCAGGAGGTAATACGCGGCGGCGAGTGCGAGCACGACCACGCCCAGACCAATGAGGTGGAGGTCGCTGGCCGTATCGAAGTCGAGCACGATCACTTTCCGCGCGATCGCCGTGATCGCGATCACAACGACCAGTTCGTAGGGGATCTTGGTCTCCCTCAGGTAGATCTTGATCGACTCGAAGAACTCGAGCGAGAGGAGCACGAGCAAAAACGCCCCGAAGAGTTCCAGAAGTTCCTCCCCTGTGAGGAGAAGAACTGGGGGGGTGACGATGAACGCGGCGATCGTAGCGACGAGGGTGATGACCGCGAGCGAGATGATCACAAAAAGCAGGACGAGGAGAATCGTATAGATGCCCCGCTCGAACCGCTCCACGTGCTGCAGCATCCTGTGGAGACATCGACCGGGCAGCGTAAAAAACGTGCGGAGTCCCGAGCCTTTATACCCCACACGGCAGACCTGATCCCCATGATCGGCCGCGAGAGTCACGGCGTACCGGAGCCGGGAAGCGCCTACACGGTCCGTTTCTCCGCCCGGCGCCGGTACCCGGCCGTGATCGTCTACCCGGACCTCCGTGTCGAGGTGGTCGCGCCCCCCGGCACCCCGCTCACGGTGATAGAGGGCTTCTACCGGGGAAAGTCGGCGTGGACCGCGCGGACGCTCGAGCGCTTTCGGGCGCAGCCGTGCCCCGTGACGGAGCGCCGGTACGTTCAGGGCGAGCGGTTTTTATTTGCGGGGCGGGAGCGGGTTCTCGTGATCGAGGAGGAGGACGGGTACGCGGCCCGTTTCGACGGAGAGGCACTCCGTGTCCCGGCGCCGGCCGGCGCGGGCCCGGACGAGGTGCGCGAGCGCGTGATCGACCTCTATCGCCGAACCGCGATCGAGGCGATCGGCCCGCTTGTCGACCACCGCGCGGCCCGGATGGGCGTGACCCCGCCGCCGTTCCGGGTCAAGCTCCTGAAGCGCCGCTGGGGGAGCTGCAGTCGGGCCGGCCGGCTCAACTTCAACCTCCGGCTCGCGATGGCGCCGCCAGCGGAACTCGAGTACGTCGTGGTGCACGAGCTCTGCCACCTGGTCCGTCCTGACCATTCGCCCGCCTTCTGGCGGACGGTCGAGGAGTACATGCCGGACTACGACGCCCGCCGCGCCGCCCTTCGGGAAGGGAGCTGGCGGTACGTGCTCTGATCCGTCGCGCCCTGGGCCCCGGGAGCGCCCGGCCACCGCGCGCAGGGGGTCCTCGGGCAGCATCTGCTCTTTTTATAATCCCACGTCATCAAACAGTACAGGAGCATCATGGGGCGCCTACCATCTCCAATCCGGCCGGATAGACGGC
>CAYWVY010000052.1:0-3360 GCA_964461885.1 uncultured Methanospirillum sp. | reverse complement strand
CAGTACAGGAGCATCATGGGGCGCCTACCATCTCCAATCCGGCCGGATAGACGGCACGTGCCGGCAACCTGGAGCGCACGCACGATCTGCTGGGTCCTGCTGGCGGTCCTGATCACCTGTATTGGCATCGCCTCTGCGTTCATCACGGTTCCTCCCGTGGTAATCGACGCGAGCACAACGGTACCGATTCCAATCATAGACACGCCGACGACGACAGAGACGCCGACGCCGACACCGATCATCGATACGCCAACACCTGTCATTGATACACCGACACCGATCATCGATACGCCGACACCGACACCGATCATCGATACGCCGACACCGACACCGATCATCAATACGCCGACACCGACACCGATCATCGATACGCCGACACCGACGAGCGCGCTCAACTTCCCGCCGTCTTTGATCCTCTACCCGACCGTGTCGGCCCAGGGCTACCAGGTCACGGTCGACGGAAGCGTGGGGCCGGGAACGGCCGGCACGACGATCACCCGGGTCACCTGGGACTGGGGCGACGGCGTGGTCGAAGACCACCCCGTGCCGAGCACGCACTCCTACGCCTCGATCGGGTCGTACACGATCACGGTCACCGCGCTCCAGAGCGACGGGCAGTCCACGACCAAGATCCTGACGGTCTACGTGAGCAGCCAGACCGAGCCGACGACCGCGCCCACCACGGCTCCTCCGGGGACGGCGACCCAGCCGCCGGTCACGGCCGTGCCGACCCCGGCGGCGACCGTGGGACCCCCGGTCCTCACGATCAACCCGCCCCTGGTCGAGAACGAGACGGTCGTGATGGGCGGCTCGATCCAGCCCGGCGGGCCAGAAGCGGTGATCGACCTGGTCATCTGGGACTGGGGCGACGGGATCCGAGACACGCAGAACACGATGCCCGCGACCCACGTCTACCGCGCGGCCGGCGAATACACCATCGGGGTCGAGGTGATCCAGAGCGAGATCGGGGCGCCGGAAAAGCGCCTGACGACCACGGCCTCGTTCCCCGTCAGCATCACGCAGGTCCCGGCGACGTACACGACGGGGACGCCGATGCCGAACGGGACCGGGTTCCAGTGGCCGACGGTCCGGCTTCTCGGGATCAATATCTTCCCCCTTCTGGTGCTCCTGCTGGTCGGGCTGCTGATCGGCGGGCTGTTCTACTACAAGAGCCGTGAGTCGACGTCGCCGGACATCCCGACGACGGACGCGATCGAGCAGGCGGCCGCCTCGTACCAGGAGGCACGGGAGCGCGGCGACCTCGCGGGGGCGAAGCAGTCCGCGTTCGACGCGGCGCGGCTCCTGGTCATCCAGGCCGAGGCCGTGCCGAAGTACGCCAACGCCTACCTCGAGAAGGCCGAGATCTGGAAGGAGATCGCGCAGACCATCGACGACCAGCCCGCCGGGCCGCTCCCCGATCCGGCCGACATGCCCGCGCCGGTGCCGATCGGCTCGCTGGCCGGCACCGCTGTCGGCGGCGATGCGGCGGGCACCGCCGGCGACGCCGGTAACGGGCGGGGCGAACTGCTCTCCGGCACCGACGTCGAGCCCGCGGTCTTCGACGCGGCCCTCCGGATCGCGCTCGAGATCGCCCGCGAGGGGCGCGAGGGCAAGCCCGTCGGGACCGCGTTCCTCGTCGGGGACGTCGACGGCGTACTCGCCTACTCGACCCAGTTCATCCTGAACCCGTTCAAGGGCCACACCTCCGAGGAGCGGCGGATCACGGACGAGCACCTGGCTGAGAACATCAAGGAGTTCGCCCTCCTTGACGGCGCGTTCGTGATCGGCGGCGACGGCGTGGTCGAGGCGGCCGGACGGTACATCACGGTCGAGACGAGCGCAGTCCAGATACCGGCCGGCCTCGGGTCGCGCCATGCGTCGGTCGCGGGGATCACGCTCGTGACGAAGACGCTCGGGATCGTGGTCTCACAGTCGGGCGGCCTGATCAAGATCTTCAAGAACGGCCAGATCGTTCGAACGGTCTCGCCCTGGTAACCTTTTTTTTCCCCGGCCCGGGTTCCCGCTGCTCTTCGGACGGCGGATACCCAGCGCCTCCGATGCGGCGATCCCGTCGGCGGGTCGAACGGCCCGGAACGGAGAAGAACGGCGGACCCTGGCGTCCGTGAAATTTAGTAGGAAAACGAACATATAAGAGGATTACCCCCAACTTCTACTGTGGAGACGATGACAGGGATGAAAGGGGCGGGGCGGACCCGGACGGAGGTCGGGTTCTTCAGGACCGCGCGGGGACTCCGGATCGTGGACAGTCCCACGAGGAGCCGGATCCTCAAGATGCTCGGCGACGGAGACCTCGCCTTCGAAGAGATCGTGGCGCAGGCAGACCGGGCGAAGTCGACGGTCTCGGTCCACCTGCGCGAGCTCGTTGCCGACGGCGTGCTCGGCTCGCGGAGCGACCCCGAGGACGGGCGGCGCAAGTACTTCTTCATCGACGCGGAGTACCTCGGCCGGCTTTCGGACTCAGAGCGGCTCGAGGCCGACGTCGAGCGGCTCCTCGCCGACTACGATCCGGCCGACCCGGACCCTGCCGCGTTCTACCGCGCCATGCTCCGCTCGATCCGCGTCACCCTGCTCGCGGGCGGCATCAACGTCGACCCGATCCTCCACGCGGCCGGCGCGGCGCTCGGGCGCGGGCTCGCACGGACCTTTGCCGGCAGGACGACCGAGGAGCTGCTCGCGGAGCTCGCGACGTTCTGGAGCCGGCACGCGCTCGGACGGATCGAGGTCTCGTCGACCGATCCACTCGAGATCATCGTCTACGACTGCTTCGAATGCATGGACCTGCCGCAGCTCGGAAGGTCGGCCTGCGCCTTCGACCGGGGACTGCTGGGGGCAATATTCGAGGCCCACTACGAGGGGGCGGTACTGGTCGACGAGACCGCCTGCTACGCGATGGGCAGCGGCCACTGCAGGTTCGTGATCGAGCCGGCCGACGCGGCGGCCTGACAAAACGGAGGAGGACGGCGGATCAGCGCGTGTCCGCCTGCGTCTTCGACGTGGTCCCGGTCGAGGAGCCGCCCGGTTTTTTCGTGGTGTCGCTCGTCTCTTTCGACGTGGTTCCCGCGTAGCTCGTCGAGTTCTCGGTGCGCGAACTGGTCCCGGAGCCCCCTTTCCGTTCCGCCTCGTCCGGGGTGTCGCTCGTGATCGGGTTCGAGATCACTCCTCCGACGTACTGGTGCAGGGTCTCGCGGTCCTCGTTCCCGGCCGTGCGCTTCGCCTTCGCTTTCTCATCGTCGTCCATCGTCTTCACCGGGACACGGAAGGTCATAAAGAGATATAAAACTGCGCCCTTCAGACGTTCGGAGCGTCAGCCTGGATGAACGAGGTCCCGTCCTGGTTCTC
>CAYWVY010000051.1:4950-16019 GCA_964461885.1 uncultured Methanospirillum sp. | reverse complement strand
CCTCGTTCTCCTTCATCCGCGCCCTGACGATCCTATCGACCAGGTCCGGGGAGAGCGGGTTCTTCGCCAAGAACTGGATGGTCGTCCCGGAGATCTCGTAGCCTTCGAGTTCATTTTTAAACCGCTCGACGACCGATGCGCTCGCCACGATAAAACTGCAATGGTCCTTGAACGCGGCGAAATGGACCAGCGGCCCGTGGTACCTGTATGTCGGAACCCGGTAGCTGATCCCCTCTTCGGCCTCGGGCGCCGCCGCACGGATGGTTGCGCGAAGGTCCTGGAGAGCGGCGCGCGCCTCGTCGGGAACGGCCGCGAGGTAGTCGTCCACGGTAACCGCCAGTCTGCCGTGCCGGTCCATTTCCGCACTCATCTCTGCATCCCGTTCTCTCCTCTACACGGGAGGTACTATTTGAAATGCGCTGGCGTGTCCCGGGAGCATGCCGCGGCGCACTCGTCCGAGATGTGGATCGGGGGTCCGCCCCCGAGATGTACGCCTTCATCCGGGAGAACTGCCGCTATCACAGGCTCGCTGTTGTCGCCCGAGAAAGGAGAAGAAGATGTGCAGGTATATATGCCAGGACAGCACACGTTAGTCCCCGAAGCGAGGTAGGGTAGTCAGGATATCCCGTCGGGCCCATAACCCGAAGACCGATGGTTCAAATCCATCCCTCGCTATCGTTCATTTCTACAGCCCCCTCCCGGAGACGGGAAGCGATCGGCGCACGCTGCTCCCGGTCCCGTTCCGGGAGCGCCGCGGTGCTCCGCGCGCCCTCCTGCCCACTCCGTGCAGTCGCCGCAACCTTGATTCGGTCCGCGCGAGAGGAAGCGTATCATGTGCGGCCGGTACTCGCTCATCTGCACGGACGACCTCGGCAACCGGTTCAGGGTCTACAAATTGACCATCGGCTGCCGCTCGAGGTTCAACGTCGCGCCGTCCCAGACCATGCCCGTGGTCGTGTGGCGCGAGCAGACTGAGCTGATTATGATGCAGTGGGGGCTTGTGCCGCACTGGGCGAAGGACCTGAAGGGCTCGGCGCGCCCGATCAACGCCCGGGCCGAAACTCTTACCGAGCGGCCCATGTTTCGCGGGCTGCTGAAGCAGAACCGCTGCCTGGTGCCCGCGAGCGGCTTCTACGAGTGGAAGCGGGACGGCGACCGGAAGACGCCGTACTACGTCCGCCTCCGCGACGCGGACCTCTTCGCGTTCGCCGGCCTCTACGATGTCTGGCACGACGCCGACGGCGTTGCCCACCCCACGTACACGATCGTCACCACGGCCGCGAACAGGACCGTGTCCCCGCTCCACGACCGCATGCCCGTGATCCTCGGGCGGGAGAACGAGGAGCGATGGCTGGCCGGCGGGCCGCCGGCGCCAGAAGAGTTGCCCGCGCTCCTCGGGCCCTACCCCCCCGACGCCATGGAGGCGTACCCGGTCTCGACGCGCGTCAACAACCCCTCGACGGACGACCCGTCCCTGGTCGAACCGCTCGGAGACGCGGTGAGCCCCGGCACGGGCGCCGGCCGCAACCGGCAGGTATAACCTCCCGTCACCAAAAATCTCAGGTCACGGGACGCCATGAGACGGAGAATCATCGTGGTCGACGAGCAGCGGTGCACGGGGTGCGGTCTCTGCATGCCCGACTGCCCGGCGGGATCGCTCGAGGTCGAGGACGGCAGGTCGCACCTGGTCGATGAGCGGCTCTGCGACGGGGGCGGCGCCTGCGTCGGCGCCTGCCCCAAGGAGGCGATCGGGGTCGTGGAGTGCGAGGCCCGGGCGTTCGACCAGGCGCAGCTGATGGAGCGCGTTGCGTCCCGGGGCGAGGGTGCCGTGAGGTTCTACCTCGGGCACCTCCGCGCCCGCGGCGAAGCAGGGCTCCTCCGCCAGGCGATCGGTTTCCTGGAGGAGAACGGGATCCCGGTGCCGGCCGAACGGGACCCCGCGGGCGGGGCGGAGAGCGCGGTTCGCTGACGCCCGGGGGTGTCAGCGGTCGTGCGACACGGCCCAGATGTAGAGGGACGCGACCGAGCCGTGCGGCGAGTACAGCGCCCGGTACCGTTCGAACTGTTCGCGCTCCAGCGTCTCCAGGCCGTACAGGACCCGCATGCCGCGCCGGATCGCGAGGTCGCTCCAGCTGACCACGTCCGGCCGTTCCATCGAGAAGATCAGCAGCATCTCCGCGGTCCACGTGCCGACTCCGCGCAGGGACGAGAGCCGTTCGATCACTTCCTCGTCGGAGAGGTCGTGCAGGCCGGAAAGGTCCAGCTCGCTCCGCAGCACGGCCTCCGCGGCACCCCTGACGTACTCCGCCTTTCGGCCCGACAGGCCGCACCGCCGCAGTTCCTCGACGGAGGCGTCGGCCACCGACTCCGGGGTGATTGCGCCGAGAGACTCCTGCAGCCTCGCCCAGACCGAGGCCGCGGCCCGGGACGAGACCTGCTGGCCGACGATGCTGTGCACGAGCGCGGTGAAGAGGTCGGGGATCACCTCGCGTTCGATTCTCCCGAGGCGGTCGATGGCCGCGCCCAGGACGGGGTCCCGTCTCCGCAGGTGCTCCAGCTGTGCATCCCCGTATTGAAACGTTCGCATTCTGCTCCCTCCCATTGACCCCGGTCCCGCCCGCACCGACGGATTTCGGCCTTCGTCCCCTAAAATGACGGGATCGGGGCAGTTATATCCGTTCGAGCCGATATTTAAAGGAAGAGCATGAGCGACGGTCTCTCCCCCGGCATGCGCCAGTACCTCGCAGCGAAGCGGCAGCACCCCGACGCCCTCCTGCTCTGCCGGATGGGCGACTTCTACGAGACCTTCGGGCCCGACGCCGAGACCGTCGCCCGCGAGCTCGACATCGTCCTGACCTCCCGCGGCACGGACGCCGACGGCAACCGGATCCCGCTCGCGGGCGTCCCGTACCACGCGGCCGAGTCCTATATCGCGCGCCTCGTCCGGAAGGGCTACCGGGTCGCGATCGCCGAGCAGATGGAGGACCCGAAGAAGGCGAAGGGGCTCGTGAAACGCGAGGTCGTCCGGGTCGTGACTCCGGGGACCCTCGTGGACGGGGCCATGCTCGAGGCCCCCCAGGCCCGGTACCTCATGGCCGTCGCCCCCGGCCCGGAGCGGACCGGGATCGCGGTCCTCGACGCCTCCACCGGCGAGTTCACGGGCATGGCCGTTTCGAACGCCGAGGCCCGCGCCGCGGTGCTGGCCGAGGCCGTCCGCCGCTCGCCCGAGGAGGTCCTGGTCCCCGAGACCCTGGACGGCCCCGTGCTCGAGGCCGTCGGGTCGCTCGAGGCCGTCACCACCACCCGCCCCGCCGCCGCGTTCGAGAGCGCGGAGGCGGCGCGCTATCTTTCCGGCCGGTTCGGCCGGAGCTTCGAGAGCGACGACCCCGCGGCCGTCGCGGCCGCCGGCGCCGCCCTCGCCTACGCCGAGGCGATGCATCACGCCCCCCTCCCGCAGGTCGGCGGGCTCTCGCTCGCCGCGGTGGGCGGGGCCGCGCCCGTCCTCGACGCCATCACGATCCGGAACCTCGAGCTGGTCCGGCCGGTCCGCGACGGAAAGAAGGGCGCGACCCTGATCCAGGTCCTCGACCGGACGGTCACGCCCATGGGGGCCCGGCACCTCCGCGCCCGGATCGTCCAGCCGCTCGCGGACCCCGTCGCGATCAACCGCCGCCTCGACGCGGTCGAGTTCTTCGCGAAGAGCACGGTCGCCCGCCGCGACCTTCGCCGCCGCCTCGGCGCGGTAGCCGACCTTGAGCGGATTGCCGGCCGTATCGCCTACGGCAACGCCTCGCCGCGTGATCTTTCGGCCGTCCGGCGATCGCTCGAGACCCTGCCCGGCCTCGCGTCCCTCCTCTCCTCCGCCGCTGATCTCCCGGCGCTCCTCGCCGCGGCCATCGGCGAGCTCGGCGATCACGCCGCCGAGATCGCCCTCGTCGGGGCCGCGCTTGCGGACGAACCCCCGGCCGTCATCCGGAGCGGCGGCATGATCCGGGACGGATACGACGCCGAGCTCGACCGCCTCCGCGGGCTCGCCACGACCGGGCGCGACTGGGTGGCCGCGCTCCAGCAGGCCGAGCGCGAACGGACCGGGATCAGGAACCTGAAGATCGGGTACAACCGCGTCTTCGGCTACTACATCGAGGTCCCGAAGGCCCAGCAGGGGCACGTCCCGCCCGAGTACGAGCGGCGACAGACGACCGCGACCGGTGAGCGATTCACCGTGCCCAGCCTCCGCGAGAAAGAGGCCGAGATCGCGCACGCGGACGAACGGCTCGGCGAGCGCGAGCAGGAGGTCTGGCAGGGGCTGATCGATGCCCTCCGCCCGGCCGTGCCGGTCTTCCAGGCCGCCGCGCGGGCGGCGGGCCTCCTCGACCTCTTCGCCGCCCTCGCCGAGGTCGGGGTCGAGCACCGCTACACCCGCCCGGTCGTCGACGGCGGCTCGGCGACCCGGATCCGCGGCGGGAGGCACCCCGTGGTCGAGGCCATGTCGAGCGAGCCGTTCGTGCCGAACGACACCGTCCTCGACGCCGGCGGTGAGCAGCTCCTGATCATCACGGGCGCGAACATGGCCGGCAAGTCCACGTACATGCGGGCGGTCGCCCTGATCACGGTCATGGCCCAGTGCGGCATGTTCGTCCCGGCCGACCACGCCACGATCGGGGTCACAGACAGGGTCTTCACCCGCGTCGGGGCCTTCGACGACCTGGCCTCGGGCCAGTCCACGTTCATGGTCGAGATGCTCGAGCTCGCGAACATCCTGGTCCATGCGACGCCGAAGAGCCTGATCGTGCTCGACGAGATCGGGCGCGGGACAAGCACCCTCGACGGCTACGCGATCGCCCGGGCCGTCCTCGAGTTCCTGCACGGTAAGAGGAAGAGCGGGCCGCGCACGCTCTTCGCGACCCACTTCCACGAGCTCGTCGAGGCCGAGGAAGATCTGCCCCGCGTCCGCAACTATCATATGGCCGTCAAGGACACGGGAGCGTCAGTGATCTTCACGCGGACCATCATCCCGGGCGCGACGGACCGGTCGTACGGCGTCCACGTCGCCGAGCTTGCGGGCGTGCCGGGCCCGGTGATCGGGCGGGCGAAGACTCTGCTCGAGGACCTGGTCCGGCGCGAGGCCGCGAGGGAGCCCGGGAACGGGCCGCGCCGCGTCCGGTATACGCAGATGCTCCTGCCGGTCGAGAGCGACCCGGCACGGCCGCCCGAGCCCCCCGTGCTGGCCTCGCTCCGGGCTCTCGAGCCCGACCGGATGACCCCGATTGAGGCGCTCCAGGCGCTCTACCGGCTGAAAGAGGAGGTGGAACCGTGAAGGAGAGCGCCATCCATGCGCTCGACCCGGCGACGATCACGAAGATCGCGGCTGGCGAGGTGATCGAGCGGCCAGCCTCGGTGGCGAAGGAGCTGGTCGAGAACGCGCTCGACGCCGGCGCGACGCGGATCGCGGTCGCAGTGGAGTCGCACGCCGGCGCGATCGCGTCGATCCGGGTCGTGGACGACGGCGCGGGAATGCCCGCCGAGGACCTGCGGATCGCGGTGCTGCCGCACACGACCTCAAAGCTCCGCGGCGCGGACGAGCTCGCCTCGGTCACGACCATGGGCTTCCGCGGCGAGGCCCTCGCCTCGATCGCGGCCGTCAGCCGCCTGACCCTGGTCTCGCGGCAGGCGGGCGACCTGCTCGCGCACCGGCTCGTGGTCCGGGGCGGGGTCGTCGAAGAGGAGGGCGAGACGGCCGCGCCGGTCGGGACGCGCGTGATCGTCGAGGACCTCTTCTATAACACCCCGGCACGGAAGAAGTTCCAGAAGTCGCTCGGGACCGAGCTCGCCCACCTGGCGGGCACGATCGAGCGGATCGCGCTCTCCCGGCCCGAAGTCGCGTTCTCGCTCGCCCACAACGGGCGGAAACGCCTCTCCACGCCGGGGACAAGCCTGCTCGAGACGATCGCCTCGCTTCACGGCCCCGAGCTCGGCGCGGCCCTGCTCCCCGTCGAGAGCGCGGGCCCGCTCTGCCGGGTCTCGGGCTTTGTGGCGGCGCCGTCGATCCAGCGGCCGAACCCGTACCAGGTCTTTCTCGCGATCAACGGCCGGACGGTCCAGAGCGCGCCGCTCTCCGGCGCGGTGAAGGCCGGGTTCGGGACCCTGCTCCCGACCGACCGCCACCCGGTCGCCGTGCTCACGCTCGAGCTCGACACGGCCCTTGTCGACGTCAACGTCCACCCGGCAAAGAGGCAGGTCCGGATCTCGCGCGAGCCCGAGGTGCTCTCCGCGGTCTCGACGGCCGTTGCGGCTGCGCTCGACGCTCTTCGGCCGATCCCGGTCGAACACGGCTCCGTCTCCCCGGCTCCATCCTTCAACGAGCGCCTGGCCGCCAGCTCCCCGATGTTCGGGGTCGCCGAACCCGGCCCGGCGTACGGCCGGCGGACCGACCGTCAGCTCCGCCAGACCTCCCAGGCCGACCTCGGAGCGGGCCCTGCGCCGGAGACGCCCGAGGTCGAGGTCCTGGGGCAGGTCGACCTGACCTACCTCGTGGGCCGGACGGGCTCGGGCGATCTCGTCCTGGTCGACCAGCACGCGGCCCATGAACGGGTACTCTTCGACCAGCTCTCGGACGCGGGGCCGGTCGAAATGCAGGAGCTCCTGGTCCCGGTCGTGATCTCCTGCACGCCGCAGGAGGCCGCCGTGGTCGATGAGGGGCGCGCCGCCCTGGCGGCGTCCGGCTTCACGGTCGACGAGTTCGGCGAGAACCGGTACGCGGTCCGGACCGTCCCGGTGGTGCTGGGCCACGAGGTGGAGCCCGGGGTCGTGCGCGAGATAGTGGCCGAGCTGATCGGGGGCGGAGGCGGGCCCGACGCTCGCGAGCGGCTGACCCGGCTCGTGGCCTGCCATGGCGCGATCCGGGCAGGCGCCCCCCTCACGGCCGAGCAGGGACGGCGGCTGATCGCCCAGCTCTTCGCGGCGAAGGCGCCGCTCACCTGTCCGCACGGCCGGCCGACGGTCGTGACCTTCTCGCGGGCCCGGCTCGAAAGGCTCTTCTCACGCCGCTGAACCCGTATCGGAGACGGGGTGCCGGAGCGTGAGCCGGATCACGGTCCCCCGGGCGTACCCGGTCTCCTTCCGCTCGTCGGCCCAGATCCTCCCGCCGTACCGCCGGACCAGCGCGCCCGCTATGGAGAGGCCGAGGCCCGGCCGATCCGCGGTGCCCCCGTCCCGGGCCGGACGCACGAAGAGTTTCTCCTTATCACGGTCCGGGATGCCGGGACCGTCATCCTCGAGCGAGACCTGCACCTCGCCGTTCCGGGCCTCGACCAGGATGCGGCAGTTGAGCCCGGACCCTCCCCTCCGTACCGCCAGACGTCGCCGAGCAGGTTCGCGAAGACCAGGGAGAGGAGCCCGTCCGCCAGAACCCGCTCGGTTGTGCCGTCGTACCGGACCAGGATATCGGGGTGGCGGGCGATCCCGTCCCGGATCGCGCGGTCGAGGTCCGTCATCTCGAGCGGTCGGTCGCACGTGCGGTAGCGATCGACCCACGCGACGCACTCGAGGATCTGGGTGCACTGCCGGATCGCCTCGCTCACCCGAACGTCCTCCCCGCCCTGCTCCCCCTCGAGCCCGGCGGCGAGCGACTCCACGAGCGGGTTTCACGGTTTGAAACGTTTCATGACCAGGACCGGGCGATCGGCCATCCTCACGACGGCCGACGAGGTGCTTCCAAGAAGGGCATGGATGAGACCCCGGTCCCCTCTTGACTTCACGACGATCAAAGAGACCCCCTTCTCCCGGGCAAAGAGGACAATCTCCTCGGCGGCGTCCCCCACCCGGAGGGAGACGCGGACGGACACGCGCCCGGGGGAGATCGCTCTCTCCAGTTCCTCGAGCCGGGCTTGCGCGGCGTTGCTGATCTCCCTCACCTCCTCCAAGGATTCACCCGTCTCAACTGTGTGAAAGAGGGTGAGGGGCGCTTCCCGGGGGAAGGTTTCAGCGCATTCCGCCGCGATCTCGGGGGCAGAGAAGTCCGTGCAGACCAGGACGTTGGAGAAGAGGCCGGAGCAGGGGGCGCTCATCTTCGGTTCACGGGTTCGTGGGTCCGTGGGTGAATGGACGAGCAGGACGTCCTGATGGCCGTTCCGGAGGATGTCGGCCGCAAAGCTGCCCACGAGCAGGGTTTCGATGACCCCCCGGCCCCGCCTGCCCATAGCGACAAGGGATATGCCCTCCTCGGCCGCGACTCGATTCACCACCTCTGAGATCGGGCCTCCCAGGACCCGCTCGACTCGGGTTCGCGCCTGGATGCCCCCCCACTGGACGCTCTCGCGGAACTTCTCCAGGCGGAGCCGCGCGTAGTCTGTCGCAGTGTCTGAACGGGCATCGGCGGGGTTGATACGCCGGGAGAAGACGACGTGGAGAAGCACCACCCGGTCGATCCCCGGGAGTGCTCGCAGGCATTCCACGGCGTAGCGGGAGTCATCTGAGAAATCAAAGGGAATCAGGACGCTCTCGTACATGGGTGACCTCATTTTTAAGGTTATCAGAATCAAACATCCTGCACGGCGTCTCCGGGACCGCCATATGTCATGTCCGATTCCTCCGGCTTGATGAGTGATGGTAGCCGCGCATGGACAAATAATATTCGCCGGTAACCGGCCTTCAGTCCCCCGCCAGGGGCCCCAACCGACCCAACGTCCCCTGTACGCGGTTCATCCGGGGTGGCCGCCGGGCGACGGCCGGCTCTGCTTCCCCGGCCCGTATGAGCGCCCTACTCGGACAGACTACGACATAGCAGGCATCCCCTCTGTGGCAGACGTGCAGCGGAGACAGTGCCACGCACGGTGCACCGCCCATTCACATCGTCCCCGTCAAGAGGCAGCACCCTGACGCCTGCAGGCGGTGGCGCCGACTCCCGGCCAGGCTCACCACTCCGGGGGGCGTCGTCCGCTTGGTGAGTCGCCGCCTGGGGTGTCCCGATCGTGCTCACGGGAGGAGGCGCCGGAGCGAAGGCGCCTGAACCGGTAGCCGGCAAGAATCAACGCCAGGATGGCGAGCAGGATGCCGGCAGCCACCTCGACCTGGAGCAGGGTCCCGATGAACTCGATCTCCGGCAGGCTCCGCAGGTACGGAAAGTCCAGGCCTGACCAGAGGCGCGCGGCGGTCGTGACGATCAGGACGCCGGGGATGAGAAACTTGCAGATGGGGTACACAACCCGTGCTGCACGCGTGCCGATCTCCCTGAAGAGAAGTTCCCGTGAGAGGAACCAGGTGAAGGCGACTGCCATGAGAAGGGCCGTGACGGGAAGACCAAGGGTTCCGACGGTCTCGTCCATGAAATCGAGCACCCGGACTCCATCGAGACGGAGATCGGCAGCGCTGTAGGAGAGGGCCGAGGGAAGGCCGATAACCAGGAGTGCCCCTGTCAGGACGGCTGCGGAGCGCGCGCGGGACCAGCCGACCGATTCGCGGACGACGGCCACGCCCACCTCCAGCATGGAGACGGAGGATGTGAGGGCAGCGAAGAAGAGAACGAGAAAAAAGGCCGGGCCGATCAGCCATCCGGCCGGCAGCAGGTCGAAGGCGGCCGGGAGAGTGGTGAAAGCCAGCTCGGCGCCCGCAGTCGGGACAAGCGAAAGCGAGAAGACGATGGGGAAGATTACGACCCCGGCCAGGAGAGCGACCGCTACATCGGCCGCGGTGATGACGAGCGAGGAGACAGGGAGTCCCTGATCCCTCCCGATATAGGCCCCGTAGGTGAGCATGATCCCGGTCCCGACCGAGAGGGAGAAGAAAGCCTGGCCGAAGGCGGCACTCCAGACCAGGGGATCGCCAAGGACCGAGAAGTCCGGGCTGAAGAGGAAGGCCATTCCCTCGGAGAAACCGGGCAGCGTCGCCCCGTACAGGGCGAGGAGGACCAGGATGGCGAGGGAGACCGGGATCGTCAGGGCTGAGATCCGCTCGATCCCGTCCCTTACCCCGCGGGAGACGACGGCGCCGGTGATCGCGGTCGTTGCTCCGAATGCGACAACCGGGAGCCACCCCCCGGTGAAGCCTGAGAAACCGATCTCCGCCCCGGCAAGGGAGAAGAGGAAGTACGCGAGTGTCCAGCCCGTGATAACCAGGTAGTAGGCGAGGACCAGCAGGTTGACCCCGAAGAGCAGCCAGCCGACGACTTCGAGCTCGCGGCGCACCGACCGAAAGGCGGTGATCACTGTCCCGCGATAGTGCCTGCCCATGGCGAGCTCGAGAACCATCAGGGGCAGGGCGCAGAGAAAGATGGCGAGCAGGAACGGGACGAGGTACGCCCCGCCTCCGTTCTGGCCAAGGACCGCCGGAAACCTCCAGATGTTGCCGATGCCGACAGCCGAACCGATCGCCGCGAGGATGAAACCCGTCCTCGAAGACCACTGCTCCGCTGTGCCGCGCCCCTCCCCCGGGTCTGGAGCCGACGGGGATACCCGGTTCATGTCACTGTCTCCCCCGCCATGGGCCGGGTCCCCGACCATGCACAGCCGGAAGGAATTGGGGGTCGAGTGCGCAGTCCGAGGCTAACGGGCACATGGATTCTCGTGATACCGACACCGGGAACCGGGTTGCCGGAGAACCCCCGGTTCGAGCTGATCCGGGCCATGCCTTCGGAGAAATCCATGCTGCTGCCAACCCGTATCAGGAAGTCGGGCCGGATTGATTTATGCATTATGGCTTTATTCTCCGGATCCTGATGACCCGGGAGACAAAATGAGGGGCGTCTGAAGGGGGGGAGCGGAGTGCGTGAGGCCTTCAACCGGACGGTGAGCGCCGCAGTCGTGGAGGCGCTCGATCTCCAGTCGGTCGGTGGGGGTGCGAGGTGCGCCAGTTGATAGAGCCGCAGGTCTCGATCCTGGCGATGAAGAGGAACCTTTTCGGAAACACCGAGCCCGACTATGTCTCGGTCTCGGTGACGGAAGGATCGACGCTCACGATCCGGACTGTTCACCCGCAGTCACCGGCCAGGGTGAGCGAAGACCACGCACTCCTGGTGCCGGCCAGTCTCAGTGCCGTCACTATCGAGACCTCGAACGGGGCTGTGCGCGTGGAAG
>CAYWVY010000051.1:0-4850 GCA_964461885.1 uncultured Methanospirillum sp. | reverse complement strand
TTTCAACCGAATTTCGGAAATTGAGCGGGCGACATCTCTGGTCTGCGGACCTCAATTGCGAAATGTATATCCATGAAAACATCCATTAGGCCGTATCACCCCCCCCTCCCTCGCGGATGAGTCCGCCGCGTTCAGTGCCTGAGTGGCTCCATCGCGGCTCAAGGCGAGAGGGAGAATAGTTGCGTTCCGAGTGGGGGCCACGGGCCCGGGACCGATGCATACACCGCGGCCAAGGAGGAACGATGATGCAAAAATATCTGATGTACATGGCATGTGCACTCGTCCTGATCGGCCTGGCAGGGGTCCCGCCGGCGGCGGCGGAAACGGGTAAGATCGTGTTCATGTCGGCCCGGGACGGAGGGGACTGGGCCCTCTATTTGATGAACCCTGACGCGTCCGGCCAGACCCGCCTGACCTTCGGTACAGACGGGGATTGCGACCCGGCATGGTCCCCCGATGGCGCCCGGATCGCGTTCACGTCGTACCGGGACAGCGGATCTCTCGAGATCTACGTGATGAATGCCGACGGCACCGGCCAGCAACGCCTGACCGCGAACGACGCCTGGGACGGAAAGCCGGCGTGGTCTCCTGACGGTGCCCGGATCGCGTTCGCCTCCGATCGGGGCGGCAACGGAGGCGTCTACATCATGAATGCGGACGGGACCGGCCAGAGGCGCATAACCGACGATCCCGGTTCGGAGATCGATCCGGTTTGGTCTCCCGACGGTTCCCGGATCGCGTTCACGTCCGATCGTGACGGCAACGCCGAGGTCTACGTGATGAACGCGGACGGAGCCGGGCAGACACGTTTGACCACGAATCCCGCGTGGGACGGGACGCCCGAGTGGTCTCCCGACGGCTCCCGGGTTGCGTTCAGATCGAACCGGGACGGCAACGCGGAAATCTATGTGATGAACGCCGACGGGACCGGGCAGACGCGCCTGACCGTAAACCCCGGGACGGACTACACGCCCGCGTGGTCCCCCGACGGCTCCCGGATCGCGTTCGAATCGGACCGCGGCGACAACGTCGATATCTACGTGATGAACGCGGACGGGACCGGGCAGAAACCCCTGACCACCGACGCCGCATACGACGGTGCGCCGGCGTGGTGGGGCGACGCCGCGGGTCCAACTCCGCCGGTAGGGCAGCCCCCGGGCGCGAGCGGCCTGCCGACGGATACGGACGGCGATGGGCTGTACGACGACGTGAACGGCAATGGCCGCCGGGACTTCACGGACGTCGTGCTCTACTTCGACCAGATGACCTGGATCGCGGCACACGAACCGGTCGAGTACTTCGACTGCAACGCGAACGGCCGGATCGACTTCGCCGACGTGGTCTGGCTCTTCGACCGCCTCTGAGCGACCGGGGCGCACGTCTCTTCTTGATCCGGGAGATCGGTCTCCAGCCCCGGCACTACGGCAGAAGCGGTTCGGGGTCGAGAGCCCCCGTGCGCAACGGCCCGATCCGCAGGTTCAGCGAGCGGTGACGGTCGGAGATGTTGTGGGGGGAGGTGCTCGACGGCTTCGAACGAAAAAGGGAGAGCGGTTCCAATGGAGCCGGATACTGCCTCTGAGCGCGGAACCGGGAACCCATCATACCCACGAATGCTCCAGGTTCTCCTCGATGAACAGGGTGCATTCGGAACTGGACCTGTCGAGGGTCAGCCCGAATGCCTGGCAGCGGTATTTTGCGCCATTCGCGGTTACGGCGGCATTCTCGCCCGTAATGTAAAACCGGTCTTCCGAGAGGAAGGTCACATCGCTAACGATGAGATCCGCCCTGGGCATCCCGTTCCGGTCCACGACGGTTCCCCTGCCCGATCAGAATCCGGAACCATCCTGAACTGCCGAGCCGACGAACTTCACCTGGGCGCCTGCGATCTCGTCGCTGAGAGACAGGCTGTCGCCGGTGACACCAGACCCCCGCCACGTCACCCGGTTCATCGACGACGGTGCGGCGAGCGCCGGCGCGACGAGCAGGACGAGGACGATCAGTACTGTCCATGCGATACGTGTCCGCTTCATGATGCTGCCCCCCATATCCGCGTTCCGGCACTGCGAGAGTTAGTGGTTGTCGGTACGCCCCATAGGATCGAACATATCACAATTGAGCCTGAAAGCAACCGGCCATAGACGCTGCTCGGAAATTAAAACGTGCCGTGCCCCGTTGCCGGCAACGGGATTTCCGAAGCCTTATTCCAAAATGCAACGATTTAATTGCGATTTCAAGAACAGCAGACGGGAGGGAGCGCCGTCCCGGCGACAGTCCGATCAGTATCAGCCGAACCGGCGATCGAGATCCGGCCCGCGGGTCCGATCCTGCCGGGTTGGCGTGGGCGATGACGCGGCCGCGACGGACGCCCCGATCGCGTGCTCCGTCAGGCTCGTTGCCCGTGCGTCCACCCCCTCCGCCATCGGTGCCCGAACCCGGGCCCGAAGGAGAAAAGAGATCAGGGGGATGCTGGGGCCGGGGCACGGACCGAGCGCTGGTGCTCGATCCACGTCTGGGCCCTGTCCACCACGACAAGGGCTGCGGGCATCACCACGATCGCGCCGATCAGGCTGAACCCGACCGCGATCACGGTCGTGACCCCGAAGTTCGAGATCATGGGGAAGGTCGAGACGCAGAGAGCCGAGAACCCGAAGGCCGTGGCGAGGCCCGAGACCGTGATCGCACGCCCGATCTTCTGGACCGAGTTCTCGATGGCGACAAAGACGTCGTCGGTCTTCTCCCGTTCCTCAAGGAACCGCTCGAGGACCAGGATCGTGTACTCGGCCGCGACCCCGATCGTCATCGAGCCGAGGGTCGCCGTGAGCGGCGTGTAGTCGATCCCGAGCACGGTCATGGCGACGGCGTTCCAGCCGACCACCGCGACGATCGGGATCAGGGGGGCTGCCGCATCGAGCTTCCGGTAGACCAGGAGCAGGACTCCGAGGACGAGGACGAAGCCGAGCACGGTCATCCGGTCCTTGTTGTCGGCGATGTCGCCGATCAGGTTCGTAAAGAGCGCGAACGACCCGTTGGGCTCGGCGACGATCCCGACAGGCGGGCTGACGTACCCGAGGTCGTCCTCGAGCTGCGCCTTGAGGGCTGCCTGGACCGGCATGTCCATCCTGGCCGAAGAGAACGAGATCTGCGCCGTGCCGTGACCCGAGAGGTACGGGTTCTTCTCCGACGCCGGCATGGCGTCGAGCACGGCCCTGAGCTCGCTCTCGGTCGCCGGGAGAATCCCGCCGTTGTACTGGAGGACGAGGTCGGCGATGCTGGTCGCGCCGGTCAGGCGGTCGCTATGATGTTTTAGCGCGTACTCCTCGAACTCAAGCATCCACCGGAGCGATGCCAGGCTGTCGACCCCGTCTCCCCTGACGAGGATCGGGACCGGTGAGGTCGAGCCCATGGTCCGGCTCACCTTCTCCATCTGCACCAGGGCCGGCATGTCCGGGGGGACGAACGTCTTCTCGTCCGTGGAGATCGGGATCGCCGGGTCGAGGGCGACCCCGACGAGCGCCACCAGGGCAACGACGGCGAGCAGGGGCAGCGGGTTCCTGGCGATCCGGACGGAGAGGGTTCCGAGGAACCGGTCGTACCCGGTCGCCTCGTGCACCTCTGCGTGGACGCCCTTCGGCCGGTAGCCGACGAGCCGCGCGAAGACCGGGACGCCGACGAGCGAGACCGCGTAGCAGGTCGCGATCCCGATGATCGAGACGAGGGCGAAACCGCCGATCATCGGGACGGGCGAGAGGTAGAGGGCGGCAAATCCCATGGCCGTCGCGAACATCGCGTAGAAGACGGCCGGGCCCGTGTTCTCGAGCGTGTGACGGACGGCCTCGGGGAGCGGACTTTTTCGTGCCTCCTCCTCGAGCCGGGCCTGGAACTGGATCGCGTAATCGATCCCGAGTCCGATCAGGATCGGGAACGCCCCGATTGCGGCCATGCTGATCTTGATCCCGACGAGGCCCATGACCCCGAACGTGACGACCAGGCCCATGCCGACCACCAGCACGGGCAGGAAGCGGTGGCTGACGTACCCGAAGAGAAGGCCCATCACGACGATCATCAGGAGCATCGCGACCCCGATCAGGACGCCAGTCGACGTTGCCATCTCGTCCTTCATCTGCTCCTGGAACGCGCTGCTCCCGGTCACCGAGACGGTCGTTCCGGGCGGGATATCCGATCCCGAGACGAGCGACTGGATGTTGTTGAGCGCCGCGGTGCTCTGCTCCTTGGAGAGGCCCGTGTCGAGCGCTATCTGGACCATCGTGAAGGTGTTGGACGGAACGTACCGGTCGAGCAGGCTCGCGGGGACCTTCGCCTTGACCGCGATCACCTCCGCTGCGGAGGTTGGGACGCTCCCGCCGTTCGCCTGCTTGACCAGGTCGGCGATCGATGCCACCGATTTGACGTGCTGCTGCTGTCGCAGGTCCGATTCGAGCGAGTCCAAGAACTGGAGCTGCTCGACGCCGGTCGAGTCGTCCGACTCGACCAGCAGTATCACGGCGTCGGAGCTGAAGGTCGATGTATACTCGTTATAGCTCCGGCCGAAGGAGGTGGACGAGTCCAGGTAGCCGGCCGTCCCGGTCTCCATCGAGATCAGGGTCGTCCCGTAGAGCGAGGCGACGAGCACGACCAGGATGAGGCCGGCCACGATCTTCGGGTACGCGTTGATCAGCCCGGCAAGAAGCGTGAATGGGGATCTCATGAGAGCTCCTGAAAGAGAACGGGTGGCCGGCCGCGACGGGCCGGCCGGTCGACCCGTCTAGGCCGCACCCTTCCGGCGGCGGTACACGGCATACCCGCCCCCGATCAGCAGGGCCGCGACGACTGCGAGCACAAGGGGCGACCCG
>CAYWVY010000050.1:0-16365 GCA_964461885.1 uncultured Methanospirillum sp. | reverse complement strand
CCGGGCGAGGAGCGGTTCTCGATGACCCTGGCGCAGGACCTCGTCGTCATGGACCTCGCGCTCGACGGCGACCCCGTCCGGTCCGACCGGATCGATGGCTGCACCGTGACCGACACTGGCCATGTCAGGCGGCTCGAGGGGGACGAGCCGACCGTGCTCGGCGACCTCTTCGATCTCGTCGAGGCGATCGACCCCGACGTGGTCCTCTTCCCGAACGCGGACACGTGGACCGAACGGCTCGTCACCAAGGCGGAGGGATATGGGATCGAGCCCACCTTCTCGCGGACCGGGCGGTACGTCACGCTCGGCTCGCGGTCGTACTTCTCGTACGGGCGGATGTACCACAAGCCGAAGGCCATGATCCCGGCCGGACGCGTGCTGATCGATACGGAGCAGTCGTTCACGTACCGCGAGGGAGGCCTTTTCGGGGTGCTCGTCGCGGCCCGGATCACCGGCCTCTCGCCGAACCGGACGGCGCGGGTCACGCCAGGCACGCTCATCTCCTCGTTCGAGGTCTACGCGGCGCTCGCCCAGGGGATCGCCGTGCCGTGGCAGAAGGCCGACGCCGAGCGGGTAAAGACTGTCGCGGCGCTGAAGGCGGCGGACCGCGGCGGGATGATGTTCCAGCCGGCGCCGGGGGTGTACGAACGGGTCTACCAGATCGATTTCACCTCGCTCTACCCGTCGATCATCGTCAGGCACAACCTCTCGCCCGAGACGGTCGAGCACCCCGGGCAGCCCGGGTTCCTCGCCGAATGCCTCCGGCCCCTGCTCGAGATGCGCATCGAAACGAAGGCCGCGAAGAAGGCGGACCCGACGGTCGCCGGCATGGACTCGGTCCTGAAGTGGATGCTCGTGACCTGCTTCGGCTACACGGGGTACAAGAACGCGAAGTTCGGGCGCGTGGACGTGCACGAGGCGATCACGCGGATCTCGCGCGAGGTCCTGATTTCTTCGAAGGAGCTGGCGGAGACGATGGGGTTCGACGTCCTGCATGGGATCACGGACTGCCTTTTCGTGCAGGGCTCGCCCATCTCCGCGCTGAAGGCCGCGATCGAGGCGGAGAGCGGGTATCTGATGGAGACGGAGACCTTCGACTGGGTCGTCTTCCTGCCGCAGAAGGACGGGACGGGGGCGTACACGTGGTACTACGGCCGGCTCGACGACGGCGAGGTAAAGGTCCGGGGGATCATGGCCCGGCGGGGCGACTGCCCGGCGTACGTGCAGCGGTTCCAGCTTGAGGCGCTGGCGGTGATGGGCCGGGCGCGGTCTGTCGCGGAGTTGCAGGAGGTGGCTCCCGAGATCGAGGTGGTCTACCGGAAATACTGCGACGGTCTCGCGTCGGCGCCGCTCGAGGACCTGGTGATCAGCCGGCGGATCTCGACCGTGGACTACGCGCGGAAGTGCCCGGAACGCGGCGCGGTCGCGTCGTACCGGCGGGCCGGTGTGCCCGTGGCGCCGGGGATGACGATCCGGTACGTGGTCCGTGACGCTGCGGCCGGCCTGGCGGACTGCGCCTGGGAGGCGGAGCATGCAGACCGGCTGTTCTACCGCCGAATCCTCGCGAAGGCGTGGGGCGAGGTGGCCGTGGGACTCGGGCGGCCGGCGGAGACGCGGGAGAACGCACCGCTGGTGTAGCCCCGGGGCGACCCTCGGGCTCGAGCAGATGAACGTGCTGGTCGCGTCCAGCGGAGCGGATGGCCGTGCTCCTCGAGCTGCCGGAGATCGTGAACTTCCACACCCGATACCTCTATCACAGCCTCTCCGAGGCCCTCTTCCGCGTGTCGCCTATTCGTTCGGAGCACTTCGAGCTGATAGCCTGCGAGACCCTCGACGATCTGCTTGCCGCGGTACGATCGTCGTTCCACACGGTCCTGATGGTCGAGTGGTCACCGGCGCTCGCGGCTGGGCTCGCGGCCGAGGAGCGGGGCCGGCGGATGGATCGGTTCCTGGCCGCGCTGAAGCGGCGGGCGGAAACGGCGATCCTGATCGTCTACGCGCCGGCCATGGACGACGCGCTGCGGCTGGTGACGGACGGGGCTGACCAGACGGTCTGGTTTGCTCCCGCACCGGCAGAACCCGGGCCATCGGTGGCCGTGGCGGCGAGGGCGGCTGTGCAGCGTGCATTGTTCCAATCGAGAATGATCTGAAGGGGCGCCGGGGTGCTGCGGGGTGCAATCGGCCCCGGCGCTGCCTGGGGCCGGACGTGAATTATTCCACAACGTTTATTAACTTATAGCGACTTATACCGTTTTGTATCAGAATTTACCTGAATAAATCAGAATTGGCCTCTCCATCATGACTGCGCGTAAGAATCCCCCCCCGGCCTCCGTTGACGACGAAGCGAGCGAAGCTCACACATCGCCCGGAGAAAAATACCTCATCGCCCTGGGGCGGCGCCGTTCGTCACCGACGCGGCGTCTCTTCGCGGAGCAGACCTTCTACGCGATCCCCGAGGTGGCCGAGAAATTGAAGATCAAGGAGGAGCTGGTCCGCGAGCTGATCCGCCGCGGCGAGCTCCACGCCTACCGCATCGGCAAGGCCTACCGGATCACCGACGACGACATCGACGACTACCTGCGATCGTGCAGCACACGGGCAGAGAGGCCCGAGGAGTAACACCATGGCGATCAATGCTGTCTTTTATGAGAACACTATCCCGCAGGGGACCGGCGTTCTCGCAATCCAGGGCGATGAGGGGGAGACGGGCCTGTTCATCCCGCTCCAGTCGACATCCATCACCGGCACCTTCCACGGCCCGGTCGGCTCCCTCATCCTCACGCAGACCTTCCGGTTTGCCAGCAAGGCAATGGACCACCCGATCGAGGCGATCTACCGGTTCCCGCTCCCCGGGGACGCGGCCGTCACCGACGTCGTCGCCACCTTCGGCGACGAGACGGTCGGGACCCGGCTTGCCGAGAAGGAGGCTGCGGAGAAGGAGTACGACGAAGCGTTCAGGAGCGGGAAGAAGGCGGTCCTGGTCACCCGCGAGTCGCCGGACGTCTTCACCCTCCACCTCACCGGCATCCCTCCCGAGACGGATGTGGTGGTGCAGACCACGGTCACGCTCCTCGCCCGGGCCGTGCCGAAGGGGTGGGAGCTCCGGCTCCCCGTCACGATCGGCCCGCGGTATGTGCGGAGTGACGAAGACCACCCCGGCATCCAGGCGAACCCGCTCATCTCGGTCACCGACCCCGGGTACCGCGTCTCGCTCGACCTGTGCCTCCTCCCCGCGGCTGAGGTGACGGTGGTCCCGCCGGGAGCGTCAATAACGCGGACCGCAGACGGGACCCGGATTCAGCTCGTGGACTCGAAGCCCGACCGCGACCTCACCGTCCGGTGGGCCGCGGCCACGGACGGTTGGCTGACCGCGTGGTCCGCGGACGACGTCGACAGGGAGTTCACCTACCTGCTCAGCCTGGTCACGCCGAAGGGCGAAGCCTCAGGGCCCCGGATCCCCCGCGAGGTGATTCTCGTCGCGGACCAGTCCGGTTCGATGTCCGGGTCCAAGTGGGAGGCAGCGGCCGCGAGCATCCGCTCCTTCCTCGACGGCCTGGGCCCGGACGAGTTCTTCAACCTCGGCATCTTCTCGATGGAGGCCCTCTGGTTCAGCACTCGCGGCCCCGTGCCGGCCACCCGGGAGGCGATCGCGTCCGCGAAGACGTTCATGGAACAGACCAGCCTCTTCGGCGGCACCGAGCTTGGTGTCGCGCTCGAGCAGGCCCTCCGCCAGCCGCGACAACCGGGGACCTACTCACGCCACGTCCTCGTCATCACCGACGGGGAGGTCACGGACGAGGCCCGGCTCCTCCGCCTCGTGGAGGGCAGGACAGCGGCCGCGTCCCTGCGCCGGGTGAGCGTCATCGCGATCGATACCGCCCCGAACTCGTACCTGGCCCTCGAACTCTCGCGGCTCGGCGGCGGGGTGGCGAAGTTCCTCATCGATACCGAAGGGAGCGCCAACGATATCGGGGTGACGCTCCGGGACCTGCTCGCGTCCTGGCAGGCGCCGGTGCTCTCCGACGCCGTCCTCACGGCCGGCCGGCCCGGCCTCGAGGTGGCCGACTACCTGGTCGTCGGCAGGCCGGGGCAGCCTGCCGCGGACATCGGCGACCTCCGGCCGGAGACTCCGGTCTTCGTCGTCGCCCGCGTGCCGTTCTCCCCGGCGGCCCCGGTGCTCACGTTGGCCACGCATGGGGGGGAGGCGGTCGCGAAGGCCCCCGCACAGCCCGGTGGCGGAGACCTCGCCACCGCCCTGAAAGTGGTCTTCGGCGCGAGCCGCATCCGGACGCTCGAGTACCTGGAGTCCGCCGGGTACGACGAAGACGAGGTGCGCCGCCGCCTCGGGGAGATCGGCTACGCCCTCCCGGCGCAGGAGAGCGCACTCTATTTCGAGAACCGCAGCGAGGCCTTCCGGTCCCAGCTCGAGCGGCTCGTCGTCGAGGAATCGCTCCGGTTCGGCGTCCCCTCCACGCACACCGCGTTCGTCGGGGTCTCCGAGAGTGCTGGCGAGGCTCCGCGGGTCACCGTGGCCGTGCCGAACGCGATGCCGGCCGGGTGGGATATGGCGGTGAACAACCTGACTCTCTGCGCGCCGTCGATACCCTCACGGCCGGCAGGCGGAATGATCCTCAACGCCCTGGACGCATCGGTGGACTATTCGGACCGCATGGTGTCGGCCCCGTCGTCGCCAGCGCTGTCGGGCGGGCCGCGGTACAGTCTCCAACCGATCCCGACGCCGCTGGCCCGGGTACCGGAGACCTTCGACGTCGGCAGGCTGCTGGATGAAGCACAGCGATCGGCCGGTCGTTCCCAGCCGAAGACCAGGAGCTGGACCATCCCGTCCTTCGACGCGGCCCACGGGTTCACCCCCCTCTTCCGGCCGTATAGGATCAGGAAGGGGTTGTATGTCCTGGTCGTCGTCTTCCCGGAGGGCGCGTCGACCTTCGATGTCTCCGTCACCGTCCGTCTCGACGGGAAGGAGATTGCATATTGGAACGCATCCGAATCCGATGGAGACCTCCACCAGCTTGTGCTCCCGTTCCAGGTGCAGCAGGCCGGCCTTCTCGAGGCCCTGGCGATCGACCCGCAGAACGAGTGGCACCGGCGTCCTCTAACGGTCTTCGTCCGCCGGGGCTGGACGAAGAGGTAGGCCTTGAGCGAAGGGAGCGGGGGGTCCCCCGCATCTCCTGGTGATCTGAATGAACGACGAGACCCCGGTGGGGAATATGATGGTGCCGTTCCGGCTCATCTGCCGGACGGCCCTCTGGGCGACGCACGAGGCCCAGAAGAAGCATGACGAGGAGACCTCCACGCAGATCGCCTCTGCCATCTACGACCTCGTGGGCCAGATCGCGGCGAATGCCCGGCACGGCCATGCGAGCAGGGAGGAGATCAGCGTGGTGCTCGAAGAGGAACTGGCCAGGCTCAGGCGGGGGATCATGACCGAACCATCATCCGGCACCAGGGACGACAAGCCCCGGGAACCCGATACTATCGACGAACCCGTTAAGTCATGCGCCGAACGGGCGTGGGACCTCGCGAACCGCGGCGACTCCGCTGGCGCCATGGCACTGATGAAGGAGGAGGAACGGGTATGCCGAGAGCGGGGGAACCACAAGGGTCTTGCAGATGCGCTGGGCACGCAGGCAGTGATCCTCTCACTCAGTGGCGACCCCGATGGGGCACTACGGCTCCACCGTGAAGAGGAGCGGATCTGCCGTAAGACTGGATACCTCGGAGAACTGCAGGCATCGGTCGGCAATCGGGCAATGGTCCACAAGAATCTCGGCGATTTTGACGAGGCTGTCACGCTCCTGAAGGAGCAGGAATGGATCTGCCGGGAGATGGGGAATTCCGAAGGTATCGCCACAGCGCTCGGCAATCGGGCAATCGTCCAGTCAGAACGTGGCGATCTTGAAGGCGCCCTGGCTCTTTTCGAAGAGCAGGCCCAGGTCTGCCGGGAAACGGACAACATCGACTTCCTGCTGGAATCGCTCGAGGTTCAGGCAAAGATCCTTGTCAGCAGTTGTGATCCCGACGGTGCCATGGCGCGGTTGACGGAGATGGAACAGATCTGCCGTGAACGCGGGGATCCTGACGGCGTTGCGAGGTCACGCAGGCTCCAGGCAAAGATCCTCAGGGACAGCGGCGAAAAATCGGCATGAACGCTCACGGTCTTCGTTCGGAAGGGTTGGGGGAGGTGAGGATGTACGCGGCGAACCCCGTGGAGGTGAACACCGCTTTCCTGCCTATCCTTTACTCTTTGGCGGGTTTCGTTTCCTCTGTGGCATCAAGCTTCTCCTCGTCCTCATTGTGCAGCACGAGGTAGCTGTTGATCGCCAGCGAGCCAGGAATCGGTTCGTCGTCAAAGAGGCCTTTGGCCACCAGGTCATCCAGGGTCTCGCGGTACCGTTTCTGCATCTCCGCTTCTTTCCTCTCTTTGTCTCCCGGGATCTTGGGGTCAAACCCGAACATTGAACAGAGCTCGGGCAGATCAACTTTGGTGCCGTCCTCGTAGATCCGGGCGTGGTCTTCGCCCATACGGTGGTAGGCGTAGTACTCGAGGTACTCCTGGCCGTCCTCTTCGCCGAAGACGAAGTATATACGGCCGCCGCTGCCGTACGGGAGGGACCCTTTCCGTCGCTCGCGCACGTTCTCCGCGGGCAGACTGAGGTCGAAGGGGTTGAACCTGCGGGCAAATGCTTCCTCGATCGCCTCGAGGGATCTGGTACTGGGTGTCATGATCGGGCCGTCGCTTTCTCCTGAAAGAGATACTGGAAGTCCTGTTGCTTTCCTTTTTCGAAATTACTCTGCGGGACTTTCCCGTGACCTGTCCCGGCCGACAACAAAGCGTAAACCACCACATGGCACAATCTTTCGATCATAGATGCGCACGACCGGATCATCGGATCCCTGATCGGCCTGGACGTGGGCGACGCGCTCGGGGCTCCGGTTGAGTTCGAAGCTCCGGGGATGTTTCCGCCGGTGACAGACTTCCGGCGCGGCGGCCCGTAGATGCCATCGAGGGATGCGCGCACGGCGGAGGCGTACGCGCGCCGGGTGCCTACCTTGGGATAGGTTCGAGAGAAAGTCCTCGATGGGCCGCTTGCCATGGTATGAGGTCGAGGCCGTCACCTTATGAGCAGATAGCACTCGGTGTAAGAGTAAAATACGGGTTTCACTGGTGCGTCACAGGGAAACCTTATTTTAACTGTCCGTCAACGATCAGGACGAGAAGGTGAGCCCATGGAGACGTACGAGATCTCCGCCGCGGCTGATACCCGCGCACTCCAACCGATCATGATGGCGCTCCACGAGCTCCTCAACCGCCTGCCCGTGACTGCTCGCTCCCGCGAGCGTCCCGGCCTCCGCATAGAAGCCGGGAGGGTCGTGGACGATGCGTACTCGGGCCCGGTGCTCGAGGAGGTGCTGGCGGCGAACGAGGTGCGACGCATCCGGCCGGCGTCCGGGCCGTACCGTGGGACCCCGGTCATCGTCGTCCCGATCCGCGATTCGTCGGGCGCGCCCATCGCCGCGATCGGCGTGGTCGATATAACCGGCATCTTCGACCTCGCGTCCCTGATGGAGCAGCAGTCTGACCTCGTCCGCGAGGTCTGCGGCACGGGCTTCTGCCCCGTCGGAGGGCCGTACGGGGAGCCCCGCTCATGAAGGAGTCGCTCTACCGGACGATCCGCCTGCTCGAGGAGGCGAAAGGCCCGGTCTCGGGCGAGACCCTCGCCGGCGAGCTCGGTGTGACCCGTGCCGCGGTCTGGAAGCAGATCCAGGAGCTGCGCGAGCAGGGGTACGCGATCCTCTCGTCGCAGAAGGACGGGTACACGCTCGTCAGGAGCAGCGGGCGTCTCCTCCCGTACGAGATCAGGAAGCACCTCAAGACCCGCGTGATCGGGCAGCAGCTCACGTATCTCCCGACCACGCCGTCCACGAACGACGTGGCCCGGTGGCTCGCTGCCGGGGGCGACCGGGCGGCACTCCACGGCAGGGTCGTGATCGCCGAGGAGCAGACCGGCGGAGTGGGCCGGCTCGGGCGGGCCTGGGTCTCGCCCGAGGGCGGAATCTGGATCACGATCATCCTGACCCCGACGATCCCGATCGACCACGTCTTCATGATCACTATGGTCGGGGCGGTTGCCGTCGCCCGGGCGATCCGGCGCGATCTCGGGCTGGGGGCGATGATCAAGTGGCCGAACGACGTCTTCATCGGGGACAAGAAGGTCGCGGGACTCCTCCTCGAGCTCGACGCCGAGGCCGACGAGATCCATTACTGCCTGCTCGGGATCGGTATCGACGCCAACTTCGACCCGTCCGTGCTCTCGCCGGACCTGCAGCGGGGAGTCACGACCCTGCGGTCGGAGCTCGAGCAGGAGGTCGACCGCGCCGAGCTCCTGGCCCGCCTGCTCCGTGAATTCGAGCGGCACTACGACCTGCTCGAGGCCCAGGAGTACGACGCGATCCTCCGCGAGTGGAAGTCGATGTCCAGCACGCTCGACCAGCACGTGCGCGTGAACACCCTGACGAAGTCCTTCGACGGGGAGGCGATCGACATCGACGAGTACGGGGCCCTGCTGGTCAGGAAGGAGAACGGCCGGGTCGAGCGTGTGATCGCGGGCGATCTCTTCCATACCTGATACCTCTCTTTCCCGCCGCGGTGCCGCGGTGGATGGCTTAATCCGTATCGTCAACCAACTTTTTTCGAGCGGTTGACGATGTTCGGCGATACAGCGCGGGCCGAGCGGGCGGCCCTGACGGCGACCCTGGTGGCCCTGATCGGAGCCGGGGCCTGGATCTCGATCCCGTTCGTGCCGGTCCCGCTGACGCTCCAGACGTTCTTTGTCCTGCTCTCGGGAGTCCTGCTCCGCCGCTGGGGCTTCCTGCCCCCGCTCTGCTACCTCATGCTCGGCGCGCTCGGCCTTCCCGTCTTCCACAACGGCCTCGCCGGCGTCGGCGTCCTCCTCGGCCCGACCGGCGGCTTTATCGTCGGCTTCGTCCTCGCGGGGCTCGTTGCCGGGTTCGCATACGAACGTCGCGAACGCCCGGTCCGCATGGCCGGGCTCGCGCTCGGGGGCCTCGCTGTCTACCTCTGCGGAGCGGGCTGGCTCGTCCTCTCGGCCGGGACGGCCCTGCCGGCGGCGCTCGCCGTGGGCGCGCTCCCGTTCATCCCCGGCGACGCCCTGAAGACTGCCGCCGCGTACGCGCTCGGCCAGCGCCTGGAGGAGCGATGATCGAGATCCGCGACCTTGCAGCCCGGAATCTCCGGGTGCCGTCGCTCACGCTCACCCCCGGCGTGACTGCCGTGATCGGGTTGAACGGCGCGGGCAAGACGACCCTTCTCGAGGTCTGCTGCGGTCTCCTTCTCCCCGACGCGGGGACGGTGCTCGTGGACGGCCGGAGCCCCCGCGAGACCGACGGGGGCTGGGTGTCGGCCTCTCCCGACCGCTCCCTCCTCTTCTCCCGGGTCGCGGACGAGCTCGCATCGAGCGGCCGCTTTGCCGGTCTTCCACCCCAGGTAGTGGACGGGTGTGTGCTGCACGCCGCGCGGCTGACCGGGACCGCAGATCTCCTCGATCGGTCGACGCGAACCCTCTCGGGGGGCGAGCAGAGCGTGGTCGCGCTCGCTGCGGGCCTCGCCGGCGGCCCGACCGTCCTCGCCCTCGACGAGTTCGACGGCCACCTCGACCGGGAGACCCTCGTCGGGCTCGTCCCGGTCGTCCGGAGCGCCGGCGCCCGGTACGTCCTCTGGTCGACGCACGACCCCGCTATCGCGGCGGGCGCGGACCACGCAATCGCCCTCGAGGGGGGGATGGTCGCCGCTGAGGGCGCCGCGGCGCTCGCCCTCTTCGACGCGTGGGAAGGGGGGACGGCGTGATCTCGGTCCGCCTCGACCGGGTCGCGCTCGAACGCGGTCCGTTCAGGCTCGAGGCTGACTGCTCGTTCGACCCGGGCGTCCACGTCGTCACCGGCCGGATCGGGTCGGGCAAGTCCACGCTCGCACTCGCCATCGCCGGCGGGCTCGGGCCGGTCTCCGGCGCCATCCGCATGGAGGGGATCTCCCGCCCCCTCCTGGTGCTGCAGTCCCCGGACCACCACCTCACGGGCGCCACGGTTGCGGCCGAGGTCGCCTCCTGGGGGGCCGACCCCGCGCTCCTCGACCGGATCGGCCTCGCGTCGCGTAGCCACCGGGACCCCTTCCGTCTCTCCCGGGGCGAGCAGAAGCGGCTCGTACTCGGGTGCGCTCTCGCGACCGACGCCGATCTGCTCGTCCTGGACGAGCCCTTCGCCTCGCTCGACGTCCCGGCCCGCGTCGGGCTCGGTCGGGCTATCGCAGGGCGCGGAGGAGTGACGATCGTGATGACCCACGCCGATCGGTACCTGCCGGCGGGCGCGGCCCGGTGGCGGATCTCGGGCGGCCGCATCGTTCCCGGGGCCTGATGGACGACCCGCGCCTTCGCCTTGTCTCGGTGGCCGCGCTCTCGGTCGCCGCGTTCGCATCGATCCCGGGAACGGCCCTGGTCACGCTCTGGTGGCTTGTCTTCACGCGCCGGGCCCTGCCCGCCTCCACCACGGTCCTCTACCTCGGGGTCACGGTCCTGCTCGCGGCCCTCGCGACCGAAATCTCGGGGGGCGACGGTTTCTCGTACCTCGTGCGCTGTGCGGGCGTCCTCCTCATCGCGGCGTACGCGTACGCAGACCAGCGCGACGGCGACCTCCTCGACCTCGGGGTCTGGATCGGCGCGCGTATCGGCCTCCCTCGCGCCGGTTTCGACCTCGGTCTCGTCGGCGAGCTCGCCCTCGGATCCCTACGGGCGGCTGCCGCCGACCTCGCGGATATCCGGCTCGCGGTCGCCCAGAAGCGGTTGCCCGTCGTGCCCCGGTGGTTTGCGATCGGTACGGCCCTCCTCTTCACCGAGCTCCGGCGCAGCCGCGAACTGGCCCGCCTGCTCGCTCTCCGCGGCTACGCCGGCGGCGGAGTGCTCGTGCCGCAGTTTGAGTTCACCCGCACGGACCTCGCCGCCGCCGGCGTCGCGCTCGCCATCCTGGTCGTCGCCCTCTCCGGATCGCGCGATATTTTTATACTATCATTGTGAACAGCTCTTCCGGCTTTTATCACAGTAACAGCCGAGAGGTCCGCGATGAGTGCTGCGATTCCCAAAAAACCGCTTAATATTACCGATACGACCCTGCGGGACGCCCATCAGTCGCTTATCGCCACTCGTCTTCGAACTGAAGACATGCTGCCGCTGGCCCGGCTTCTCGACCGTGCCGGGTTCTGGTCGGTCGAGGCGTGGGGCGGCGCGACCTTCGACACGTGCATCCGGTTCCTCGCCGAAGACCCGTGGGAACGGCTCCGCCAGCTCAAGGAGGCCCTGCCGAACACCCGGCTCCAGATGCTCCTCCGCGGCCAGAACCTGGTCGGGTACCGCCACTACCCCGACGACGTGGTCGACCGCTTCGTCGGGGCCGCGCACGCGAACGGGGTGGACATCTTCCGGGTCTTCGACGCCCTGAACGACATCCGGAACATGGAGCGCTCGATGGCGGCCGTCAAGGACGTGGGCGCCCATCTCCAGAGCGCGATCTCGTACACGGTCTCCCCCGTGCACTCGGTCGAAGGCTTCATCGAGATGGCCGGCGAACTCGCCTCTCGGGGAGCCGACTCGATCTGCATCAAGGACATGGCCGGCCTGATCATGCCGGTCGCGGCGCGGGACCTGGTCACGGGTATTCGGGAGACGACCGGTCTCCCGGTCTGCCTCCACTCCCACTCGACCTCGGGGATCGCGTCCATGTCATACCAGGCCGCGATCGATGCCGGTGTCGACATCCTGGACACGGCCATGTCGCCGTTCGCGCTCGGGACGTCCCAGCCCCCGACCGAGTCCGTGGTCGCGTCGCTCGCCGGGACCGAGCGCGATACCGGGATCGACCTCCTGACCCTCCGGGAGGCCCGGAACGCCTGCCTTGCGCTGCGAGACCGGTACGGCGCTCTCATCGACCCGATCTCCGAGCGCATCGACTCGGACGTGCTGATCTACCAGGTTCCGGGCGGCATGATCTCGAACCTGGTCAGCCAGCTCAAGGAGCAGGACGCGCTCGACCGGCTCGAGGAGGTTTTCGCCGAAGTCCCGTGCGTCCGGAAGGACCTCGGGTACCCGCCGCTGGTGACCCCGACCTCGCAGATCGTCGGGACCCAGGCCGTACTGAACGTGCTCCTCGGCGCGCGGTACAAGAACGTCACCAAGGAGGTCCGGGATTACGTCCGTGGCCTCTACGGCCACGCGCCGGCGCCGATGGACGACGAGGTCCTCTCCCAGGTTCTCGTCGCCGGTGAAGAGGTCGTGTCCTGCCGCCCCGCGGACCTGCTCGAGCCGATCTACGAGCGGATGCGGGCAGAGGCGACCGAGCAGGGGCTCGTCCGGCGCGCAGAGGACGTCCTGACCTACATCCTCTACCCGGCGATCGCGCCGTCCTTCCTGATGGGCGAGCGGAGCCCCGAGGCGATCCCGACGCCGCGGCGCGGCGAGACTGCGGGGAGGCAGGCGACCGACGTCCCGTCGATGATGGAGGTCGAGGTCGACGGGGAGGTCTTCTCGGTCCGGATCCTCTCGGTCGAGGGGACCGCGGTCGCCACGAGCGTTGAGAAGGCCCCTGATCGGGCCCCGCGCGGCGATATCCGGAACGGGGTCAAGTCGAACATGCAGGGCATGGTCCTCGAGGTCCGGGCGGGCCGGGGTGCCCATGTGAAGAAGGGCGACACCCTCGTCGTCCTCGAGGCAATGAAGATGGAGAACCCGATCCACAGCCCCCGCGACGGGGTCGTGACCGAGATCTTCGTCGACAAGGGCGACGTGGTCCAGTCGGGCGACGTGCTCCTGGTGGTCGAATGACCTTCTTCGAGAAGATCCTCGTCGCGAACCGCGGCGAGATCGCGATCCGGGTCATGCGGGCCTGCCGCGAGATGGACATCGAGACGGTCGCGATCTACTCGGACGCGGACCGGAACGCGCTCCACGTTACCTACGCGGACGAGGCCTTCCTGGTGGGCGAGGCCCCGCCGGCGAAGTCGTACCTGAAGATCGACCGCATCCTCGACGTCGCCTGCAAGACGGGTGCCGAGGCGATCCACCCGGGATACGGTTTCCTCGCTGAGAACGCGGGGTTCGCCCGGGCCTGCGAGGAGGCGGGAGTGCGCTTCATCGGCCCGACCTCGAAGACGATCATGGCCATGGGCTCGAAGATCGGTTCCAAGCAGATGATGCAGGCGGCCGGCGTCCCGGTCGTACCGGGAGCCCCGGAAGGGGTCCGGGAGCTCGACGAGGCGGCAGGAGTCGCGGCCGAGATCGGGTATCCCGTGATCGTCAAGGCCTCGGCCGGGGGCGGGGGGATCGGGATGCACATCGTCGAGAACGAGGCCGGCCTCGCGGCGGCCATCGAAGGCGCGCAGCGGATCGCGGCCTCGGCCTTCGGCGATCCCACGGTCCTGCTCGAGAAGTACCTGGTCAAGCCCCGGCACATCGAGCTCCAGATACTCGGTGATGAGCACGGGCACATGGTCCACCTGTTCGAGCGCGAGTGCTCGATCCAGCGGCGGCACCAGAAGCTCGTGGAGGAGTCGCCCTGCCCTATCATGACCGAGGAGCTTCGCGAGCGGATGGCGGCCTCTGCGATCGCGGCGGCGAGGGCCTGCGACTACGTGAACGCGGGCACGGTCGAGTTCCTGTACGCGGACGGGGAGTATTACTTCATGGAGATGAACACCCGGCTCCAGGTCGAGCACACGATCACCGAGCTCGTCACGGGCGTGGACCTGGTCCGCCAGCAGATCACGACGGCCGCGGGCGAGCCGCTCGAGTACGCCCAGGACGAGATCAGCCTCCGGGGGCACGCCATCGAGTGCCGGATCAACGCCGAGGACCCGCTCAACAACTTCCAGGCCACGCCCGGCAAGATCGTTCGCTACCGCTCGCCGGGAGGCCCGGGCGTCCGGCTCGACTCGGGGGTCCACATGGGGTACGCGATATCGCCCTACTACGACTCGATGATCTCGAAGCTCTGCACCTACGGCATGAGCAGGCTCAAGACGATCGAGAGGATGCGCCGTGCCATCTCGGAGTACGTGATCATCGGGGTCAAGACCACGCTCCCCCTCCACTACGCCCTGATGAACAACCGGCACTTCATCGAGGGCGACACGCACACGCACTTCCTCGCCGAGGAGCACATCCAGCGGAGCATCCTCCGTGCGCTCCGGGAGGAAGAGGGGCGCATGCAGACCCTCGCCTCGTCGCTCCGGCAGACCAAGGAGGTCGCCGCGATCTCGGCAGCGGTCGGGGCCTATCTCAAGACGAAACCCCGGGAATAACACGGAAGGCGACTGCTCCCTTTTTTTCCCTGCCGGGCCAATCCCCTCTTCGTAGTGTCTGCCACGGTCATTGAACGGCTCTCCCTCGCCCTCGTCATCCTCCTGCTGCTGAACGGCCCCGCGGCGGCTGTAGACGACGAGTACGCGATCATGCACCCGGACGCAACGCAGCTCGCGGCATGGAACGCGGCATACGGGCGCGCCCCGGCCGTCGATCCCGGTCCACCCCGTCTCCGCAGCCTGGTGACGGGGGACGGGTCGCGGGACCTCCTTCCGTACCTCGATTACGTCCCTGCCGACCGGAACCAGGGGCGCGCCGGCAACTGCTGGGCATGGGCCGGCACGGGGGTGCTCGAGATCGCGCACGCCGTCCAGGGCGGGGTGCGCGACCGCCTCTCGATCGAGTACCTCGACGCAAACTACCGTCCTTCGTCGCCGCAGTACCGCTGGGCAGGCGACGGCGGCTTCCTTGACGACTTCGCGGCCTTCTACACCTCGACCGGAACGGCCGTCCCCTGGTCGAACCCGAACGCGGATTACCGCGACGGCGGCTGGTGGTGTGCCGAGAACGGCCGGTCCCTCGTCCCGGCCTACGCGATCGAGACCGACCCGCACTACCGGATCGACTCGATCCTGACCGAGCGGGTCGTGACCCGCCACGTCGGGCGCGAGCAGGCGATCGCGAACCTCAAGGCCGTGCTCGATCGTGACCGGGCGGTCTGGGTCGCGTTCTACCTGCCGAACGCGACTGCGTGGCAGGCCTTCTACGACTTCTGGGGAAGCGGGGCTGAGGACGGGGCGTCGTGGAACCCGGACCCCTGGGTCAACGCCCCCTACGAGGAGGACGGCGGAGGCGGCGGCCACGCGGTCCTCTGCGTCGGGTACGACGACACTGACCCGGACGACCGGTACTGGGTCATGCTCAACTCGTGGGGGTCGCGGCCGGGCCGGCCGAATGGCCTCTTCCGGGTTTCCATGGACCTCGACTACGACGCGACCGTGGACCTCTTCGACCAGGACGCGGCCGCCATGCTCTGGATGACCGAGGAGGTCGCCTTCTCCCCGTCGACGGCGCCGACGCCGAGAGCGATCGACGCCCTGCCGTGCGTGATCACGGAGCCGGGCAGCTACTATCTCGTCCGGGACCAGGTCGGCCTCGTGGCGCCGTGCGCGGTCGAGATCCGGGCATCGGGCGTGATCCTGGACGGGAACGGCCACACGGTCGGCGCCGCCCCCGGCGCCGGGCAGTACGGGGTGCTCGCCTTCGGCCCGTCCGGCCTCGCGAACGTGACCGTCACAGACCTGTCGCTCACGGGCTGGGACGAGGGGCTGGCATACTACGGCGTCGATGGCGGCAGCATCGACGGGTGCACAGTCGCGGGTTCGACCTTCGCCGGACTCTCGCTCGACGGCGGAACGCGAAACATCTCAATCCGGGGCTGCGGGCTCGCGAGAAACGGCCTGGGGGTCTTCATCCGGAACTCGCACGACGCGAACATCGAGCGTACCGAGATCACGGGCTCCGCGACGGCCGGGATCTCCCTCTACGCCTCCGGCGGCAACAGGATCGCCGACAACCGCCTGGTCAACCGCGTCAACGTCCGGTTCGACGGCGCGGTCCTTTCGAACGCCTGGAACGGGCTGAAGACGGCGGGGCCGAACATGGTCGGCGGGCCGTTCATGGGCGGGAACTACTGGGGCAGGCCCGACAGGATGGGGTGGTCGGACTCGCACTGGGACGAGGATCGCGACGGGATCGCGGACGGGCCGTACGACCTCCGGGGCGACGGCACGAACGTGGACCTTCTCCCCCTGGTCCACTACGTGCCTGCGGCACCGTCGGTGGTCCCGGGCGGCTCGGGCCGGCCGGCGGATCTCGACGGCGACGGCTGGTGCGAGGATGTCAACGGCAACGGCCGTTCCGACTTTGCCGACGTCACCCTCTTCTTCGGCCGGATGGAATGGATCGGGGCCAACGAGCCGCT
>CAYWVY010000049.1:0-16456 GCA_964461885.1 uncultured Methanospirillum sp. | reverse complement strand
TCCCCGGTGCAAAGGGCATGCTTGTTATGTCCATAGCGCTAATGATCCGCTGATTCCCATGGAGGTCCTTCCGGCAGTCGACGTGATGGGCGGCGCGTGCGTCCAGCTCGTGCAGGGCGAACGCGACCGGGCGACCGGGTACGGCGACCCGCTCGCCTGCGCCCGGCGCTGGATCGACGAGGGGGCCCGCCGGCTCCACGTGATCAACCTGGACGGGGCGTTCGGTACGGCCTCGTCAAACGCGGACGTGGTCCGCCGGCTCGTCTCCGAGACCGGGGTCGCGGTCCAGCTCGGCGGCGGGATCCGATCCCTCCAGGACGCCACCGGCTGGCTCGACGCGGGCGTGGACCGGGTCATCCTCGGGACGCACGCGGTCGAGAACCCGGACGCGCTCCGCTGGCTCTCGAAGGAGTACGGCTCCGAGCGGGTGATGGCCGGCGTCGACGCACGGGGGACCGAGATCGCCGTCGCGGGCTGGCAGGAGACGCGCGGCAACTACCTCCGGTGGGCCGAGGTCTTCGTCGAGCAGGGCGCGGGCTCGCTCCTGTACACGAACGTCTCGGTCGAAGGGCTGCAGCAGGGGATTGACCCTGCGCCCGTCCGCGCCCTGATCGAGGCCGTCCCGGTCCCGGTCGTGGTCGCGGGCGGGGTCACGACGGTCGACGACGTCCGGGTCCTCCGCGGGCTCGACGCGGCCGGCGTCGTGCTCGGCTCGGCCCTGTACGCCGGGCGCATCACCCTCGCCGACGCCCTGGAGGCAGCCGCATGAGGCGGGCTGAACTCCGGCGCGAGACGTCCGAGACGAAGATCGCGCTCGCCCTCGACCTGGACGGGACGGGGAAGGCCGACGTTTCGACGGGCATCGCCTTCTTCGACCACATGCTGAACGCGTTCGCCCGCCACGGCCGGTTCGACCTTTCGGTCGGGGCTGAGGGCGACCTCGCCGTGGACGCACACCACACGGTCGAGGACGTCGGGATCGTGCTCGGCACGGCCCTCAAGCAGGCCCTCGGCGAGGGGCGGGGGATCCGGCGGTTCGGCTTCGCGGCCGTGCCCATGGACGAGGCGCTGGCTGAAGCGGCCATCGACTGCGGGGGCCGGGCCTACCTGGTCTTCGACGCGCAGTTCTCGGGCCACACGGTCGGCGGCATGGACGTGAGCCTCGTTGGCCACTTCCTCGAGTCCGTCTGCCAGCACGCGGGCGTCACGCTCCATGTGCGGGCGTACGGGCGGAACAACCACCACACCACCGAGGCCGTCTTCAAGGCGTTCGGCGTCGCGCTGCGGAGCGCTGTGACGCGCGAGCCCGGCGACGAGAGCGTCCCGTCGACGAAGGGCGTCTTCTGAAAAAGGGGTGGGGTTACGCGGACTTGGCCGCGAGCTCGACATCCTCTTCCTTGATGGTCTTCCGGCCCGCGTGCTGCGCGAGGCGGTTGGCCTCCGTGGTCAGGGCGCCGATGTACTCCTCGGCCTTCGATACGATGGCGGCGGCCGCGTCGGACCCGACGCGTTCCGCTCCGCTCTTTTTAGCAATACGAACAACTGCAGCAATCGGTAAGTCAGCCATGGTGCTGTTCAACCTCAGAGAAGAGATCCGTTACGGGACATTTAAATATTTCGAGTTTATCCCGAGAATCACGCTCTGATCCTCCATTGGCGGGGGATTTCCGGGAATTACCGCGATCACGCGGCAATTTGGACGCGGACGAAGACTGGCGCTATGAATCGCTCCGTTTTTGATTTAGAAGCCGCCTATCGCTCAGAACGCGCTGCGACGAGTCGTGCGGCGAGCCGGAGGGGCCGCGCGTACTCGTGCGAAGCGCGCGAAGTGTCGATAAAGACGGGCCCGATATTGGTTACGGGCGCACCGTGCGCGTTTCCCCCCCCGAGGTAGACAAGGGTCCGGAAGACCAGGTTTCCCGAGATCCCGTCCGGGGCGACCACGAGGCCGCAGCGCTCGACCGCCTCCTCGATCAGGATCTCGCAGTGGATTCCGCCTCCGAGCCGGGCCGCGAGCTCGGCGTCGGCGATGGACCGGTCCACGGCAGGGTGGCGGCCGAGGTCCCCGAGCCGGCCGCCGGAGAGGACGCCGACGCCGGGGGGAAGATCGAGGCGGCGGGCGAGTTCGCGTCCGCGTTTGATGAGCTCCACTTTCTCGGCCACAGTCCACCCCTCGTCCACGCCGACGGGCGCGAGGAGGAAGCGGCGACCGTCCGCGCACTCGAGGAGCGCGACCCGCTCGAGCCGGTCGACGCCGGTCGCGCGTCGGAGAAGGGCGAGGGTCCGGTTCGCGGGGAGCGTCCCCCGGACGGCCGCGTCGATCCGCTCCTCGACCAGGTCGTCGATCAGGGCTCCGGCCGGGTCGTCGGACGCCGAGCAGGACGGCCCGCCTGCGTCGGCCGCGTCCGGGGTGCAGTAGAAGCGGACGAGCACCCCCGGATCGAGGGCCTCGGCGCCCCGGCGCATCAGGGGCAGGTCCTCCGCCGACGCAGCCCCGATCCCGACGATCACGACTCTCCGTCCCGGCTCGGCGCGATGCGGGTGATCCCGTTGGCGGCGAAGTCGAAGACCGTCGCCTCGCCTTCGGGCCCGGAGAGCGAGAGCCGGCGGGAACCGTCGACCGTGCCGATCTCGGCCGCGGCCATCCCGACCGCCTCGAACCGGCGGCAGACCTCGGCCGCGTTCTCGGGCCGGACGGTCAGCACGAAGCTCATGCCCGGGTACATGCGGAGCCAGTGATCGAACGTGATCCCGTGGGCATCGAGGTCGGGGACGGGGATGCAGTCCACGTCGACGACGGCCCCGCAGCCCGAGACCTCGAGGAGCATGCCGAGCGACCCGATCAGGCCCGGGTTCGAGACGTCCTTGGCGGCCGTTACGAGCCCGTCCTCGGCCAGCTCCTGCATGCAGGCGATCTGGGCCCGGACGACCGCTGCCGGCTTCATGGTGACCGAGTCCCAGTTCAGGATGCACGACGGATGGACGCGCCCGTCCAGGTCAATGGCCGCGATCACCCGGTCGCCCGCCCCGGCCGTGTGGCTGTAGATGACCGCATCGAGCCGGGCCGCGCCGAGGATCGCGACGTCGATCACCGAGTACGGCGTGTCGGGGTGGAGGTGGCCGCCGACGATCGGCACGCCGAACTGGATAGAGGCGTCCCGCATCCCCCGGACCACCTGGTCGCAGATCACGCGGTCGGCGATAGAGAAGACGTCGACCATGGCCAGCGGCCGCCCGCCCATGGCCGCGATGTCGTGGATGTTGACAAGGATGGCGCAGTACCCCGCCCAGTACGGGTCGGCCTCCATCAGGCGGGACCAGATCCCATCGGCCGCGAGCAGGAGGGCCTGGTCACCGTGGCGGATCACGGCCGCGTCCTCGCCGAAGTCGGCCAGGACATCCGGCGCGTCCATCGCGAAGGCCTGGACCAGGTCGCCGATGGCGTTTTTTCGTCGAACCCCCTCGTATCCACGGATACGGTCTGCAATAAGCGCTGTCGGCTGCGATCTCTCCACGGCGTTCGACCTTCCTATCATATCGATTCGTGCTTCATCGCTGATAATTTATTTGATGTGCCGGCCGATCAGTAAAGCATGGACTGGACCGAGCGGTACCGGCCCCAGCGGGTCGGCGACCTGGTCGGAAACGGCGTCGCCGTCCGGCAGATGGTCGAGTGGGCCCGGAGCTGGCAGCCCGGCGACCGCCCGCTCATGCTCTACGGCAAGCCCGGCACGGGCAAGACTTCGGCCGCGCACGCGCTCGCCCGCGAGATGGACTGGGAGGTGGTCGAGCTGAACGCCTCGGACCAGCGGACGCGGGCCGCGATCGAGCGCGTGGCCGGACAGTCGGCCGTGACCGGCAGCCTCTTCGGGACCGGGCGGCGCCTGGTCCTGCTCGACGAGGCCGACAGCCTGCACGGGACCGCGGACCGGGGTGGGGCCAAGGCGATGGTGGACCTGATCAAGACCGCCCGGCAGCCCGTGATCCTGATCGCAAACGACCTCTACGCAGTCGCGGGCGAGATCCGGTCGCGGACTGAGCCCGTCCAGTTCCGGGCGCTCCAGGCCCGCTCTATCGTGCCGCGCCTCCGCCTGATCTGCCGCGAGGAGGGGGTCGCCTGCGACGACGAGACCCTCCGCGTCGTGGCCGAGAGCGCGAACGGGGATATGCGGGCGGCCGTCACCATGCTCCAGGCAGCAGCCATCGGCGAGTCCGCAATCGACCAGGATTCGATCCGGACCTCGCAGAAGGACGAGCGCTCGACCATCTTCGAGCTCGTGGGCGCGGTCCTCCGCGACCGGCCTGACGAGGAGCTGATGGCCCTGGCGTGGGAGGTCGACGACAAGCCCGACGCGATCGTCCAGTGGCTCGAGGGGTCGCTCGGGCAGCTCCCACCCCCGGCGCGGTGCGAAGCCTACCCCGCGCTCGCGGCCGCCGATCTCGCCCTCGCCCGGACGTACCGGCGGCAGAACTACACGCTCTGGCGGTACGCGACTGCGCTCGCGGTCCTCGGGACGGCCCGCGCCGCGAACGGCGCCGGGGTCCGCTCCCGCCTGGCCCCC
The DNA here is from genome assembly GCA_964461885.1 of uncultured Methanospirillum sp. GTDB lineage: Archaea > Halobacteriota > Methanomicrobia > Methanomicrobiales > Methanospirillaceae > UBA288. The sequence goes on along the minus strand of CAYWVY010000049.1, from coordinate 11,894 downwards.
CCGGCCCGCTGGGGCCGGATGGCCCAGGCGCGACGGCGAAAGGCGGCCCGGACGTCGCTGATGCGGAAGCTCGGGGCCTGGATGGGGGTCTCGCGGGCCGGGCTCCGCGAGTACTACCTCGAGGCGGCGCGGTCGCTCGTCGCGGAAGACCCCGAGCCGCTCGCGCGGACCCTCGACCTCGACGGAGACGAGCTCGCCCTGCTGACCGGCGACCGCGAGCGCTCGGCCGAGATCGCGGGGCGGCTCGCGAAGGAGCGGCGCGAGCTCGAGAAGGCCGAGAAGCCGAAGAAGCGGCGGGCGAAAGAGAAAGAGGTTCCCGCGCCGCGCCCCGAGGGCGAGGCCCGGTCCCAGTCAACCCTCTTCTGAAGGAGCGCGGTAATACCGGTGGAGGACCACGCCACCGGCCGCGATCCGCTCGCCGCCGTCGAGGTAGATCTCGTTGCCGAGATGGTAGACCAGGAGGTCGCAGGCACAGGCCCGGGCCAGCGCCACCAGGGCCGGGACCATCTCGACCCCGGGCCGGACCACGTAGATGACCTCCGCGCCGCGGTAGAGGGCGAAGTCCGGAGCGAAGACGTCGTCCCGCGCGAACGGGACGGACCCCGTGTTGCAGGGCCGGACGTCGACCGCCCGGACGCGGCAGCCGGTTGCCCGGGCCGTCTCGGCCGCGGTCGTGTTCCGGCCGATGCCGACCTCGACCGCGGAGCGGTAGTGGGCGCCGACGTAGGCGCCGACCGCCCGCTCGATCTGTTTAATGGACTGGCCCGTCACACTGTTACTATGCGTTTTGCCCTCTATTGGGATCACCGTTCGCCGCAGGGGCTCCAGCGCCCGGTCCAGCGGCTGATCGAGGGGATCCTCGGCGTGGAGGGCGGCGTCATCGAGCCGAACGGGCTGCTCCTGACCGGGTTCGACCTGCTCCGCCGGCAGTACAGCGCGCCCACCCTGCTGACCTGCCTCGAGGCCGCGCACCGTTGCCGGGGCTGGGAGGACCCGGTCCTGCTCGTCGTGCCCGACGACCTCTTCGCGCCGGGCGAGGAGTACGTCTTCGGCCTTGCCCGGCCCGAGCGCGGGGCGGCCGTGGTCTCGACGGCCCGGCTCCACAACCACTATTATGGCCGCCCCGCGTCCGAGGACGACCTGCTGGACCGGGTCGCGAAAGAGGGGGCGCACGAGGTCGGCCACCTCTTCGGGCTCGAGCACTGCCCCGAGCGTGAGTGCGTGATGTACTCGCCGCGCTCGCTCGACGAGCTCGACCGCAAGCGCAAGATGATCTGCCCCGCCTGCGCCGCCCGTCTCCGCGGCGGCTGAACCCTGGGAACGCAGGTCCACGCGACGGGCGCTACGGGAAAGGATAAGAGCAAGGGGGCGCAGATAGAGCGGCATGGCCGCCTCGCAGGGGATGTACCTTGCTTACTTCTTCCAGGCGCTGATCGCGGCGAACGGGGTCTTCGCCTTCCTCACGGGGCGGTACGTGGAGATGTTCACGGCGTTCTTCATGTTCGGCCTGACCATTGTGCCCTACGTGGCCGCGGACCGGCTCGGCATCCGCTTCCCCTGGTTCGTCTTCTTCCTGATCGCCCTCTCCCTCTGGCTCCATACCGCGGGCTACGTCCAGGGCTGGTACGTCACGTTCTACCCGTTCTACGACAAGCTCGCGCACCTGGTCTCGGGGATCTCAGTCGCGCTGATCGGTTTCCTCGGCGTGATCTTCCTGGAACGGTACTGGCGTATGAGCCTGACGCCGCTCTTTGTGGCCGGGTTCACCGTGATCTTCGGCCTGGCCCTCGGGGCCGCCTGGGAGATCTACGAGTTCCTGGTGGACATGTTCTTCGGCGGCTCGCTGAACGGGCCGATGCAGAACGATCTCGGGGACACCATGCTCGACATGATCTTCGTGCTGATCGGATCCGCGGGCGTGGCCCTCGTGGGAATCGCGTACTTTCGGCGCCACCAAAAGAGCGAGCTTGCGGACGCGATTGCCGGGGAGGCCCCCGACCCGGACTCGTCCTTCTGAGAAGGAGTGGGGATGGACATCTGCCGGATCAGCCGGAAGGAGGAGTTCCTCGCCGCTCTCGCGGCCGCGACGCGGGTTGAGCAGGAGGCCCTGCTGGCCGCGACCGCGCGGGACCCCCCGCTCCCGGCGGCAGCCGTCGCCGTCCTCGCCGTCGCCCTGCCGGCCATCTGCATCGCGGTCCTTCCGCAGGGCGCCTACCTGTGGGTCGGCGCGACCCTCCTCTTCGAGCTGGCATACCCGTTTCTGCTCCTGCTGCCCTCGCTCCGGAACCGGCGGGCCCCGGCCGCGGATCGCGCCTACCTCCCGACGCTGAGGGCCCTCGGGCTCCTCGAGCCGGGCCGGAAGCTCGGCTACCTCGCCGGGAACGCGTTCGTGATCAACGCCCGCGCCGTGGCGCCCGCACTCGCCTGGCTCGCGACGGTTAACCTCCTCGTCGCCCTCAACTGGCTCGGCGGCGATTCGCCCGCTCGCGGCCTCGGGTTCGTGATCGCGGTCCAGTCGGCCCTCGCCCTGGCCCTGGGCCTCGCGGTCTGGCGCATGACCCCGGGCGTCGGAACGCTCCGGGAGCGCGCAACCGCCGTCCGCGCCCGGTTCACGGCCCACCGCGAGATCGGCCTGATCCTGCTCGCCTTCCTGAGCGTGCCCGTCGCGTTCGCGTCCGTCGTGCTCCTCTCGATCCTGGTCCTGCCCGGGCCGCCCGTTCTCCGCGTGCTGGCCGAGGGGCAGGTCAGCCCGCTCGTGCAGACCCTGGAGTTCGTTGTTCTCCTCGCCGGGCTGTACGCGGTCACGCGCACGACTCACAGCGCGGAGAGCGGCCTCCTGGCCCGCCAGGTAGCGGAGGCGATCGTGCGGTTCATCGACCAGGAGCTCGCCCCCCGCCTCGAGGGCGACGCCGTTATCGACTGCGAAGGCTATCGCGTGCTCGCGACGGGCCTGCTCGAAGCCCGGGTCTACCGGTTCGAGCGCGGGACGGTCTTCGGCCGGCTGCCCGTCTACACCCTCACCCCCGACCTCACGCTCGTGGCCGACCCGGAGACACTCGCCGCACTCCGCGGCCATCTTGACCTCGGGCCGTCCGCGTGAGAGAGAAGGAGATCCGATCGTCCCGCCGGACGAAGGGGGACCGACTGCGAACAGGAAGGCTCCGCTCCCGGCGGGGGAATACGTCGAAAAGAACGATGCGCGGACCGGGACTCGAACCCGGGTTTAGGCGTTGGCAACGCCTAGTGATAACCACTACACTATCCGCGCTTGCACGGTGCTGTGTGCTTTACTACATGGTCCGGGAAACCATAAAAAAGCCACGGTCCGACTCCGATGGGAGCGCCCGGGGCAGTAGCGGATCGGTATTATCTGCCCCGGTTACCAATGGGAGGTCATGACAGCGAGCCGGGGCATGCGGAACCCCGCCATCGAGACCATGGACCGGGGCGATCTCGACGCCCTCTCGGAGGCCCGTATCCGGTACACGGTGCAGTACGCCGAAGACCACTCCCCGTTCTACCGCCACTGGCTCGAGGCGAACGGCGTGAGCGCGAAGGACATCCGAACCCACGACGACCTGCTCGAGCTCCCCATCGTCTCGGGCCCGACCATCCGCTCGCACCAGCCCCCGGTCACCCGGGACTTCGGCTTCCTCTCGGTGCCCTGCGGAGACGTCTTCACCATCCACGAGACAAGCGGCACCACGGGCGTCCCGAAAGCCTTCTTCCTGACCTGGGATGACTGGGAGGGCTACGCCGAGAAGTACGCCCGCTCGTTCGCCTCGCAGGGGCTCGGGCACGGCGACCGCGTGGTGGTCTGCACCTCGTACGGCATGAACGTCGGGGCCAACACCATGACCCTTGCCGCGGAGCGGCTGAAGATGACGATGATCCCGACCGGCAAGTGCACCTTCCCGAGCCGTATCATCTCGAGCTACCGCCCGACCGCCATCGTCGGCTCGGTCTTCAAGCTCCTCCGGCTGGCCGACCGGCTCGAGGCAGAGGGGATCGACCCGCGCGAGACGGGCATCCGGCGCCTGGTCGTCGGGGGCGAGTCCTTTGCCGAGGCGTCGCGCGAGTACCTCTCCGACCGCTGGGACTGCCCCGTCTACAACACCTACGGCTCGACCGAGGGGACCATGTGCGGCGAGTGCTCCGTCCAGGACGGGCTCCACGTCCCCGAGGACATGGTCCACCTGGACCTCTACGACCCGCACGAGCGGGCCTTCGTCCCGGACGGGGCCGAGGGTCGGATCGTCCTCTCCCACCTCCTCCCGGTCGGCGCAAAGTCGGGCATGGTCCTGCTCAACTACGACAGCGAGGACATCACCTCCGTCGTCTCGCGCGAGACGTGCGCCTGCGGCCGGACTCACCTCCGGATCCGCCCTCCCCGCCGGGAGAACGACCGCGTCGCGATCGGCATGGGCCGGCTCGACCGGACCGAGATCGAGCGCGCGGTCTTCGCGCCCGAGAACATGGCGGACCTGACCGGCGAGTACGAGGCTTTTCTCTACGGCGAGGGCGACACGGGCGCGGTCCTCCGGATCGGGCTCGAGTGCAGGGACCCAGCCACGTGCGACCGCAGGGCGATCCAGGAGCGGATGCTCGAGACCCTCGCCACGCACAACCCGATGCTCGCTGCCATGCAGCTCGGTGGCGAGCTCAGGGTCCTCTTCACCTTCACGGGCCCGGGCGGACTCGAGCTCCACGCGATCAAGGGACGGCCGAAGCGGCTCGTCGATCGGCGGTAGGCCCAAACTTGGTACGGGGCCAAACCCTTATCCCGCCCCGGCGCCCAACGAATCCGGCATGACGGAGAGGGGAGACGGCGCGCTGACGCCGCGGCGAATTGAGTATTTGAAGTTCCTGCTCGAGCGGGACGGGTCGGTCACGAACGCCGACCTGGCGGGACGGTTCGGGGTCGACCCATCGACCAGCACCAAGACCGTCCGCGTCCTGGTCGAGGCCGGCCTGGTCGAGCACGCGCCGTACCACGGGATCGCCCTCTCTGAGCGAGGACGGCGCTGCGCCGAGTTCCTGATGCGGCGGCACCGCCTTCTCGCGCTCGCGTTCGCCCGCCTGGGGATGGAGCCCGCGACGGCCTGCGAACAGGCCGCGCGCTGCGAGGCCCGCATCCCTCGCGACGTGGTCAATACCATCTGCGCAACCCTCGGTCACCCGTCCCGCTCGATCTGCGGCGCCATCGCCCGCGACCAGGGCTGCTGCGCCCGTCGGGAGAAGTGATCCCCCGATGTCCGCGATGCACCGCTCGAGCCACATCCCCGACCCAAACCTGATCACGCTGTACGCCGAGCGCGGCGCCTCCGCCCTCCACCGCCTCGACCCGCGGGCCAAGGTCGCCGCCCTCGCCTGGCTGGTCCTGCTCGTGACCCTCACCCACTCCGTCTGGCTGCTCCTGCTGGCCTGGGCCGGCACGATCGCCGTCTACCGGCTTGCGGGCCTGCCGCTCCGCGAGCTCCTGCGCTGGTACGCGATCCCTGCCCTCTTCGTCTTCTCCCTGGTTGTCTTCCTCGTCTGGAACGAGCCCGGGGCCCCCGTGCTCGAGGCTGGCGGGCTCGTCCTGTCCACGGGCGGGGTCGCGCTCGCCGTCTCCCTCGTGGCCCGGGCCCTCGCGACGATTACCTTCACCCTGGTCGTGCTGATGACCACGCGCTACGTCCACCTCGCGACCCTCGCCTCGACAATCCTCCCGACACCGGTCGACCAGGTCTTCCTGCTCTCGTACCGGTTCCTCTTCACGACCCTCCAGCTCGTGGACGGGCTCCTTCGCGCCCTCCGCGCCCGGGGCGGCGGGCTCGCCCACGGGGTCCTGACTAGCACGCGCCTCTTCGCCGGCGTCTTCGCCCTCTCGTTCGTCCGGGCGTACGACCGGGCCGACCGCGTCGGTAAGGCCATGGCGGCCCGCGGGTACAGTGGCCGGTTCGCGTCGTCCGAGCCCCTGCCGCCGCGTTCGGCCGTGCAGATCGGCGCGGTCGCGGTCGGGTTCGCCGCGCTCGCACTCGCGGCCCTGGGCGGCCTGCCCGGGTTCGGGGGGGGCGTTTTATGAAGCCGCGGGTATGCTGCGAGCCCGATGACACGGACGCCCTGGTCCACATCGACTGCGCGAGCCACGTCTACCCCGACGGCTCGGTCGGGATGCACGCAATGTGCTTCTCCGTGCGTCGGGGCGAGATCGTGGCGGTCTGCGGCGCGAACGGCTCGGGTAAGTCAACCCTGATCGAGCACCTGAACGGGACGCTCGTGCCGGCCGAGGGGAGGGTCCGGGTCCACGGCGAGACCGTGGACGACGCCCGGCGGCGGCAGCTCTGGCGGACGGTGGGCGTGGTCTTCCAGGACGCGGACAGCCAGCTCTTCGCCCCCACGGTGGTCGAGGACGTGGCGTTCGGGCTGATGAACCTCGGGCAATCGCCAACCGAGGCCCGGCAGGCCGCGCTCGAAGCACTCGAGTCGGTCGGCGCGGCCGGTCTCGCGGAGAAGATCCCCGCGTACATGAGCGGCGGGGAGAAGCGGCTCGCTGCGATCGCGGGCGTGCTGGCCATGCGGCCCGAGGTGATCGCGTTCGACGAGCCGACCTCGGACCTGGACCCGGTCCACGCGACACGCATCGAGGGGCTGATCGGAGAGCTCCGGCGCCAGGGCGAGTACGGCCTCGTTCTCTCGACCCACGATCTGGACCTCGCGGCCCGGATCGCGGACCGGGTGGTACTCCTGAAGGAGGGCTCTATCGTCGCGGAAGGCCCGCCGCGTGAACTCTTCTACGACGTAGACCTCCTGGCCGGGGTCGGCCTGATCGAGCCGCGCGTGGTCCGGCTCTGGCGCGAGCTCTGCCGGCGGACCGGGTGCGACCCCGGCCCCAGGCCCCTCACCGAGACCGAGTTCATGAACGCGCTCGCCGACGGCGGGAGGGCCTGAGCGTATGGCACATATCCACCTCCAGGACGGCACCCTGCCGTTCGCCTGGGCCGTGCTCTGGTGGGCGCTCGCGCTGGTGCTCCTCACCGTCTGCCTCGTGCAGCTCCGGCGGCGGCCGCTCGAACCGGGACGGCTCACGCTTGCAGCGCTCTGCACGGCCACAGTCTTTGCGCTCTTCCAGGTTGAGATCCCCATCCTCGGCGGCGTCCATCTCTCCCTGATGCCGCTCGTCGGCATCCTGCTCGGCCCGCTCCTCGGGACCGTGGTCGCACTCGTTGCGAACATCTTTTCGGCCGCAATCGGGCACGGAGGCTGGTCCATCATTGGCGCGAACGTGCTTGTGAACGCGACAGAGCTCATCACGGCCTGGGCCGTCTTCCGCGGCACGGCCGGGCGGAGCGGCTCAGTCTTCGCACGCGGGGCGAGCGCGACATTCCTGGCGCTCTTCGCCGGGAACCTGGTCATGATCGGGATCGTGCTCGTCTCAGGGATCCAGGGAGTGACCGGGGGAACGAGCGCGATCCTGTCCGCCCTGCTCCTGATCGGCGCGGTCAACCTGACAGTCGGGGCCGTCGAGGCGGTCGTGACCGGGTACCTCGTCGCGTTCATCGCACGGGTCCGGCCCGACATCCTCGGCGAACGGCCGGTCCCGTCATCCGCCCCGGCGGCCGAAGGCGCGCATCTTTAGCCTTCGCCGCGCCATATCGCTCGACGGACCATGCAGCGAACGGGGATCATCGTTGTGGCCGCGCTCGTGATCGGCGCGATCGCGCTGGCGGTCGCGGCAAGCGCGCCGCCGGATGCCGGTCGCGACCGGCTCTACCAGGTCTCGACCATCGACGCCCTCCTCCAGGGGGTCTACGACGGCACGGTGACGGTCGCCGCCCTCGAGCGCGAGGGCGACACCGGGACAGGGACCTTCGACCGGCTCGACGGCGAGCTCACCATGCTCGACGGAGAGGCCTGGCAGGCCCGAGCGGACGGCTCGGTGACCCGCGCCCCGCCGGACGAGACCACGCCGTTCGCGGCCGTGACCCGGTTCCGGCCGGACAGGACGGGGGCCCTCGGCCCGGCCGGGAACCTCACCGTGGCCCAGCAGCGGCTCTCGACGTTCCTCACCTCGACCAATCTCTTCGCCATGGTCCGCGCGGACGGCACCTTCGACTACGTGAAGGTCCGGGCGCCGCGGCCCCAGTCGAAGCCATATCCCGACCTCGTCGACGCGACGGCCGACCAGGGGGTGCACGAGTTCCGGAACGCCTCCGGCACGCTCGTCGGGACATACACCCCGCCGTACGTGGAGGGTGTCGCCATCACGGGCTGGCACCTCCACTTCATCTCAGACGACCGCTCCTTCGGGGGCCACGTCCTCGAGATCGCCTCGGACGGCACGCCCCGGGTGGGCATCGACGACCTCACGTCGTTCACGGTCGTCCTCCCGGTCGGCACGGACTTCACGGAGACCGACCTCTCGCAGAACCTGTCGTCGGACCTCCGGGTGGTCGAGAAGGGGACCTGAGCCGAAAGAGTTAACCCGGACGGACGGCATGGGGCTGGCATGAGCACCATCGCAGCCCTCGTCGGGGGCGGGTTCGAGGACGTCGAGTATACGAAGCCAGCCGAGGCGTTCAGGAACGCGGGGCACACGATCACGGTCGTCGGCCGGAAGGCGGGAGAGGAGGTCAGGGGCAAGCACGACACCGCCGTCCGGGTCGAGCGCGCGGCGGGAGAGGTCGAGCCCGGCCAATTCGACGCACTCCTCATCCCCGGCGGCCATTCGCCGGACAGGCTCAGGATCGACCCTGACGTGGTCGAGTTCGTGCGAAAATTCGTGGAGAGCGGCAGGCCGATCTTCCTGATCTGCCACGCGCCGCAGCTGCTGATCACGGCGCGGCTCCTCGAGGGCAGGCGCATTACCGGGTGGCCGTCGATCCGCGTCGATATCGAGAACGCCGGGGGCGAGTACGTGGACGAGCCCGTGGTCGAGGACGGCAACCTGCTCTCGAGCCGGAAGCCGGACGACATCCCGGCCTTTGTCGAAGCCGCACTGAAGCGGCTCGGGTGAGATCCCCGATCCGCCCCCTTATGAGCGCGCAACGCCGAAGCGTACTACGATGGATATTTCCCTCCGACGCTACGCGCTCTACCTCGTGCGCTGGCAGCTCTCGACCCCGCTCCTCGCTGTCGTGCTCGTCTGGCTCGCCTCGATCGGCCCGCTCGCGGCCACGATCGTCGCGAACCTGCTCGGGGGGCTCATCTTCTTCTGGGTCGACCGGTTCATCTTCACCTCGACCGCGATCGATCCTGCCTGGGAGGTCCGCGACGAGGTCCGGTGCACCGACTGCGGCGCGGTCTGCCGGGGGTACCGCCTCGTCCGCTCCGGGGGGTACGACCGCTCGGCCGACCCGGCACCGCAGTTCCGTTGCGAGGCCTGCTCGACCGTCAAGACACAGGAGCTGAGGCAGCGCGGTGTGGAGTGCTGAACCGGTGATGGCGGTAAAACGGTTCCGGCGACCGCCGGGCCGTCATCCGTCGACAGCCAGGGTTCCCGGGACCGGCGTGGCTGCGTAGATGTCGCCGCGACGGTCCTGGAGGCCGAGGCCCGGGTCCGGCGTGACCGTGATCCCGGTCGTTCCGGCCGCCCGGCCGGTCACCGTGAGGGTGGCGAGAGTCAGGTTCGTCGCGCCCATGGGCACCTGCATGGAGAGGTCCGCCGCCCGGAGGACGGCCTGCCCCGACGGGACGGCCGAGCTGGACTTCATCCCGGCCCAGTCGGGAAAGCTGACGGCCGTGATCTCGGCGACGGACGGATCGGCGAGGGTGACGGTGATGCCGTACCCCGAGAGCCCGTTCGGGGCCGAGTCGAGGAGGATGGGCACGGTCGCGTTCTCGCCCGCGGATGCAACCCGGAAGGACCCGGTTGCGATCGATACCGCCGGGGAGGTCGGCTGGACGGTCGTCGCCGCGACGGCCGGCGCGGGCGTCCCCGCGGCGGGCGGGGACTGGGCCGTGCAGCCCGCGGCGAGCACGAGGAGGAGAAGGCCCGCGATGAGGGCGATGGATCGCATGGCAATTGGTGAGAGGCGAGAGCCCATAGGCCTTTGGATCGGGCCGGGCCCGTTCTCGATCCGGGCACATGGCGGTCTCCGGCCGTCGAGCGGCCGAAGAATGATTGCGACGATGTTAGGTGCGGCATTTGGTAAATCGCAGAAAATGAGCAAATCTGAATAGAGCAGGTCACCTGTGAACCGTCGTGAATGAATACCGGTCGCCCGTCGTGCGCTCGTCTCTGCAGGACGGGGATCGGGAACCTCTGCAGCCTGCGTGCCGCAGGGGGAACCGGGCATGGAGTCCAGGTGTCGGCCGGGCTTCGCCATTATCCAGGTACACACCATGATTGTATCGAACACACTGCCTGACGGGAATCTCTCCACGGCGCCGACGCCGGGATCATCGACCTGCAACCGGACGAATGGGTGGAGGCACGGCCCTTCGAAGAGATCACCCCCACCCTGGACAAAGGACAGAAGCACGAGGGCTTCCTCTTCATGCCCGGGATGAAACATTTCTGCGGGCAGAGGTTCAGGGTCTTCAAGAGGGTGAAGACGATAAAACTGGAGTCGACAGGAGAGGTCAGGAGATGGAAGGTCCCGCCCGTCTCGCTCGAAGGCGTCTACTGCGACGGGGAGTTCCACGAGGGATGCGACTGTGCATGCCTTCACTTCTGGAGGGGTGCCTGGCTCAAACGGGTCCCCCCGCAGGAGCGGAGCACCGACTCCGCCGTCACCTGACCCGGGGCTCCCCCATGCGAGCCCACCCTCCGTCATCACTCAAGGCGTCGGCAGCGGACGCGCCTGCGCCGCACCTGCCGGGGTCAGAGGTGGTTGAAGAGCCAGACGACGTCGGCGAAGTCGATCCGGCCGTTCAGGTTGCAGTCGAAGCCCTCGACCGGCTCGTTCGCCGCGATCCACGAGAGCTGGTTGAAGTAGAGCACGACGTCCGCGAAATCGGCACGACCGTTGCCGTTCACGTCCTCGTACAGCCCGTCGCCGTCGAGATCGCGCGGGAGCGCCGTCGACCCCGGGAGTACCATGAGCGGGCGCGAGGGCTCGACCGTGACATACCCGGCCCGGGAGAGCGTGGTCGAGCCGTACGCGTTCCGGGCCGTCAGGTTCACCGTGAAGGTCCCCGCCCGGGCGTAGACGTGCGCCGGGTGCTGCCGGATCGAGCTGGCGCCGTCGCCGAACTCCCAGGCCCACGCGGTCGGCGTCCCGTTCGAGATGTCCGTGAACGTGACCGCGAGCGGCGCCGGCCCGCGGGTCGCGTTCGCTGAAAACCGCGCGTCGGGCACGACCCGGATGTAGTCCGTCTTCTGCTCCGTGTCGCTCGAGCCCGCGTACGACGCGGTCAGCCGGACCGTGTAGAGACCGGATTGTGCGTAGGCGTGGGACGGGTGGCGGAGGGTCGAGGACGCTCCGTCGCCGAAGGTCCAGCTCCAGCCCGTGGGCGAGCCGAGCGACCGGTCCGTGAACGCGACCGGTTTCCCGGCCCCGATTGTCCGCGGCTCGGCCGAGAAGGCCGCGAACGGCGCGGACCCGACCGTCACGTACCCGGTCGTCGTGTTCGACCCGCGGTCGTTTTCGACGGTCAGGGTCACGGTCTTCAGCCCGTCCGTCGTGTAGACGTGGTACGGATTTCGTGCGGTCGACGTGCCGCCGTCCCCGAACTCCCACGACCACTCGTCGGGCAGCCCGGTCGAACGGTCCGCGAACGAGACATTCAGGGGCGCCCGGCCCTGCGCGGGCGAGAGCGAGAACGCCGCGACGGGCGCTCCTGGGGTCGGTTCCGGTGTCGGCACGGGAGTCGCGCTCCCCTCACGGGTGAGCAGGTAGGTGTTCCCGCTTCCCGCCTGGTTGATGATCCCGTGGGACGGGTCGCCGCCCGAGGCCGTAATCTCGAAG
>CAYWVY010000048.1:0-16837 GCA_964461885.1 uncultured Methanospirillum sp. | reverse complement strand
GCTCGATCGCCTTGCCCATGATCTGGATGTCCTTCGGGCAGGCTTCGTAGCAGGCGTGACACGAGGTGCAGGCAAAGAGGCCCTCGTCGTTCGCCTGGACTGTCCGGTCCCCCGCGTCGCGGGGGTCGAGGCCGAGCCGCTCGAGCTGCCGCATCGCGGTCGGGCCGGAGAAGTCCGTGACCGCGACGGCCGGGCAGACCGAGATGCAGGAGCCGCACTCGATACAGTTGCAGAGCTCCTTCAGCCTGTCGACCGTCGCCGCGTCGGGCAGGGTTTTGTCGCCGCCCGGCAGGAGGGCCGCGATCCGTTCGATGCGTGGCACCAGGTCGACGACCAGGTCGCGGACCACGGGCAGGTCGAGAGGCTCGACCACGTCGCCCTCGGCGGCCGGGGTCATGCAGGCGAGAGCCGGACTCCCGTTGACCTTCACCGCGCAGGAGCCGCACTGGCCCGAGCCGCAGCAGTAGCGGTAGGCGAGGGTCGGGTCCTGCTCGTGAGCCGCGTGGAGGGCGTGGAGAACCCGCGCCCCCTCGTGGAGCTCGACCGTGTACGGCACGAGCCGTGCCGGCTCGCCCGAGGCCGGGTCGAACCGGGAGACCTGGAACGTGAGCGCGGTCATCGGGCCGCCTCCTCGATCCCCTCGCGCGTGAGCGAGAGGAACGTGTGGCCGTACGGAGAACGCTCAGGCGGCAGCTCGCAGCTGGGATCGCGGCGCGTATGCGCCCCGCGGCACTCGGGCCGGAGGAGTGCGGCCCGGCAGATCAGGGACCCCACGAGGACCATGTTCGCGGCCGTGCAGCACTCGAGCAGGTTCCTCCCGGTAAGGGCGAGCAGCCGCTCGTTCTTCAGTGCCCCGACGCCCGCGAGCGCCTCCGCCAGGCCGGCCTCGGTCCGGAAGATCCCCGCGCCGTACCACATCGTCTCCTTGAGCCGCCGCACGACCGACGGGGGCGGCACCTCCCCGTCGAGGAACCCGTCGAACCGCTGCCGGAGCGCGCCGAGCTGCCGCTCGATCGCGGGGGTCACGGCCTTCGCCCCCTCCGGGCTCGACCCGGCCGAGACACCTGCCCGCCGGCCGAAGACCTGGGTCTCGGCGAGCGCGTTCCCGCCGAGCCGGTTCGCGCCGTGAACGCCGCCCGAGCACTCGCCGCAGGCGTAAAGCCCGGGGAGCGTGGTCGCGCACTCCGGCGTGATCCTGAGGCCGCCCATGATGTGGTGCGCCGTCGGGGCGACCTCCATGGGCTCCGTCCGGATATCGACCCCGAACGCGAGGAACTGCTCGAGCATGATCGGCAGCCGTTCCTCGACCTGCCGGGGCGGGAGGTGGGTCACGTCGAGCCAGACCCCGCCCCGTTCGGTCCCGCGCCCCTCGAGCACCTCGGTCGCGATCGCCCGGGCGACCACGTCGCGCGTCGAGAGTTCCATCCGCACGGGATCGTAGCGCGTCATGAACCGCTCGCCGTCCCGGTTGAGCAGGCGCCCCCCCTCGCCCCGGACGGCCTCGGTTACGAGCCGGCCCCGCGCGTCGTACGGGTGGATCGCGCCCGTGGGGTGGAACTGGACCATCTCCATGTCGATCAGCTCGGCCCCGGCCCGGTACCCGAGTGCGTACCCGTCGCCGGTGCCCGAGGACGAGTTGGTCGAGATGTCGTAGACCTGCGTTCCCCCGCCGGTGGCGAGTACGACCCCGTCGGCGAGGCAGACGCCGAGGTTGCCGTCCTGGTCGAGGGTCGCGGCCCCCGCACACCGGCCCGCTTCGAGCAGGAGCTCGACAGCCGTACACTCGTGCACGACCTCGACATCGGTCGCGGCGAGCCGGTCCATCAGGGTCTGCATCATCTCGTGGCCGGTCCGGTCGCCTGCGTAGCAGGTGCGCGGAAACTGCTGGCCGCCAAAGGGACGCTGCGCCACGCCGCCCCCGGGCCCGACGTCGAAGACCGCCCCCCAGGAGACGAGCTCCCGCATCCTATCGGGCGCCTCGCGAACGAGCGCCTCGACCAGGGCCGGGTCGTTCAGGTACGCCCCGCCCTTCATGGTGTCCTCAACGTGGAGCTCGGGGCGGTCGCCCTCCCGGAGGACCGCGTTGTACCCGCCTTCGGCCATGGGTGTGCACCCGCCCTTTCCGGCGATCGTCTTCGAGAGCAGCAGCACGGACCCATGCCCGGAAGCCTCGATCGCAGCCCGCACGCCCGCGCCGCCGCTCCCGATGACGAGCACATGCGCGGTCCGAACCCCGTTTTCCACCATCTTGAAGAGGATTGGGGGCAGAGTATGATAAAGAATGGCGAAGGGGACGGAGAGGGTTCTATGCGGTATCTGATGAAGTTCGGCGGCACCTCGGTCGCCGACGGCCGGTCCATCGATCGCACGGTCGGGATCGTCGGTGAGCACCGGCGGGCGGGCCACGAGGTCGCGGTCGTGGTCTCGGCCATGCGTGGAGTGACCGATGGACTGATCGCCTGCGCCGTTGAGATGGCGTCGGCACCGGAACCGGACCCGGCTCCGTTTCTCGCGGGCGTCCGCGAGCGGCAGGCGAAGGCCCTCGCCGAGGTCGCCCCGGACCGCGCGGACGCGGCCCTGGCGGAGATCGACGAACAACTGGATGCGCTCGGAAACATCCTCCAGGCGGTCCACGCGCTCCGCGAGCTGACGCCGCGGTCCCGGGACTACATCATCTCGTTCGGCGAGCGGTTCAGCGCGGTCGTGGTCGCAGCGGCACTGCAGCAGCAGGGCATCGCCGCCGAGCCGCTCGACGGCTGCGAGGCAGGCATCCTCACGGACGACTGCCACGGCGCCGCGATGGCCCTGCCCGAGTCCGGGTCGCGGATACGCGAGCGGGTCGTCCCGCTCCTCCCGGACCGCGTGCCAGTGGTCATGGGCTTCATGGGCTGCACGCGTGGCGGGTCCGTCACGACGCTCGGCCGCTCGGGCTCGGACTATTCCGCCGCCGTGCTCGCTGCCGGGATTGACGCCGACGAGTGCTGGATCTGGACCGACGTGGACGGCGTGATGACCTCGGACCCGCGCCTCATCCCCGACGCCCGGGTGATCCCGGCCGTCTCGTACCTCGAGGCGATGGAGCTCTCGTACTTCGGCGCGAAGGTCCTGCACCCGAGGTCGATCGAGCCGGCCATGGCGGCGGGGATCGCGATCAGGGTCAAGAACACCTTCAATCCCGGGCACCCCGGCACGGTCCTCGTCGCGAACGGCGTGCCGTCGCGGCGGGTCGTCAAGGCACTCACCTTCATCGACAGGGTCGCGCTCGTCAACTGCACGGGGGCCCAGATGGTCGGCCGGCCCGGAGTCGCGAACGCGATCTTCGCGGCTCTCGCGGACCGCGCGGTCAACGTGATGATGATCTCGCAGGGGTCGAGCGAGGCAAACATCTCGCTTATCATCGACGAAGGGCACCTCGAGGCCGCCACCGAGGCTTTGTCCCCGCTCGTGGCGTGCGGACTCTTCCGCGATCTCTCGTCCGACCGGGACGTGGCGGCCGTCGCGGTAGTCGGCTCGGGCATGGCCGGCGCACCCGGAACAGGAGGCCGGATCTTCACGGCCCTCGGTGTACACGGGATCAACGTGATGATGATATCGCAGGGGTCGTCGGAAGCAAACATCTCGTTCGTGGTCCGGGCCGGCGACGGCCCCCGGGCCCTCCGGGCCCTTCACGACGAGTTCCGCCTCTCGGAGGGATGTAATGACGAATAGTTACCGTGAAGCCGGCGTTGATATCCGGCTCGAAGCCGACGGGGTCGCGGCTCTCGTCCGCGAGCTGACCTTTCGCCGCGAGGGGAAGTATAAGCCCGTGGGCGGGGTCGGCCACTTTGCCGGCCTGATCGAGTTCGGACCGTACGTCCTCGCCCTGGCAACGGATGGGGTCGGGACCAAGATGCTGATCGCGGACGCGGTCGGCGACCGGTCCACGGTCGGGATCGACTGCATCGCGATGAATGTGAACGACCTGTACGTGATGAACATCGAGCCGGTCGCGTTCGTCGATTATATCGCCTGCGACCGTGTCGACCCCACGAGGATGGCCGAGATCGGGCGCGGGCTGAACGAGGGGGCGAGGCAGGCGAACATCTCGATCGTCGGCGGCGAGACGGCCACGCTGGCCGGTCTCGTCAACGGTCTCGACCTCGCCGGCGCCGTGCTCGGGGTCCAGCACCGCGACCGCGTGATATCGGGCGAGGCCTGCCGGCCGGGCGACCTCGTGGTCGGCCTCCCATCCTCGGGAGTGCACTCGAACGGGCTCTCGCTCGCCCGGTGCATTGCCGAGGCGCACGGCGGGTACGACCAGCCCTTCGGCTCCTCGACGCTCGGTCGCGAGCTGCTGACACCGACCCGCATCTACAGCGAGGTGCTCGGGCTCACGGAGCAGCACGAGGTCCACGGCATGTGCCACATCACGGGCGGGGGTCTCCTGAACCTCGCCCGCCTGACCAAACTCGGCTTCGCGATCGACGACCCGATCGTGCCGCCGCCGGTCTTCGCCTGGCTGCAGGAGCAGGGCCGCGTTTTGACGGCCGAGATGTACCGGACCTTCAACATGGGCATGGGCTTCGCGATGGTCGTGCCCGGGCACGAGGCCGACGCGGTGGCGCGTTCGGTGCCGGGGGCAAAGGTCGTGGGCAGGTGCACAACCGAACCCGGCATCCGGCTCGGCGAACTCCTAATCGAGTAAAAGAAGAAAAGAACCCTATTCTTCGTCTGCGTCATCGTCGGCGCGGACGAACGGCTCCTGTATCGCCCTGTCCGAGACGATCGCCGAGTTCCCGGTCGGGTCCTCGATCACCAGCGTGATCGGGAAGTCGCCTGCCTTGGCGTCCGCGATCTCGGCCTTCAGGCATTCTGCCCGAACCCGCTCCTCGTCCTCGGCCCAGAAAAGAACCCCGTCTATCACCGAGAGGACCCGCTCGAGAACCCCCTCAACGTTCGTGACGAAGCCCTCGCAGGCCGTCCCGGGATCGATCTCGACACCGAGCTCGGGGATCCGGATCGTCCCGCTCATGGACCGGACGACACGCACCGAGAGGTCCTCGGGCGACTCGACACGGAACGTGAACCGCATCGGCTCGCCTTCCTGGAGCATCTGCGTGTTCGCGTACCGGTTACCGCAGGCAGGACAGCTGGCCGAGACGATCAGGATATCCGAGAAGTATGGGATCGTCTCGGTCTGGTAGATATACTCGCACTCCTCGCCGCAGGCAGAACAGGGTCCGTTCAGGACGACCCGCTGACCAGCGGCAGTCTCCTCCACTAGATGCCCCCGACGATCTTCTCCCGCGAGATCTTGACCGCCTGGGGAGTGATCACGACGTAGCGCTGGTCGCCGAGGCCGACGATATCGCCGTTGACATCCTTCGCGACCTCCTTGAGGTCTTTCAGGACGCGCTCATACGTGATCTTGTCGAGTTTGAGCTGCGAGATATCCGCGATCACGATGTTGCCGTTGTAGATCTCGTCCTTGATCTTAGGGGTGTCCTTGAGGCTGGAGATGCTCGCGATCTTGACGTAGCTCGAAGCGGGCTCGTCATCGGGGCCCTGGGGCTCGAACGAAGCGAGATCGAGCTCCATATAATCATCCTCTTTCGGGACGGCGCTCTTGCCGAGGAGGGAGTCGAAGAACTTGGAAGCCATACCCAAAATCTGGCATCCATCCGTATTTAAGTATTCCTTTCTCGGTTCAGACCTCGAGCCCCCAGATCTCGTCGCCGACATGGTGGATGTTTTTGCAGACTTTCCCGGCCGTCTCAGCGCGCAGCGCGCCGGCGTCGAGACGGGCGAGGCAGACCGCGAGCGGCTTGTGATGCCGCTCCTCGACTACGAGCACCGGCCGATCGGCGCGGACGTCCTCCGTGATCTCGACAATCCCCGGGCGCATGATATCAGCCCCGTTCACGACGAACTGCACGGCCCCCATGTCGACCGTTATCCGGCGGGATGCGAACGGGCGCGCCATGGCGCCCCGGAGCGTCGGAAAGAGGACCCCGCCCCGCTCGAAGAGGAGGGGCTGCCGGTCGATGAAGTAGAACCGGATCGGCCCGCCGGTCTCGGCCACTTCGATCCGATCGCTCGAGAAGAGAGCCGCCTCGGAACCGAGTTCGTCTTCGAGCCGGCGCACGATCTCGGCCATCTCGCTCT
This sequence comes from uncultured Methanospirillum sp., assembly GCA_964461885.1. Lineage (GTDB taxonomy): Archaea > Halobacteriota > Methanomicrobia > Methanomicrobiales > Methanospirillaceae > UBA288. Next base: position 10,693 of record CAYWVY010000048.1, on the reverse strand, counting down.
TCCTGACCGTGTGCCGCTTTTTGATCGTGATCGGCGCCATCGGTCAGCTATGGCGTGCACCTGCCATAAAAATCGTGTTGAGAGTCCTTACACTATGGTTATATACCGTTCTCGCTCACATATGGTACTCCAGGTTGATCGGGGGAAAGAGATGTCGAAGAGGCCGCTGGATATTCTGGACCAGGTGCTGAACCGCGAGCCGGTGATCGTCTCATTGAAGGGCGATCGCGAGCTCCGCGGGGTGCTCCAGGGATACGACGTGCACATGAACCTCGTGCTTGACCAGGCAGAAGAGGTGACTGACGGCACGTCCCACCGCATCGGTACGCTGATCGTCCGCGGCGACAACGTGATCTATATCTCGCCATCGCATAACCAGTAAGGAGGAGAAGCATGTCCAAGGGCACACCATCGAAGGGGAAGCGGAACAAGCAGAACCACATCGCCTGCAGGCGGTGCGGATCGATCTCGTTCCACCTCCGGCACAAGATCTGCTCGAAGTGCGGATTCGGCCGTTCGAGCCGTATGCGCGCGTTCGACTGGATGTCAAAGCGATCAAAAGTACCGACGCACTGAGCTCTAATGTGCGGAATCGTTGGCATCGTCGATGCTGGCGGTGTTTCACTCCCGCTCTACTACGCCCTGTACGCGCTTCAGCATCGGGGCCAGGAGAGCGCGGGGATATCTGTTTTTGACGGCGACCGTCTCCGGAAGCACAAGGGCCCGGGGCTCGTTGCCGAAGTATTCGACACCGAGATCCTGCGGAGTCTCAACGGGACGGTCGGTGTCGGGCACGTCCGGTATCCGACCACGGGGGCGAATCTCCCGGAGAACATCCAGCCATTCAACTTCGAGTTCTTGGGCCGTTCCTTCGCGCTCGCCCACAACGGCAACCTCGTGAACACGCGCGAACTCCGCGCGGCGTACGAGCAGGCGGGCCAGATCTTCTGCACGAGCACAGACACCGAGGTGATAGCGAACCTGATCGCGGACGAGCTCCGCCACTCGGGCTCGATCGAGGACGCCGTCAGGAGCTGCATGGCCCACCTCCGCGGCTCGTACTCGGTCGCGATGGTCTACGAGGACCAGCTCTACGCGTTCCGCGACCCGCTCGGGCTCAAGCCGCTCTGCGTCGGGACGACACCGTGCGGGTACATCGTCGCGTCCGAGTCAGTCGCGATCGACGCGCTCTCGGGCACGCTGATCCGCGACGTGGCACCCGGCGAGCTCGTCCGGATCGATGCGGACGGGATCACCTCGACCCAGATCGCGGTCGCGGACCGTGCCGCCCACTGCATCTTCGAGTACGTCTACTTCGCCCGGGCCGATTCGATCATCGACGGAGTGCTCGTCTACGACGTGCGGCGGAGGATCGGCCAGAAGCTCTGCGAGGAAGCCCCCACAGCGGCGGACTCGATCTGCCCGGTCCCCGACTCCGGCACGGCCTACGCGATCGGGTACTCCGAGGCGTCTGGCATACCGTTCCTCGAGGGACTGATGAAGAACCGGTACATGGGGCGGACCTTCATCATGCCGACGCAGGCTGCGCGCGAACGGGCCGTGCGGATCAAGCTGAACCCGATCAAAAAACACCTCGAGGGGAAGTCGATCGTGCTGGTCGACGACTCGATCGTGCGCGGCACGACCTCGCGCCGGATCGTCCAGCTGGTCCGCGATGCGGGAGCCCGCGAGGTCCACCTGCGGGTCGGCTCGCCGCCGATCAGGGCCCCGTGCTACCTCGGCGTGGACATGCCGACCCGTGAGGAGCTGATCGCCTCCTCCCGCAGCGAGGAGGAGGTCTGCGCGTCTGTGACCGCGACCTCGCTCCATTACATCTCGCTCGAAGAGCTCGTGCAGGCGATCGGGCGCGACTGCAACGACCTCTGCACGGGCTGCCTGACGGGGTGCTACCCGGTGGCGATCAAGGGCGAGACCGACCATGCCCGGGTCGTGGATTTCGTCGACACGACCTTCCAGCTCGACCTCGACTCGTTCGGCGAGACCTGCTGAAGCCGCCCCCCCCTCTTTCGTGCATAAGCGACTGCCCCGGAGCTGCGGAGCGGATTCCTCCCATTTTTCATCGGTGACGCCCGGAGAGGCTGCATCAGCTGCAGCGGCGGCTCCTCCGGACCGTGCGGAACGACGCTGCGGCGACGGCGAGCGCGCCGAGGGCGGCAAACGGCGAGAGCGGCGTCCGGCCCGACCCTCCGACCGAGACCAGGCCGTTCACCACCCGGACGGGCACCGTATCGCCGTCGACCGTGACCGCCCGGACGGGCTCGAGGGTGATCGGCGAGCGTGCGCCGGTGGACCCGACCGCGGTGAAGATCAGGGCGAGGAATGGGCCGGTGCCGGTAACTGATCGCGGGCTCGCGACAGCGATGGCGATCCGCCCCGGCCCGTTCTCGCTCGACAAGACCTGGGAGCGTTCGGCGAGGCTGCCCGGGGAGGCCGATTCGAACCGGAGGACGGCCGGGTCGAAGACCAGGACCAGATCGACTCCGCCGAGGTCCTCTGCGTCGGCGACCGCGATCGAAACGACCACGGACCCGTTCGGCTCGACGGACCGGTCCTGGACGGTGAGGGTGATGCCTGCCGCGGGGACGGCGAGCAGGGTTACGAGCGCGAGGGCGATCAGGAGATGGCGCCGCGGACGCACCGCGCCGCTCTCTCCTCCGGGAAGCTGCATGGCCTCCAATGGCAGAGAGCCACAGAAGAAACTTGCGGGGCCGACCGCGCCCGTGCGAACGGCATGACCGGCATACCAATAGGGTTCGATTCTCACTTTCGGATTTAGAGGCCAGGGCCGAGACTTGAACCCGGATCGGGGGATCCACAGTCCCCTAGGATAACCAGCTACCCCACCCTGGCAGATGTGCCTGGAAAATTGGGGCTGTCCAATAATAAAGGTATGTCCCCAGCCCGGTTCGAGCATGAATATTAATAGCCTACCGATGATAACCACTACAGACCGGGCCGGCGCTGTTTTTCACTGCCGGCCCCGATTTGGGAGGCGACGACGTTGGCAACGGGCGGCATACGGACACCCATCGTCTGCGTGCTCGGGCACGTGGACCACGGCAAGACCTCGCTACTCGACAGGATCCGCGGATCGTCGGTCGTCTCGGGCGAGGCCGGGGCGATCACGCAGCACATCGGCGCGACACTCGTCCCGATCGACGCGGTCCGGGGGATATCGGCCGGCATGCAGAAGGTCGCGGTCCAGGTACCGGGCCTGCTCTTCATCGACACGCCAGGGCATCACGCGTTCACGACCCTCCGGACCCGCGGCGGAGCGCTTGCGGACATGGCGATCGTGGTCGTCGATATCAACGAGGGGTTCCAGCCCCAGACGATCGAGGCCCTCAATATCCTCCGCAACTGCCGGACCCCGTTCGTCGTGGCCCTGACGAAGATCGACCGGATCCACGGGTGGCGTTCGGCCGAAAATGCCTCATTTCTCACCTCGTTCGCAAAGCAGAACGAGCGTGTGACCGAGTTCATGGAGACGCGCCACTACGAGATCGTCGGAAAGCTCTCCGACCTTGGCTTCAACTCGGAACGGTTCGATCGGGTCTCGGACTTCGCCCGGGAGATCGCGATCGTGCCGATCTCGGCCCGCACGGGCGAGGGGATCTCGGATCTCCTCCTCGTGATGATCGGCCTTGCCCAGCGCTACATGGGCGATGCGCTCGCCGTGGAGGTCCAGGGTCCGGGCCAGGGAACCGTCCTCGAGGTGAAGGAGGAGCGCGGGCTCGGCATGACCCTCGACGTGATCCTCTTCGACGGTACGCTCACAGTCGGCGACCAGGTGATGCTCGCCACCACCGATGGCGTGGTGCAGACAAAGGTGAAGTCGCTTTTGAAGCCGCGCCCAATGAAGGAGATCCTGACCGAGGACCGGTTCGAGCGGGTGAAGTCCGTCGTCGCGGCCTCGGGGGTGAAGGTCGCGGCCCCCGATCTCGACCGCGTCATCGCGGGCTCGCCGCTCCGGGTCGTCCGGGGAGATCGCGACACGATCGAGCAGGAGATCCTCGACGAGGTCTCCAGGATCGATGTCGCCCTCTCGGACGAGGGGATCGTGATCAAGGCCGACACGATCGGTGCGCTCGAGGCGCTCTCGAAGGAGCTCGAGGCCAAAGAGATCGGGGTGATGCGGGCAGCCGTCGGGCCGGTCAGCCGGCACGACCTGGTGGATGCGCAGACCATCAAGTCCCCCCTGTACCGGGCCGTGCTCGCGTTCAACGCCCCGCTCCTCCCCGACGCCCAGGCGATCGTGCGCGAGGGCGGGCCGGACCTTCCGAAGGTCTTCCAGGCCAAGGTGATCTACCAGCTGATCGACGAGTTCATCGAGTGGCGGGACGCGGAGCGGCAACGAATGGAGCAGCAGCGGTTCGAGCGGATCATCCTGCCGGCCAAGCTCCGCGTGCTGCCGGGCTGCGTCTTCCGGCAGTCCAACCCGGCCGTGGTCGGCGTCCGCGTGCTCGCCGGCACGCTCCGGACGGACGTGAAACTGGTACGGACAGATGGCCGCAAGGTCGGCCACCTGAAGACCATCCAGTCCTCGGGGGAGTTCGTCCACGAGGTCGAGACCGGGGCCGAGGTCGCGATCGCAATCGAGGGCGCGACCGTCGGGCGGCAGCTCGACGTCGACGACGACCTCTACGTCGACCTGCCCGAGCGGCATGTCAAGGTCCTGGAGAAGGAGATGCTCGGCCACATCTCGACCACCGCAAAAGAGGTGCTCGAGGAGTACACGGCCATGCGCCGGCGGGCCGAGCCGTTCTGGGGAAAGTGAACCGCATCTTTAAGAGCCCTCCGCCCCACATTTATGGGTACTTCGCCTCAGTGGAGATTGGATATGGTCGATTTCAAAGTCGTGCTCTCGGACCCGAAGACCGGCCGCTCGTATAAAATTACCGCGAGCGGCGGCGCGGCCGGAGCCATCATCGGAAAGCGGGTTGGCGGCGAGGTCGATGCGGCCCCGCTCGGTCTGCCCGGGTACCGGGTTGCAATCACCGGCGCGTCGGATCGGAACGGCACGCCGGCACGGAAGGATCTGCCGGGCGCCGGACGGCGCCGGCTCCTGCTCGCAGGCGGTGTCGGGTTCAACCCCGTCATGGAAGGCCAGCGGATGCGAAAAGCAGTCCGCGGGGGCGAGATCACCCAGGATTTCGTTCAGATCAACGCCAGGGTCACGCAGTACGGCGAGCGGTCGCTCGACGAGCTCCTCGCCGCACCAGCGGCCGAGTAACCCTCTTTTTACTCAGAGAGCAGTTCTTCGCGGAGCGACGCGAGCAGGTCCTCGAACGGCACGCCGTACCGGCGGGCGAGCAGGACGAGCGCGGCCTTCGGCCGGATCTGCCCGTCGAAACCTTCGGTCACCAGCCGGTTCGCCTCGGCCGCGACATCGCGTTCGTCCCGGCTGGTGGCCCCGGCGATCCGTGCAAGCAGGATCCCGCCCGGATCGGGGCGTTCGAGATCCTCGGGGCCCGGTCGGTATCCCAGCGGAATAACGACCTCGCCGATCGGGAAGAGCGGTACGACGAGCCCGCCCCGGACAGCGACGAGCCCCTGCTCAACGGCCAGGTCCAGCAGCGCCCCCGCCTGATCGCGGTTCATCCACATCCGGTCGATGGCGAGATAAAAGACGAACTCGCTCCGCTGAAGCTGGTCTTTGTGCAGGTGCCGGAAGGGTGCCGCGACTGTGATCTGCAGGCTCATGGGGCCGACCTCGTCTCTGGAGAATGGGAGGCCCGCACTATAAAAGGGGTATTGATTGTATTACTCAACCAGGACCGCGTTTATCGAGCCGTCCTGGCCGGGGCGGCTGACGATCCGGGCGGGGCCGAGCTCCGTCCGGATGATCGCGCCCTTCGTCAGCAGGTGCCGGCGGACGTAGTTCGGGTTTGCCGTGTTCCGCTCGACGGCCTCGATCTTCACCCTCTGCGACGAGCCCGTCGCCCGGTTGGCCACGTTCGCCCAGGACGCGCGGAGCGCCCGGATCTTCTCGTTTCCGCCGAAGGTTCGGATCGTGCGGCGGCGCTCCTCACCGATGTGCGTCTCGGCGGGGGACCGCCCGATCTCTGTTCGTCGCTTGCCGCGCAGGGGGGCGTACCGGCCACCCGTCACTTTCCTGATGGATCGTCCTTGCCATTGCATGTGAATTCACCCGATTCGTCCGAGAATCAGAAGTGCTGTATATATTCTCCCAGACGTTATTTAACCCCTCTGATCAGGCGATCAGGGCCTCGAGCAGGGGCCCGATCCCCTCGCTACTCTTCAGGTTCGTCCTGAAGACGCGGATCGCGGGGTTGTAGCGGCGCATGTCGTTCTCCATCCGGTCGAGATCGGCGCCGACGAGCGGAGCGAGGTCGACCTTGTTGATCACGCCGATAGAGCAGGACCGGAACATCATCGGGTGTTTGTTGACAACGTCGTCGCCCTCGGTCGAGGAGACCACGACCACGCGCTTGGCTGCGCCGAGGGCGAAGTCGGTCGGGCAGACCATGTTTCCCACATTCTCGATGAAGAGCACGTCGATCTCGTCAAGAGGCAGGGCGTCGAGGGCGTGGTCCACGAGGTGGGCGTCGAGGTGGCACTCCTTCCCCGTGTTCGCGTTCACGGCCGGCACCCCGAGGGCCGCGATCCGACGGTAGTCGTCGTCGCCGTAGACGTCGCCCGCGATCGCCCCGGCCCGAAGGCCGCGCCCGGCCAGAAGGGGCGCGAGGCGTTCGATCAGGGCGGTCTTGCCCGAGCCGATCGCGCCGAGGAGATCGATCCCGAGCACCCCGTGTGCGGCGAGACGGGCCGCGTTCTCGGCCGCAAGCGCATCGTTCGCCGCATAGAGATCCTTCTCGATGCGGACATCGACCTGGTGCATCAGGAGTAGTGGCCGTGCGCACTTTTTATAGGTTCACCTGCCGACGCTGATCCGATGGAGAAGGATCGGATCCTCTACCCCTGCTACTTCAACGCGGCCCTCAGTCGGCACCAGGGCCGCCGGGCCCCGCTCGGGCTCGCCCAGAAAGGGGTCACGATGCAGGATCTCGAGCGGGCGATGAAGAGGGTGGGAGTCCGCTACCGTATCGAGGCAGGTTCGCACCCGGCGTACTGGTACCGCCGCGACGGCCGGGCCGTGGTCGCCTGGAACGAGTCGAAGGAGGCGCTCCTCCGCCGCGTGGCCGCGGCGCTCGAGCCGAAGAAGTGAGATGTACGACCTGCACACTCATACGCTCAGGTCCGACGGCGAGCTCCTGCCGCTCGAGCTCCTGCGCCGGATGGCCGTGCTCGGCTATGACGAGGTCGCGATAGCAGACCATGTCGACACGTCGACTCGCCCGCTCGTGCTCGAGGCCGCGGACGCGATCAGGGCATCGGCCCGGCGCTACGGGGTCACGTTCTACCCGGCGGTCGAGTTGACCCACGTTCCGCCCGACGAGATCGACGCCCTCGCCCGGCAGGCCAGGGCCGAGGGAGCCGCCCTCGTCGTGGTGCACGGCGAGACCCCCGTCGAACCGGTCGCCCCAGGTACCAACCGCGCGGCCTGCACCTCGGCACACGTGGACGTGCTCGCCCACCCGGGCCTGATCTCGATGGAGGACGCCCGGGCCGCGGCGGACCGGGGGATCGCGCTCGAACTGACCGTCCGCGGCGGGCACAACCGCACGAACGGCCACGTGGCCCGCGCGGCTATCGCGGCCGGGTGCCGGCTCGTGGTCAGCTCGGATGCGCACGCGCCGTGCGATCTGATGACGGCCGCCGACCGCGAGGTGGTCGCTCTCGGCGCGGGTCTCGATCCGCGCGCGTGTCGGGAGGTACTCGATTTAAATATCGCAAAATGGCTCAAAACACGATGATGATATCAATATTTTCCCAACATTTATATACAACCTGTTGGGAAATATATAACTTGCGGCAATTATTCTTCACGGAGCCGGAACGAGAGCGATGAAGACGGTCGGACGTATTGTGCACGTGGTTGGGCGGCGCACCCTGATCGTCGCGGTGGACGCGGCGCAGCTGCCTCCCCTCTATGTTACGGTCGTCGACCGTCGCCATCGCCCCGTGGGCCGGGTCGTGGACCTCTTCGGAAACGTCAAGAGGCCGTACGCCGCGGTCCTGTGCCGCGACCGGTGCGAGCACCCGGTCGGTGAGAAGATTTTCAGCAGGTCATAGGTGTCAACTACATGCAGGAGATAGAGAAACTTCGTATCCTTCAGAGCCAGCGCGAGGCATTCCGCAACCGCAGCAAGGTGGTCGAGCGGGAGCGGAAGACCGAGGAGCATACCGAGACGGTCTGTCCCGAGTGCAAGAGCCGCCAGCTCGTCCACGACTACGAGCGGGCCGAGCTGGTTTGCCAGAACTGCGGTCTGGTCATCGACGACGACTTCATCGACCGCGGCCCCGAGTGGCGGGCCTTCGACCACGACCAGCGCATGAAGCGGTCGCGTGTCGGCGCGCCGATGACCTTTACGATCCACGACAAAGGCCTCTCGACCATGATCGACTGGCGGAACCGGGACAGCTACGGCCGGGCGATCTCCTCGAAGAACCGGGCCCAGCTCTACCGCCTCCGCAAGTGGCAGCGGCGGATCCGGGTCTCGAACGCAACTGAGCGGAACCTCGCCTTCGCGCTCTCCGAGCTGGACCGGATGGCCTCGGCCCTGGGGCTGCCCCGGAACGTCCGCGAGACGGCCGCGGTCGTCTACCGCGATGCGGTCGACAAAAACCTGATCCGGGGGCGCTCGATCGAGGGCGTGGCCGCGGCCGCGCTCTACGCCGCCTGCCGGCAGTGCAACGTGCCCCGGACACTCGACGAGATCGCCGAGGTCTCGCGGGTCAGCCGCAAGGAGATCGGCAGGACCTACCGGTTCATCTCGCGCGAGCTCGGATTAAAGCTCCTTCCGACGTCGCCGATCGACTACGTACCGCGCTTCTGCTCGGGCCTCACTCTGAAGGGCGAGGTCCAGAGCCGGGCCGTCGAGATCCTCCGGCAGGCCGCGGAGCGCGAGTTAACAAGCGGTAGAGGACCAACCGGCGTTGCAGCCGCCGCCATTTACATCTCGTCGATCCTCGGCGGAGAGCGGCGCACGCAGCGCGAGGTGGCCGAGGTCGCGGGCGTGACAGAGGTCACGATCCGGAACCGATATAAGGAGCTGGCAGAGAAATTAGATATCGAGATTATTCTCTAACCCAACCTTTTTGGGGGCTCGTAGATCAGGGGTAGATCGCTACGTTCGCAACGTAGAGGCCACGGGTTCAAATCCCGTCGGGTCCACTTTTCCCGGGGTTCTCACAACCCTTATCATATCTCCACTCGAACCAGATTGAGCGGGCTCGTAGATCAGGGGTAGATCGTCGCGTTTGCAACGCGAAGGCCACGGGTTCAAATCCCGTCGGGTCCATGTCGTCTGTTCTTCCCGGCATCGGCGCCGGGAGATCCTCACTCGAAGTAGATCTCGCCGTCGTCGTTCAGGTAGACCTGGATCTCGTCCTTCACGAACCTGGCCTGGACGTGCTGGGGGATGCTCTCGCGGAGCCGGTTGATCAGGCCGATGGTGTCGTACCGGACCTTCACACCGCGATTGCTCGCCTCGAGAAAGATCGTCTCAGGGACGGACAGAAGGTCGGCGCCCGACGGGATGATGCAGAGAAACCGGGCATCGAGGGTATACATGAACTGGAGGGTCTCACGGGCCCTGCGCACGTTTTCGAGCGCGGACTTCTCGATGGTGCAGACGTTCGCCTTCGATGTCCCGATGATGTCCGCAATCTGCTGCTGGGTCAACCCCTGCCTCCGGTGGCGCAGGATCTCTTTCTGGCGCTCGGTCAGGAGTCCGTTCTTCATGTACAGAGGATCGCGGTGACCGAACTTAAACACTTCTACTTAACCAGGCACGGAAAGGAGATGGGTGCATTGACCCGGCACCGATATGGATCCAGTCTCCGTCACGCCTGGCAGAGAAAGCGCAACCTATTTATCGGCTTTCGTGAAAACTACCTACCTGTAAACTGAGGTGAACTGAATGGTTGTCAAAGTAGGCATTGCAAAACTCGGCAATATCGCATCCGGCGTCATGGCCGAACTCCTCCTCGACGAGCGGGCAGACCGCGAAGACATGCAGACCTTCATGGCCACGTCCGGCACGAAGCTCGAGGTCGCAGACGTCGACCGCGTCGTCTCCACCCTGAAGGCCTGGGGCCCTGACTTCTGCATCGTTGTCTCCCCGAACGGCGTCCTCCCCGGACCGACGGGCGCACGCGAGGCTCTCGCTGCGGCCGGAATCCCGGTCGTCGTGATCACGGACGATGTGACCACGAAGAAGGAATGGGAGGGCCTCAAGGCCAGCACGTTCGGCTACATCATCATGAAGGCCGACGCGATGATCGGCGCCCGCCGCGAGTTCCTCGACCCCATCGAGATGGCCGACTACAACGGGAACCTGGTCAAGGTCCTCGCCATCACCGGGGCGTACCGGAAGATGCAGCTGGAGCTCGACAAGGTGATCGACCAGGTCAAGGCCGGCAAGAAGGGTGCCGACCTCGCGCTCCCCAAGGTCGTCATGACCTCGGACAAGGCGGTCGACGGCGAGTTCTCGAACCCCTACGCGCTCGCGAAGGCCCGCGCGGCCTACGAGGTCGCCTCGGCGGTCGCGATGGTCAACGTCAAGGGCTGCTTCATGACCAAGGA
>CAYWVY010000047.1:0-16954 GCA_964461885.1 uncultured Methanospirillum sp. | reverse complement strand
GACCGGGAAGATCGTCCTCTCGGGGATGGGCAACGCGCTCGACTACCCGATGATCTTCGACCGGCTCGTGCTCGACGCCTGCCAGGTCACGAACCCCTCGATCGACCCCCTGCGCGAGCCGATGGAACTCCGCACCTACCTGGGCAAGAAGCCGCAGCGGCTCGACCTGAGGACCCGCGAGAACGGCGATGTCGAGCTCCTGACCGAACTCGCGCCGAACCTCTGCCTCGAGACCCCGATCATGATCGGGCACATGTCCTACGGCGCGATCTCGCTCAACGCCCAGCTCTCGATGGCGAAAGCCGTCGCGGTCTCGGGGACGTTCATGGGCACGGGCGAGGGCGGGCTCGCCGAACCCCTCCGCGCGTACCAGAAACACCTGATCGTCCAGGTGGCTTCGGGCCGGTTCGGCGTCGACATCGACTACCTCGAGCGCGGGGCCGCGATCGAGATCAAGATAGGCCAGGGTGCGAAGCCCGGGATCGGGGGCCACCTGCCCGGCGAGAAGGTGAACAGCGAGATCTCACGGACGCGGATGATCCCCGAGGGATCGGACGCGATCAGCCCCGCACCGCACCACGACATCTACTCGATCGAGGACCTGGCCCAGCTCGTCCGGTCGCTCAAGGAGGCGACCGAGTGGAAGAAGCCGGTCTTCGTCAAGATCGCGGCCGTCCACAACGTCGCGGCGATCGCGGCCGGGATCGCCCGCTCGTCGGCCGACGCAGTCGTGATCGACGGCTTCCGCGGCGGGACGGGCGCGACCCCGCGGGTCTTCCGCGACCACGTCGGGATCCCGGTCGAGGCCGCGGTCGCCGCGGTCGACGCGAAGCTCCGGGCGCAGGGGATCCGGAACGAGGTCTCGATCATCGCCTCGGGCGGGATCCGCGAGTCGACGGATGTTGTGAAGATCATCGCGCTCGGCGCGGACGCGGTCTACATCGGGACGGCCGCGCTGGTCGCGCTCGGCTGCCGGGTCTGCGGCAGCTGCTACCGCGGGCTCTGCCCGTGGGGGATCGCGACCCAGCGCCAGGACCTCGTGGACCGGCTCGACCCCGCGACGGGCGGCGAACAGGTCGCGAACCTGATCCACGGCTGGACCCTGGAACTGATGGACCTGATGGGCGCGGCGGGGATCAACTCGATCGAGAGCCTGCGCGGCAACCGCGACCGGCTCCGGTCGTACATGATCGACCAGGCGCTGATGGACGTGCTCGACGTCAAGTCGGTGGGGGCCTGAGCATGGAGACGCTCGTGATCGACGCGGCGGGAATGCACTACACGCCGCTCAACAGGCTGATCCGGGCCGCGGTCGCGGACGGGGCAAAGCACATCGTCCTCGAGAACGTGCTCGGCCAGCGCTTCATCGCGAACGGCGTGCGCGGGGACGTGGCGATCGAGGTCCACGGCGTGCCGGGCGGCGACCTCGGGATGTTCATGTCGGGCCCGCGAGTCGAGGTCTTCGGCAACGCCGAGCACGCGCCGGGGAACACGATGGACTCGGGCGAGATCGTGGTCCACGGGTCGGCCGGCGACGCGGTCGGCCACTCCATGCGCGGCGGGAGGATCTTCGTCCGCGATGCCATCGGGTACCGCGGCGGGATCCACATGAAGCAGTACCTCGAAAAAAGGCCGGTGCTGGTGGTCGGCGAGTACGCCCGGGCGTTCCTCGGCGAGTACATGGCCGGCGGGACCGTGCTCGTGCTCGCCCGGCACGGCGGCCCGGCGGTGGCCGAGCGCGGGCTCGGCTCGGGGATCCACGGCGGCGAGATCGTGCTGCGGGGGGCAATCAACCCGGCGTACCTCGGCGTGGGCGCGACGGCCGTGCCGCTCGACGCGGAGGCGCGGGCCCGGGTACGGCCCCTTGTCGAGGCCTACGGGGCACACTTCGGGGTCGACGTGGCCCCCCTGCTCGACGACGACTACACGCGGGTCGTGCCGGCCTCGGCCCGGCCGTTCGCGAACAAGTACTGCTGGGAGTGAGATGACCCTGAGGAGTTACCAGGACCTGAAGGCCGCGGTCTGGGACCGCGGCACCTGCTCGGGCTGTGGCGCCTGTGCGGCCGTCTGCCCGGCCGACGCGATACGGATCGGGGGAGGCACCGCGGCGCCGGAGAACACCGGCTACTGTAAGGCCGAGACCGACAGCGTCCCCTGCGGCGCCTGCTACGACGTCTGCCCGCGGGCTGGCCCGGCCCCCGCGCCGGGCATCGGGTCGTGCCTCGAGCGGCTCTCGGCGAAGGCCGCGTTCGAGGTCGCCGGCCGGCAGAGCGGCGGCGCGGTCACGGCGATCCTCGAGCACGCGCTGAACGCGGGGCTCGTGGACGCGGTCGTGACCGTGAGCGAGGACCGGTGGACCCACAAGCCGATCTCGACGCTCGTGACGAGCGGAGAGACGCTGGTCACGACCGCCGGCTCGCGGTACAGCTGGTGGGTCCCGCTCCTCTCGGCCCTGAAGGTAGCCGTGATCGAGCGGAAGTACCGGCGGATCGCGATCATCGGCCTGCCCTGCGTGGTCCAGGCGATCGCCCGGATGCGGGCCTCGGAGAACGACCTGCTCGTGCCGTACACGAACGCGATCCGGCTGGTGATCGGGCTCTTCTGCACGGAGTCGTTCGACTACGAGCGCCTGGTGGAGGGGAAGCTCCGGGGCGAGCACGGGATCGAGCCCTGGCAGATCCGCCGGCTCGACGTGAAGGGGAAGCTCGAGGTGATGCTCGCGGACGGCAACGCGCTCGAGCTGCCCCTGAAGGAGCTCGAGGACTGCATCCGGCCCGGGTGCGCCACGTGCACGGACCTCGCGGCACCGTCCGCGGACGTCTCGGCGGGGGCCGTGGGCGCGGCCTCGGGCTGCACGACGCTCCTTGTCCGGACTCCGGTCGGGAAGGGCTTCGTGGACGCGGCCGTCACGGCCGGCCGGCTCGAGGTCTGCGGCGACGTGGACATGGGCGCGGTCGAGCGGCTCGCGGCGAAGAAGGCGAAACGGGGTGGGTGACCGGACCACCGTCGACGTGGGCCGGCAATCCCCGGGCAGTCGTCGGAGAAAACCGGCCGTCACCGCGGCAGAGCGAAGGCAGGCCCGGTCCAGCACCGGGCCGCGGAGGCGGCGGTGCTACTTCGTCGCCACAAGCACCTTGAACCGGTCGTAGCCTGGCACCGGGTGCACGGCTACGTCCCGGAACCCGGCATCACGGCAGAGCTCCTCCCACCGGCGCATCGCGACGCAGTACTCGCCGTCATTCAGGATGTGCTTCTTCCCGTTGTCGTACATCCGTTCGAACGCCTGGGTGCCCCCTTCCCGCATTGCGAGCACCAGTTCGCCTGAGATGTATTCCAGGATCCGCGACAGGCGCACGGGGTCGTCCAAATTCCCCATGGTGTCGAGATCGATCTCCCCGAGCACGAACCGTCCGCCGTCCTTCAGCGAGTCGCGGATCGAACCGACGACCGGCGCCTTCTCCTTGACGTGGTGGAGCGAGACCGTCGCCGCGACGATGTCGAACCGGCCGGGACCGAACTTCATCTCCTCCGCCGACGCCTGCCGACACTGGACTCGTTCGGCCAGCCCGTACCGCTCGACCTTCTCCCGGAAGAGCGCGAGCATCTCGGTCGAGGTGTCGATGGCCGTGATCGTGCAGTCCGCAGCGGCAAGGAACTTGAGGGACAGCAGGCCGGTGCCGCACCCGATATCCAGGACCTCATCGCCGTGTGCCACTCCCGAGACCTCCACGGCCAGGTCGAGCATGATCTGATGCCTCGAGACCTTTCCGAGCGTCGAGTCGTATTCGTTCGCCCAGTCCTGGAACCATGCGCGGTTGCCGGGGGTGTCATCTCTCATCATCGTCACCTTCACCGTACCGGTTCATCGCGGGACGGCTTCTGTCCTTTGATTGCCGCCCGTGTTCTGCTCCCGGCCGGCTGTTCGGATGCATCGGGTCGTTCGTCCTCATCGCGCTGAGGTCCGCGGGCGGGGCGACGAACCTCGTGAGCGATCGTTGAACGGTGTTTCTGCAGGCGTCCGCGCACTCTGTGGCCGCGGCCGTACGTCGCCGCGCCCGGCAGAGACACGGCCGAAAAAGAGGGGGGAGCAGGTTTCAGGTCGCCCGGATGTAGTTCGTCCGCTGGACCGTCTCGCTCGAGCCGTCCGCGTACGTTATCTTCACGAGCGGCGAGAACGTCCCGGCCGCCGGGTAGAAGAACGTCGGGCTCGTCGCCCACGAATTCCAGGTGTTCAGGTGCGCAGGGGCGTCGAAGCTCCACCAGGCCGCCTTCACCGTCTTCCCGCTCGTCGGGACGAGCGTGAACTTCACCGCGCTGCCCTTCGCCGCCGAGAGCGGCGTGGCCGTGAACGAGCCCGCGCCCGCCACCGGCGTCGGTGTGGGTGTCGCGATCGAGGGCGTGGGCGTCGGGGTCGGCGTCGGAGCGCCGCTCTTCGCGAACGCGATCCAGTCGAGGTTCTGGCCGTCGCCCTGGAAGGTCAGCTTCAGGGGGTGGTATCCCGACGACAGGGTGACGGGGACCGTGACCGTCCTATACGTCGAGAACGACCCGGTCTTCGGCACCGCGATCGTCGCGAGCGTCTCGCCGAAGGCCGAGACCGTGATCGTCCGCCCGCTGTTCGGGCTCGCGACGCGGGCGCTCATCTGGAAGGTCCCGGCGTCCCCGACGTACACCTCGTAGGTCAGGAACTCGCCCGTGCGGATCCAGCCGATGTTCGTGATCCCGCCGGCCGTCTCGATGTCCACGTCGTCAGTGCGGTACGCGCCGCCGGAGTTGCCCGGCGTGGTGTCGACGTACCCGCCCGGTTCGTAGTCCTCGGCCTGGATGGTGCCGGGGAGATCGAACGCTCCGTGCGTCTCCGGCTGCGGTACGAAGCCGATCCAGTCGAGGTTCACGCCGTCGCCCTGGAAGGTCAGCCTGACGGTGGTGTTCCCGGCCGGCAGGTAGACGTCATCCCCGACGGCCGTTGTGTACCTCTCGAAGGACCCGGTGTTCGTGAAGCGAATGCCGTACATCGGCTGCGCGTTGACCGAAATCGTCGCCGTCCGGCCCTCGTTCGGGCTCGCGACGCGGGCGCTCATCTGGTAGAACCCGGCCGTCGGGACGTTCAGGGTGTAGAGGAGCCACTCGCCGTTCCGGATCCAGCCGACGTTGGTGATGCCGTTCGCGGTCTCGATGTCGACGTCGTCGTGGCGGTACGCGCCGCCGCTGTTGCCGGGCGTGGTGTCGTGGTACGCGATGGTCTCGCCGCCGAGGTCGTAGTCCTCGGCCTCGATCCGGCCGGGGACCGGATGCGATTTGTACGGTGTCGGTACGATGCCGGGCGTGCCGTTCCACGGCGCGAGCGGGAGGCCGTCGGTCGCGTCCTCGCTGATGCGGTAGGGCTCGTCGCAGATGCCGTCGCCGTCAGCGTCCGGGTGGGTCTGAGAGAAGCCCGTGCCGTTCGGGTTCGCCCAGAAGTTGCCGCCGAGGTACGGGCCGCCCATGATGTTCCGACCGGCCGCCTTCTCGTAGTTCAGCAGCCCGGCCGTGGACGCGCCGAAGTAGCCGTTGTCGGTGTTGTTCATGTAGTTGTTCCTGACCGAGGACGACCAGTCGCCGCCGACGACGACCCCCTGGCCGTTCCCGGTGATCCAGTTCCCGCGGATGTCGGAGTTGCCGCGGTCCGAGGACTCTATGCCGATGCCGGCGTTCCTCTCGATGTGGCACCCGACGACCTCGGCGCCGCCGTGCTCGACGTAGATGCCGTCGTTGCCGTTCTCGGCGACGGTGCAGTTCCGGATCTCGAGGCGGGTCTCCTTGAGCGAGATGCCGTTTGCCGTGTTGCCGGAGACGGTCGAGTCGACTATCTGGTTTTCCATGCCGTCGCTGGACCTGAAGAGGTCGGCGTTGACCCCCTCGCCGTTGCCGGTGATCGAGCACCGCTCGATCGCGACTCCCTGGGCAGGGTAGCCAAGGGAGATCCCGACGCCGCTGTTGTCGCGGAAGGCGGAGTCACGGACGAGATGATCGCTCGGGCTGTCCGTGGACCCGTGGATGTCGAGCCCGACGACGTTCCGCTCGGAGACGACGTCCTCGACCACGGAGCCCTCGACGCCGCCGATGCCGATACCCGTGCCGCAGGAACGGACCGTGAGGTTCCGGATGGTGACGTTCGTGAGGATCCCGGACGACCAGAGGCTGCTGGTCCCGGAGGCGTGGACGCCCGTCGTGTTGCTGCTCGTGCCCTCGATGGTGTGGCCCATGCCGTCGAAGACGACGTCGGAGCTGTTGATCCTGACGCCGATCCAGTCGGTCGTGATGTCACGATCGAGGGTGTGGAGACCGGGCGTATCGACGAGAACCTCCGGGGCGGGCGTCGGAGGAGGCGTCGGGCCCGGCGACTCGAGGCTGACGGTGTCGAGGTTGATCCGCGAGACCCCGTCGAACGAGAGCCGGACCACGGTCTCGCCCGCAGGGAACGTGAAGGGCGTTGTGAAATGGCCGTCGTACTGGTCGAAGCCGCCGGTCGGGTGGACATCGATCGTCCCGGCGACCGTCCCGTTCAGCGAGAAGGTGACCGGCTTGGTGGTCGCGTCCGGGTTCGCCGCCAGGAGCAGGAGGTAGACGGGCTGCGGCTCGGTCGCGCTCATGGTGTAGGTGAGCCACTCGCCGCTCCGGATCCAGCCGACGTCAGTGATGTACGCGCCTTTCTCGATGTCGACACCCTCGGCAGGCCGGTACGCGCCGCCGAGGTTCGCGGGCTCGACGTCGTGGTACGCGACGCCCTCGCCGCCGGCATCGAAGTCCTCGGCCTGGACAAAGCCCGGCACGGTATGGCTGCCCGGGTACGGCGCGAGTGCGCGTGCGGCGGGGGTCGCGGTCGTATTCAGGGGAACGGTCACGGCCTGCACGCCGGCGGCGAGCAGGCAGAGCGCCAGCAGCAGGACTGCCACGGGCGCCAGGGCACGGGTGCGCCTTTGAGGGACTGTGGTGTGGTACATGCTATCCTCCCGGCCGCTTCGCTCAGAAGCGGTGGTAGTGGGGTCATTCCCGCGCGGAGGATTGGCATGGCGCCCGGCCCGAGGCCGTCAAAGAGGGTCTGTCGCTCCACGCGCGATTATCACAGATACGTTCCTGATGCAATAAATCTTTCGGCACGGACCCGAAAGGACAGGAGAGGTGCGCCGGCCGACTCCGGGTCGGGGCGCCATGCGGCAGGCAGGGGTCCGCCGGTGCCCGGCGTTCAGGCGCCGCTCTTCGCGAACGCGATCCGGTCCGGGGTTCGGGCCGGCCCGGAGCGAGACGGACGCCACGATCGGGCCGGCTCTCCGATCACATCCCGAGGATATTCCTGATCGAACCCAGGATGCCGGGGGTCTCCTGCCCGGTTTCAAGGAACTCACCGGCGAGGGCCGCGGCATCGGGCGAGGGCTGCATGGCCGTTGTGGCCTGGTCCCCCAGCAGGGCGGGAAGACCGGCCGGTTCCATCTTCGTATCCGTGAACCTCTTCTTCACGGCGCCGAGGAGCTTGGGAGTCACGACGGCCAGGAGCGTTCCGACGACTGCGGGGGGAAGGCCCGTCTTCTGGGCGATGGTGTTCTGGATGGCGCCCATCTGCCCGCCGAGAAGTCCGCTCACGATGTCCGTGCCGCCTGTCGATGCGGAGGATGCGAGATAGGCGGGCATGCTGTCCGCCACGACGCCACCTCCTGCCTGTCCGATTATCGAGGTCATCAGGTCGGCGCCTCCGGGCTTCGACGCGGTCTTCGCCATGGACCCCATCAGCATGGGGAGAGCAAGACTCAGGGCCGATTGAACACTCTTCTCATCTCCGCCCACCGTCGAACTCAGAGCGGCCAGGTCCTCGCCTGTTCCGACCTGACTCATCAGGTCTCCGACTATGTCCATGTGTCCCGATTGAATCACAGGTTATTACAATACTTTGGGTGGCCGGACGGGGTCCGGGGGCGCACACCCGCGACGGGCTTTTCGCCGGTTCCTCTATCTCCTCTCCCGCCGACTGGTCTGCCATGTCCTGGACCTATCTCGCGATCGCCGGCGCTTTCGAGGTCGTGTGGGCCGTCCTCCTGAAGTCCACCGAGGGCTTTACCCGGCCGCTCGAGTCGGCCGTGACCATCGCCGCGATGATCGCTTCGTTCTGGTTCCTCTCGGTGGCCCTGCGGGACCTGCCGATCGGGACGGCCTACGCGGTCTGGACCGGGATCGGCGCGGTCGGTACGGTCCTCGTCGGGATCCTCTTCCTCGGCGAGCCGCGCGACCTCGCCCGCCTCTTCTGCCTCGCCCTGATCGTGGCCGGTATCATCGGGCTGAAGGCGAGCGCGAGCTCCTGAACGCCGCGCTCCCCGGAGCCGCCCCGACCTCTTTCTCTCGAAACGGCCCGTGTCAGGGCCGTCCGTCACCGTCCGTTCCGGGCTCGACCCGTGCCCGGATGACCGTGACGCGGGCGGCCGCGCCGCCTCCGTCGGTCCAGGTGAAGGCACGCTCCTCGCCGTTGTCCTTCACGAACTCGACGAGCGCGAGCATGTGCGAGAGCCCGGCGAGCGCCTCCTCATCCTCGAGCACGGCCGGGGAGGCCTTCAGGAGCGGCCGGGGCAGGCAGACCACGCACTTCGCCCGCCCGCGGGTGACCGCGACGTTCAGCCGGTTGAGCGAGTAGATGAACCGGGCCTCCGAGAGCGCCGTCTCGACGTCGCTGACCCCGTACGAGACGAGCACGGCCTCGCTCTGCTGGCCCTGCATCTTGTCGACTGTGTCCACGAACGGGATCCAGTCGCGTTCGTGCATCTGGCCGAGGAGCTGCCGGATCGCGTGGATCTGGGCGTGGTGCGGGCAGACGATCCCAACCCCGTCCCGCCAGAAGGCGCGGTCGCCCTCGTCCGTCGGCGCGTACGGCCGGCCCGTCGCCGGGTTCGCGAGCCGGCCACGCAGGAGGATGGCGAGCAGGGCCACGAGCTCGGCCTCGGGCCGGTTCTCGACCGTGGCCCGGACGTCCTCGAAGACCACGACCGCGAGCGGGTACTCGGGCGCGAGCAGGAACGCGAGCAGGTCGAAGTGGTCGCCGTTGGCGGTGTCCCCGAGCGGCGGGACGAGCGTGATGGCCCGTTCCGCGACCGCAGGAGTCGCGGGGGCGTAGGTCGGGGGATAGATAGTGGCCGCCGGGAACCGGGAGAGGGTTGCGTTCATGCGCCAGTTCTCGACCAGGGCCCGCGTGAACCCGACTTCGTCGCGGGCGCGGAGGTAGGCGAAGATCGAGGCCTCGAGCCCGGGTCGCCCGTCCCCGGGAGGCGGGTACTCGCCCTTGGTGATCGGGGGGAGCTGGAGGTCGTCGCCGACCAGCACCAGCCGGCCCCCGGGGGCGAGGAGCGTGAGTGCGAGGGCCAGCTCGGTCGCCCGGATCTGCGAGGCCTCGTCGATCACGACGAGGTCGAAGCGCGTGCCGTCCGCGCTTGCCTGGCGGGCGAGCCGGTCGAGCCGGTACCCGGTTCCCCCGACCACGGCGATCGCGCGTTCGGCCAGGCGCGCCGGCGAGACCTGGGGGACCTTCCAGACCTTCACCCGGGGATTTCTGGGGGCATGGCCCCGCCAGTCCCCAAGCTTGGCGAGCACGAGGTCGTCGCCGGGCCCCTGCCGCTCGTGCTCGCTCGCGACTGCGCCGAGGACGTTTTCGATCGCCGCGTTGGTCAGGGCCGAGACCGCGACCCGCGTTCGCTGGCCGGTCGCGGCCCGGGCCCGGCCGAGCGCGAGCAGGGCCTTTGCCACGAACGCGGTCTTCCCCGTGCCGGGCGGGCCCCAGACCAGGCTCAGGCGCGAGCCGAGGACCTGCTCGAAGGCCCCCTGCTGGCTCGGCGTCATGCCGCTCGCCACGGCCCGGGCCCGCGCGTCGGCCGCGACGCCCGAAGCCTCCGTGACCGGTTCGGCAAACCCCGCCGGGTCGCGGAGAAGGCGGAGCAGGGCCGGGTCGGGCTCGTCGTCGATCGCGGCCAGCCGCTCGAGGACCTGGTCCGAGGTGTAGTCCTTCGCGACCGGGTGGACCACGGCCCGGTCGCCGACCTCGAACGGGAACGGGTCCGGGCGGGGCCGGAGCCGGAGGTCGAGCGCGGTCAGCTGGTCCCCCCGCTCGCCCGCCGGGAAGAGGCTGACGTACCACGTCCCCTCGGGCGCCCGGGCCTTCGGGCTCCGGAGGCGGAGGTCGTCGTGGGCCTGCTGGCGGCGCTCGCCCTCCTCGCCGGCCCGGACCAGGAGCGAGACCGAGGAGTCGTGGTCGAGGTGGTGCTCGCGCTCGATCCGGAACCGGTCCACGGGGGTCTCGAGCTCCCAGCGGTCGCCCCCGCGGTAGACGAGCGGGACCGAGACGCCGTCCGCGACCCGTCCCCCGAAGTCCCCCGCGCGCCGCTCGCGCAGCTCGAGGGCGCCGAGGTAGGCCTCGTACCGGACGATGAAGGCCAGGCGCGAGAGCTCCGGGGCCACGAGCGCGAACGCCCCCGGGAAGCGGAACTTCGGCGGCCAGGCGAAGAGGCCCCGGCCCGCGAGCGCCCGGCGACAGCCGACCACGACGGCCGACGCGGCCCGGACGCGCCGAGCGACCTCGGTCTCCACGCCGTCGGCGAGCTCGGGGCGCTGCTCGTGCCAGGTCTGGAGGATCCGGTCGCTCTTGAGCCGGTTCGAGAGGTCGAACCAGTACGCCGGGTCGCGGCGGCAGACGAACGGACAGCCGAGTGCCTCGCCGACCTCGGGCAAACCGTAGGCGATCGGGACCGGGAGGGCAATCATGCGCTGGAGCACTCCGGTCAGGACGATCACGGGGAAGAGGACCTCGCCCGCGGGGTGGCGGCCGGCGTCGACGAGCCCGGGGTCCTGGTAGTGGAAGAGCAGGGACAGGGCCATCCGCGCGAGGGCGGGATCGCCCACGGCCTCGTGGAGGAGGCGGCCGAGGAGATCGAGCTCGTACCGGTCGTAGACGTAGGTCTGGACCGACACCTGGTCGCGCCACTCGCGGGCCGCGTTGTGGTCGTGGACGGCCCGGAGCAGGTCGTGGAGCCCCGTGAGGAATGCGGCCACGGTTTCGGGGCAGTCCTTCTCCCGGCGGGCCACAAAGGGGCGCGTCTCGGTGGGCGAGCCGAAGACGGCCTCGCCCCCGAACCGGTCCCAGCCGGCCGCGTAGATGGCGCCCGAGACCGGGTCCTCCTGCAGGGTCAGCACGAGCCGGACCTGCTCGCCTTTCGGGAACGCGATCGAGACCGCTTCGTGTGAGACCGGTTCTTCCGTCCGCAAAGACGCGAGGGCGCGGT
This sequence comes from uncultured Methanospirillum sp., assembly GCA_964461885.1. Taxonomy (GTDB): domain Archaea; phylum Halobacteriota; class Methanomicrobia; order Methanomicrobiales; family Methanospirillaceae; genus UBA288. The sequence continues at coordinate 5,663 of CAYWVY010000047.1, read as the reverse complement.
CGTAGGCCGCCTCCTGGTGACGGAGCGAGCCGGCGAGTCCGAAGATCGCGGCCGCGTCGGGCCGCTCGAGGAGGCGCCCGAGGTCGCCGAGGGTCTCGACCGGGGTGCCACCCTCCCACGGGGCGGCCCGCAGGTACCGCCGCGCGTGGACCGAGAGGTACGGGAGGAGCGAGACCGAATCGGTCGCCTCGGCCTCCGCACGGCAGTCGTGGTAGAACGGGCACCACTCGCAGCGGTAGTGCAGGTGCCAGTCGAGCTCGGCCGGGTCCGTAACGAGCAGGGGGCCGAGGTCGTCTGCGAAGAAGTCGCGGAGCACGCGGAAACCCGGCTCGAGCGCGAACCACTCGGGCTCGTCCTGGCCGTGAAGCCAGACCCCGCCACGCTCGAGGTCGGCCCGCCGGTCGAGCCCGAGGTCACGGCAGGCCCGGTCGAGGACCTGGGCGTAGAGCGCGACCTGGACCCGGTGGCTGCCGCGGAGCAGGTCGCTTGACTTGACGTCCACGACCCGGATGCGGTCGTCGCCGACCATGAGCAGGTCGGGGATGCAGTCCCTGAACCGATAGAGCCCGGGGTCGATCCCCCAGGGGTCGAGGAGGCCGCGCGGGGCGGCGAGCGTGGCCTGGAAGAGGGAGTCACCCGGCGCGGCCGTCCCGAGCAGGGTCGCGGTCTCCATGGGGGAGAGCCGGTACTTCCCGGGCCGGGGCATGTCAGGTGGGGCCTTCATGCGGACCGGGCCGGCGAGGCGGGTCCGCACGACCTCCTCCTCCCAGCGCTCGCCCTGGTCGACCAGGAACTGTGCGGCCACGCTCGGCCGCTGCCGCCCGGTCGGCAAACGCCCGACCTGCCGCGTCCCGAGCGGCAATGAGGAGAGGCCGAGGAAGCGCGGGCACTCGAAGAAGAAATACCGGGCGACGAGGGTCGGGTTCAGGTTGTGCATGACCATGGCGGACGGGTACGAGAGGTGGATCGGGCACGGGGATGAGGCTATCCCCCGCTGTGTCGGGTTTTTCCGGCCGGGGGTCGATAGTGATCGAGATGCCACTGATCGAGGCACGTGGGCTGGCCAAGGCGTTCGGCACGCGGCAGGTGCTCGAGGACGTCTCGTTCTCGGTCGGGGCCGGCCAGGTCTTCGGCCTGCTCGGCCCGAACGGCGCGGGCAAGACCACGACCATGCGCCTCTTCCTCGGGCTCCTCCGCCCCGGCGCGGGCGAGGCGCTGGTATTCGGCGCGCCGCTCGCCGACCGGCCCGACCTTCGCCGGCGCGTCGGGGTGCTGCTTGAGCAGTCGGGGACGGCCGACCGGCTCACGGCGCGGGAGAACCTCGCCTTCTTCGGCGCGCTCCACGGCGTCGGCCGGGAGACGATCGACGACCGGCTCGCCCGGGCCGGCCTCCTCGAACGGGCCGACGAACGGGTCGGGACCTTCTCGACCGGGATGAAGCGGCGGCTCGGGCTCGTCCGGGCGACCCTGCACGACCCCGAGGTGCTCTTCCTGGACGAGCCGTCCTCGGGCCTCGACCCGGCCGCCCAGGCCGAGATCCGCGACCTGATCACCAAACTCGCCTCGGAGTCGGGCGCGGCCGTGCTGATCAACTCCCACCACCTCGACGAGGTCGAGCGGATCTGCCACCGCGTCGCGATCCTGGACCGGGGCCGGCTCGCCGCCCTTGGCGAGGTCGAGGCGCTCCGGCGCGGGACCGGCCCGCGGCGCTACGGGATACGGCTCGCGGCCGTTGCGGACCGGGCGCGCGCCGTGACCGTGCTCGAGGCTGCCGGCGCCGCAGATCTCGCGTGGGAGGAGGACGAGCTCGTGCTCTCGCTTCCGCCAGGGCTCGCGCCGTCCACGCTGCTCCGGGCTCTCGTCGAGGCCGGCATCGCCGTCGAGGAGGCGCGGTACCGGACCCGTTCGCTCGAGCAGGTCTACCTCCAGGCCATGGGGAGGGCGGAGGCGTGAACCCGGTCCTGATCGTTGCCCGGCGCGAGCTCCTCGCGCTCGCCCGCGCCCGCTCGGTGATCGGGGCCGGCACGCTCGTCGGTTTGATCGTGGGCGGGATGCCGGTCTTCACGGCGATCGTGACCGGCGCCGGGATGGGGGGCGTTTACCTCCAGGCCCCGGTCCTCGGCGTCTTTCTCGGGTATCTCTTTGCCCAGCAGGCCTTCCTCCGCGAGAAGCAGGACGGGACGATCGAGACCGTGCTCGCGTCGCCGCTCACGCTGCCGGCGCTCTGGGCCGGCAAGGTCCTCGGGTGCGCGGGGGCGGCGACGCTCATCGCGATCGTTTGCACGGGCGGCGCGTTCGTCGCGGGGGCGATGGCCGCAGGCATTCCCGTGCCGCTCTCGGCGGGGCTCGCGGTCCATCTCTTCGTGCTCGTGCCGCTCGTGACGGCCGTCGGGGTCGGCGTGCTCGGTCTCGTCCAGCTCGTGCTCGGCCTGCGCGAGAACCAGATCCTGAACCTCGGGCTCGTGATGGGCCTGATCGCCCTGCTCTCGATCGGCCAGGTCGTCGCGGGCGAGGTGCCGTCGCCGGAGGCGGAGGGAGGGGCCGTGCTTGCGATGGCCGTGGTGCTCCTCCTCCTCTACCGCTTGACGGGCCGGGTCGACCGGGAGCGGATCGTCCGAACGATCGGGTAGGCTTTCAGCGCGGCAGGAACCGGCGGCCCGCCGAGAAAGCGGTGCCGACCCGGTCCCCGACGGCGTGGTACCCGAAGCCAAACGTGTCGTACAGGAACGGCCGGAGCCGCTCGAGATCCGGCTTGCCGTCCTCACCAAAGCAGTCCTCATCGACCTTCGCGTCCACGATCTCGCCGATGAACAGAGTGTGGGCGCCGAGCTCGACGGTCTCGATGAGCCGGCACTCGAGCACGAGCGGGAACTCGCCCACGTACGGCGCATCGACGTGCTCGGCCCTGACCGGTGTGAGGCCTGTTGCCGCGAACTTGTCGAGGTCGCGCCCCGAGCCGATGCCGAAGAGGTCGGCCTCAGCCGCGTGGCGGTCGGACGGGACCGAGACCGTGAACGCCTTCCGGGCCGTGATTCCCTGGTGGGTGTACCGCTCGGGCCGGACCGCGACCACGACCGCGGGCGGCTTCGAGGAGCAGATCCCGCCCCACGCGACAGTCATCGCGTTCGGCCGGCCGTCGGGGGCGTAACACCCGACGACGAGCACCGGGTGGACGCCGACCGTGGTCTGGGGGCCGATGGAGCGCTTCTGGTGAGGTGCAGTCATGCACACGACTTGTCGCAGGACCAGATAGACGTTCTTCCCCGGGCCTCGCCGTCACCCGGCCCGGGTCCATCGCGGATCACGCGCCCGATTCGAGGAACTCCTTCAGGGCGACGGCCTTGTCGTGCTCGGCGTCGCGTGCGGCGAAGAGGAACGTGACGGTGTTGTAGGCCTGGAACACGTCGTCGATCTCTTTGAGCACGCCGGGCCGTCCGCGGATCCTCGTCGATGTACCACCGGCGGAACCCCGCCCACTTCGCGGGGTCGTGGCCAAACCAACGCCGGAGTTCCGCGCTCGCGCCGGCGTCCTTCAGCCAGCAGTCCATGTGCGCCCGGTCTTTCGAGAGCCCGCGCGGCCAGAGCTGCTCGACGAGGATCCGGTATCCGTTCTCCGCCAAGGCGGGCTCGTACGCGCGTTTCAACACGATGCCCAGGGTGCTTCTTCCTCCCGCGACATCTGCCCCGGAGCTATAAATGATCTTCTCACGAGGAGGGCGCGACGGGTCGAGGCACCCGTACCCCCCGGGATCGGCCGGGCCGATCGCTCCCGGCGGTGGTGACCAGGTCCTCTCATAGCGCTCGTTGTCCCTGTTCCGACCCAATCATTATGTGGTTACAGACCTACGTATGTATGTAAACAGGGGACAAGCAATGACAGCCCAAACAACGTTCAATCCCGATGCACGCTTCACGGGGGCGGGCCACCGGGCCTGGAGGCGTATCGGTGCTGGTGGACCGATCCTTGGGAGAGGCATTCCCCGGGAGGTGTTCGCGTCGTGACCCGGGATCCCGCCCTCCTCGGCTCGTTCAGCCTCGCGGGTCACCGCTACGAGGCCAGAGTGGACGGGACCGGGTGGTACGTCGGGCGCGCGGACAGCGGGGAGTGCGGCTTCTCCTACACGGGAAAGGCCGCGAACCGCTCGAAGGCGATCAAGGACGCCTGCAAGAGGTTCGCGCAGGCTCAGGTCGTCTTCGACCAGTCCGGGTCGAACGTGACGCCGATCAAATGGTACGGAGAAGGAGGCCCGGCGTGATCCTGGACTGCGCCGCGCACGCCATCCTCCCGATCCCCCGGGGCCTTCTCCCACGGGGGCAGTGAGGTGGTCGGGCTCTTTGTCCCGGTCCTGACGGCCGTCGTGGTTTTCGCCGGGCTCGGCCTGATCGGGCTCGCCGCCTACCTCTCGGCCCGGGCAGCGCGTTCCCTCCTCCTGGAGTTCGCATGATGCGTGCAGATCCCCGCTCCAACCCATTTCGTCGGGTCGGTCATGCCGTCCGGGCGATGAACGTCATCACCCTCCGGGTGACGGACCTGCCCGGGATAGACGGGCTGTACCGGGTGGACGGCGCGCGGTCGCTCCGGGACGGAAAGGAGGTACCCGTCGTCTCAGCCGCCCGGGGCCGGGTCGGGACCGCGACGTTCGACCCGTCCAGGAGGTGCTACACCTTCGGGATATCGCATGGGACGATCCCGTTCGTCTTCGTCCTCTCTATGCCGAGGGGGGCCTTCGAGCGGATGATGCATGCGGGCCTGGAACGGGCCCCGCTCTCCCTCAGGCAGGAGGACCTGAGCGAGTATACGGCCACCCTGCGAAACGAGGAACGCCGTCGGGAAGCGTGCGGGCGGCAGGACGATGCCGGGGTTCGGCTCGAGGCCCCCTGAACCCCCAACCCCCTCATTTTATCCGGTTACACACATAGGTAAGATCCATCGTGCCCAAACTGCTCAGGTGCCCCCACTGCACGTACACGTGGCCGTGGATGGGCCGTGCAACGTATCGGACGACCTGCCCTCAGTGTCACGGCACGATCTACCTGGAGAAGGGCGAGATCCTCGTTCCCCTCACCTTTCCCCCGGACTCGGTCGGGCCTGGGGACGCCACGATCGTCCTCGCCGTCTGGAACGGGGACCCCACCCTCCTGCTCCTGATCCGGTCTGACGACGATCAGTACGATCTTCGCATCCCGATCGACCCCGCCGCGCTCGGTGAACGCCGAATCGACGCCCTGCTCAAGGACGCCGTCGCCGCGACACCCGTCTCCGGGGAGCATCCCCTCACGGGGGAGCTCCTGCGGACGGTTGAGGCAGGCTTCGCCCTCCCCGAGTGATCCGCCCAGGCGCTCCCGGCGGCCGGAGGGGTACGCCCTTCACGCGGTGAGCGCGGCCTTCCGCCTCCTCCTCGCCTCCCGCTCCGTCGGCCCGGCGCCCCGACGGACTCTCGAGCGGCGGCAGTGGACCGGGATCGCGGTGGGGGCGCTCTGCAGCGTCCCCGGTATGTGGGCGGGGGTCCTGATCGACCCGCTCTCCATGTTCCTGGCCACCGGGTTCGCGGCAGGCATACTTCCGCCTTGAGGAGGACGCGCAGGGGCGGGCCCCGATCTTCTCGCTGGAGTCTTCGTCCCCGGCGTCATGGTCGTATACGGAATCCAGCAGGCCTCGCTGG
>CAYWVY010000046.1:0-17489 GCA_964461885.1 uncultured Methanospirillum sp. | reverse complement strand
ACAAACCAAAATTATCGACACATCAGGTGATACTCTTGTCGCAACAGCTTACCGGACAGCCGATATTCATCCTCAGGGAAGGGTCCTCGCGCACCCGCGGACGGGACGCGCAGGGCAACAACATCGCGGCGGCGAAGGCCGTTGCGAACGCAGTCAGAACCACACTCGGCCCGAAGGGCATGGACAAGATGCTCGTCGACACGATCGGCGACGTCGTGATCACGAACGACGGCGTCACGATCCTGAAAGAGATGGACATCGAGCACCCGGCGGCCAAGATGATGGTCGAGGTCGCCAAGACGCAGGACGACGAAGTCGGCGACGGCACCACCACGGCCGTTGTGATCGCGGGCGAACTCCTGAAGCGCGCCGAGGAGCTCCTCGACCAGGACGTCCACCCCACGGTGATCGCGGCCGGGTACCGGCTCGCGTCGGAGAAGGCCCAGGAGATCCTGCAGGAGATCGCGATCCCGATCACGAAGACCGACCTCGGCAACCTCAAGAAGATCGCCGAGACGGCGATGACGGGCAAGGGCGCCGAGGCCTCCAAGGACAAGCTGACCGAGCTCGTCGTGAAGGCGGTCAGCATGGTCGCCGAGGACGACGGGTCGGTCGACAAGGACAACATCAAGGTCGAGAAGAAGGTCGGCGGCTCGATCCACGACTCGGAGATCATCGAGGGCGTGCTGATTGACAAGGAGCGGGTCCACCCGGCCATGCCGAAGAAGGTCACGGACGCGAAGATCCTCCTCCTGAACGCCCCGGTGGAGTTCAAGAAGACCGAGGTCGACGCCGAGATCAACATCACGAGCCCCGACCAGCTCCAGGCCTTCCTCGACGAGGAGGAGCGGATGATCCGCTCGATCGTCGATAAGATCGTCTCCTCGGGTGCAACCGTCCTCTTCTGCCAGAAGGGGATCGACGACATCGCCCAGCACTACCTCGCGAAGGCCGGTGTCTTCGCCCTGCGCCGCGTCAAGAAGTCGGACATGGAGAAGCTCGCCCGCGCCACGGGCGCCTCGCTCATCTCGTCGATCGATGCGATCACGGCCGAGGAGCTCGGTTTCGCGGGCTCCGTCGAGGAGAAGAAGCTCGCCGGCGAGGAGATGACCTACGTCACGGGCTGCAAGAACCCGAAGGCGGTCACGATCCTCGTGCGCGGCGGCACCGAGCACGTGGTCGACGAGCTGAACCGTGCCCTCGAGGACGCGATCCGGGTCGTCTCGGTCGTCATCGAGGACGGCAAGTTCGTCGCGGGCGGCGGCTCGCCCGAGACCGAGCTCTCCCTCCGGCTCAAGGACTACGCCGCATCGATCGGCGGCCGGGCCCAGCTCGCGATCGAGGCCTTCGCGACGGCGCTCGAGATCATTCCGCGCACGCTCGCCGAGAACGCGGGCCTCGACCCGATCGACATGCTCGTCGAGCTCCGCGCGGCCCACGAGAAGGGCATGAACACCGCGGGTCTCGACGTCTTCGCGGGCCATCCCGGCGACATGCAGGCGGCCGGCGTGATCGAGCCCCTGCGCGTCAAGACCCAGGCCATCTCGTCCGCGGCTGAAGCGGCCGTCATGATCCTCCGGATCGACGACGTCATCGCCGCGTCCAAGTCGGCAGCCCCGCCGGGTGGCGAGATGGGCGGCGGCATGGGCGGCATGCCCCCGGGTATGGGCGGCATGGGCGGCATGGGCGGCATGGACTTCTGAAGTCCGGGCCCACGCATCCCCCTTTCTTACCCTCCTTTCACGCACATTCCCTTTTTCCCGAGCCTTCCCGTGAGCCGCACGGCTCGCCGACGGCTGCGGCGTCCGCTCTTGACCGGTTCGCCGACGGCGTTACCCGTCAGAAGAACGCGTCGTCCGCGGCCTCCCACCGTCGGACGCCGGCGGAGACGACGAGCGCGGCCGGCGTGACAAGGAGCAGAGCCGCGAGCCCAAACCAGGGGGAGGCGAAGACGAGCGCGACAAGCCCGATGACCGGCGCGCCGACGCCGGCAAGGTAGGCCGCGAGCACCTTCGGGTCGTAAACGAGCACGTTCGGCGAGAGCCCGGTGAGGTAGACCGTGACCGCGACCGCCCAGGCCGAGAGGCCGAGCGCGAGGCCGATCGCGGGCAGGGCGACCGCGCCTCCGCCCGTCGCGAGGGCCGCCGCGAGCACGACGCCGGCCGGCACGGCCTGGAGCAGGCCGAACGAGGTGAGCTTGGACCGGATCAGGGTCCCGACCCCGACCGGCAGGCAGCCGTACGGCCCGAAGGCGTCGAACGCGGTCAGCCAGGTGTAGACCGTCGAGCCGAGCACACCCGCGAGCACGGCGAAGAGTAAAAGGACGCCGTGCGGCGGCAGCACCCGGTCCAGGAGCGAGAGCAGGAACCAGCAGAGGCCGAGCGGGAGGAAGAGCGCGAAGAGGATCTGGCCGACCCCGCCGCCGCTCCGCCAGAGGTCGAGGAGGTCCTTCGCCGCGAGCGCCGGGTGGGGAAGACGGTCGAGCCGGCGGGCGAGGCCGGAGAACCGATCCGGGTGGCGGCGCTCCCCGCCGGCCGAGACGGGGTGAAAGAGCAGGAGCGAGACCGCGAGCGCGGCCCCGATCCCGGCGAGGGTCACGGCGAGATGGGGCCAGGAGAACGAACGGTAGAGCAGGAGCGGCGGGAACGGCGGCAGTGCGCCGGTCGTGAAGACGACGGCGGCGGCGCCGGCAGCGAGGACGGCTCCGAGCACGGTGAACGCGGCCTTCGACCGCCCCCAGACTGTGCTGAGGAGGAAGAGGGCCGCGAGCCCGACGAGGAAGGCGAGGAGCAGGGTCAGGGCGAGGCGGAGTACGGTCGCGGGCGGGATCCCGGCGAACGGCGAGGCGACGGCGACCCCGGCGATCACGGGAAGGATCCAGAGCAGGAGGTAGTAGACCGTGTCCTTCGCGACGAAGACGGCGAAGATCCGGCGCTCGGAGAGGGGCAGGGTCCGGGCCGCGTACGCGACGAACGAGACCTGGCCGAAGCGGCGGTTCATGGCCTCGTTCCCGGCGAGCCCGAACCCGCCGACCATGACCCCGACCAGGAGGAAGAGGAGGTGGACGATGGTCGCGAGGTCGCCGGCCGGCAGGGCCGCGTTCACCACCGGGACCAGGACCGTGCCCATGCAGGCCATCGCGCCGACGAGGGCCGGGAAAAGTGCGAACCCGACCGAGCCGAAGAGCTCGGTGTGGACCCGCCACTCCTCCCGCATCATCGCGACGAAGAGGTCAGGCATGGGCGGGATCCCGGCCGATCAGCCCGAGGAAGACCTCGGGCAGGTGTCGGCCCGTCTCCCGGAGATCGTCGGGCGTGCCCGTGTTGAGCAGGCGGCCCCGGTGAAGGATCGCGTAGCCCGTGCAGATCTCCTCGGCCACCTCGAGGATGTGGGTCGAGAGGAAGATGGTGTTCCCCTGCCGGACGTAGTCGACCAGGAACTTCTTGACCTGGTGCTGGACGATCGGGTCGAAGTTGACGAGCGGCTCGTCGATCAGGGCGAGCGGGGGTCGGTGGAGAAAAGCCTGTGCGAACATCAGCTTCTGCCGCGTGCCGCGCGAGAGGTCCTTGCAGAGGACATCGCGCTTGTCGTTGAAGTCCAGGAACTCGAACCACCAGGAGGCGGCCTCGTCCGTCCCGTCGAGGCCCCGGACCGAGCCCACGAACCGCAGGTACTCCTCGGCTGTCAGAAACGACGGCGGGGTCTCCTGCTCGGGGATGATCCCGATCCGGCGCCGGACCCCGACCGGGTCGGTGGCGGCGTCCACGCCGAGCACGGTCGCCGTCCCGGCCGTGGGGCGGGTCTGGCCCGAGAGCATCCGGATCGTCGTCGACTTCCCCGAGCCGTTCGGGCCGAGCAGCCCGTAGAGCGCGCCCGCGGGCACCTCGAGTGAGACGTCGCCGACCGCCAGCGTCTCGCCATAGTGCTTGGTGAGGCCCCGGGCCTCGATCACACCCACCATTACAGATGGATGGATGGCAATGGTAAAAAAGCACCTCGATGGACCGGCCCGGCGGGGGGCGGGCGCGGCCCGGAAACGGCACGTTTTTACCGGTTCCCCACGTACCCGAGCTTCGTGCAGTCGCGGGCGGGGCAGGGGGCGACGAACGGGGACGGCGCCGCGGAGCCGGGCGGCGACCCGACCATCTGCCGTTCCCCTCCGACCCCTCCGACCCGCTCCGAGAAGCGGATCGTCCTCGGGATCGCGCTCCTCTCCGGCTTTCTCACGCCGTTCGACGGTTCGGCCGTGAACATCGCCCTCCCCGTGATCGGGGCCGAGTTCCACATGGACGCGGTCATGCTCTCCTGGATCGCGACCGCGTACCTCCTGGCTTCAGCCCTCTTCATCGTCCCCTTCGGCCGGCTCGCCGACATCCACGGCCGGAAGAAGGTCTTCCTCCTTGGGATCGCCGTCTTCACCCTCGCGTCCCTGGCGCAGACCCTGGTCCCGACCACGGCCGCCATGATCGCGGTCCGGATGGTCCAGGGCACCGGGAGCGCCATGATCTTCGGGACAACCCTCGCCATCCTGACCTCGGTGGTCCCGAAAGAGGAGCGGGGGCGTTCGCTCGGCCTCTACATCACGGCCGTCTACCTCGGGCTCATGGTCGGCCCACTCCTCGGCGGGCTGCTGACCCAGCACCTCGGGTGGCGGTCCATCTTCTGGATCAACATCCCGATCGGGGTCGCGGTCATCCTGCTCGTCCTCCTGAAACTGAAGGGCGAGTGGGCCGAGTGCCGGGGGGAGCGGTTCGATCTCGCGGGCTCGGTCCTCTACGCGCTCGGGCTCGTGGGGGTCATGGTCGGCCTCTCCATGCTCCCGGAGGTCGTCGGGGGCGCCCTCATCGCCGCCGGGCTCGCGATCCTCGCAGTCTTCGTCCGGCACGAGCTCCGGACCACGTCGCCCGTGCTGAACATGGACCTCTTCCGGCAGAGCCGGACGTTCCTCTTCTCGAACCTCGCGGCCCTGATCAACTACAGCGCGACCTTCGCCGTGACCTTCCTCCTCAGCCTCTACCTCCAGTACACCAAGGGGTTCTCGCCCCAGGCCGCCGGGTTCGTTCTGATCGCCCAGGCCGTCGTCCAGATGCTCGTCTCGCCCTACGCCGGCCGCCTCTCGGACCGGGTGGAGGCCCGAACCGTGGCCTCGATCGGCATGGGCCTGACGGCCGTGGGCCTGGCCCTCCTCGCACTGCTGACCGAGACGACCCCGCTCTGGTACATCGTCGCGTGCCTGTTCGTACTCGGCCTCGGGTTCGGCCTCTTCTCGTCTCCCAACACCAACGCGATCATGAGCGCCGTGGACCGGCGGTACTACGGCGTGGCGTCGGGCATGAACGGGACCATGCGCCTGATCGGCCAGATGCTCTCGATGGGGATCGCCACGATGGTCTTCTCCGTCATGATCGGGCGCGTCGAGATCACGCCGCCCTACTACTCCGCGTTCGTGAGCAGCATCCGGGTCGCGTTCGCCCTCTTCATGCTCCTCTGCCTCGCCGGGATCGGCGCCTCGCTCGCCCGCGGGCGGACGCGCTGAGTGCCTCCCCCTTCTCCAGCACCTTTATATCCACGGCTCTCCCCCGTGGGCACATGGCAGACACCTGGAAGTCGGCAAAGGAGGAGGCGGAACGGGCCGGGCATCCGCTCGTCTATCACGACCTCGAGCAGGGCAGCTACGGCGCCTGCAGGCGCGAGGACGACTGCGGCCACTTCACGTGTGGCCGGTTCGTCTCCCACCGCTCGATCTGCATGAAGGCGGAGCTCACCCCCGAGGAGATGGCCGCGAAGGAGGCGGCCTACCTCGCCGAGCACCCCGAGTTCGCGGAGACGGCGCCCGTGCAGTGACCGCCCGGCTCACCGGGCGTCGTCGTCCGTCGGCACGGTCCTGCAGGAGAGGGCGTCCCGCACGCGGACGTGCTCGCGTCGATCTGGTCGGGCGTGGCGCCGAACTGCTGCAGGATGTACTCGGTGACGGCGAGGGCCACCTCGACCTCGTCCGAGATGACGCGGTCGGCTCCCGCGTCGCAGAGGGTTCCGCACTCCTGCAGGTACTCGGTCCGGGCGATCACCCGGATCCCGGGGTTGAGCGCCCCCACCTACCGGACGATCTCGTGGCAGCTGTGGATCTTCGGCGTGGTGAGCACCAGGACGCTCGCCTCGAGGGCGCCGGCCTCCGTCAGGGTATCGATCCGCGTGGCATCGCCGTAGATCGCCCGGACCCCCTCCGCCCGCAGGGCCTGCACCGTGCCCACGTTCAGCTCCACGACCGTGACGTAGATGTTGTTCTCGCCGAGGAGCCGGACCTCGGTCTGGCCCACGGAGCCGTAGCCGACGACGATCGCGGGCAGCCGGCCCGACGGCTCGGGGAGAGGCACGGGGCTCTCCCCAGCGACGCCGGCGGCGTGGGTCCGGATCCACCGAGCCAGGCGCGGTGTGCGCCGCTCCATCCATCGCTCGATGCTGACCCTGCCCCGGTACAGGAGGGGGTTCAGGGTGATCGAGATGATGGCGGCGGTCACCAGGATGTTCGAGGCTTCCACGAGGAGTATCCCGAGTTCCCGTCCCATCGTGCCGAGGATGAACGTGACCTCGCCCACCTGCGCCAGCACGAGCGCGACCGAGAGGGCCACGCGCAGGGGGTAGCGCACGAGGACCACCAGAACAAGGGCGGCGAGCGGCTTGCCGACCAGGATGACCGCGAGCGCGGCCACCACCAGCAGGGGCGACGCGATCAGGGCGTGCCAGTTGAAGAGCATGCCCGCCGAGACGAAGAAGGGCACGGCGAACGCGTCCTGGAAGGGCAGGGCCTCGGTCGCCGCGCGCAGGCTGAAGTCGGAGCGGCCAACGACCATCCCGGCGAGGAACGCGCCGAGCGCCATGGAGATGTCGAAGATCAGGGCCGATCCGACGGCGATACCGAGGCCGATCGCCAGCACCGCAGGGGTGAAGAGCTCGCGCGAGCTCGTGTCCGCGATCCATTTCAGGATGTGGGGCAGCACCCTTCCCCCGACGGCGAACGTGAAGATGCCGAGCACCACGATCTTGATGGCCGCCACTCCCGTCGTCGTCAGGAGGCCGGCGGGGGTGGAGTCGCCCGATCCGAAGACGGCCGGGAGCAGGACGAGGACGAAGACCGTGAAGAGGTCCTCAACCACCAGCCAGCCGACGGAGATGTGGCCGATCGGCATGTGCAGGTCGTTGTTGTCCGAGAGGACGCGGGTCAGCACCACCGTGCTCGCAACCGAGATGGCCAGCCCGAAGACGATCCCGGCGGACCACGACCAGCCGAGCTCGTGCATCACCACCGCGCCGAGCACGGTCGTGGTCAGGCTCTGCAGGACGGCCCCGGGCACGGGCGACCCGCCAGACTTCGAGAAACTCCCTGACGTGGAACTGCGGGCCCACGCCGAACATCAAGAGGATGACACCGAACTCCGCGAGCTGTTCGGCAAGGCCCGTGTCGACGATGAGCCCCGGCGTGAACGGGCCGATGGCGATGCCGGCCAGCAGGTAGCCGACGATCGGCGAGAGACCGAGCCGGTGCGTGATGTACCCGAAGATCAGGGCGACCGTGAACCCCCGGTCAGGGTGAGGATCAGGTCGATGTTCTGCACGTGCCCCGTACTGGGGCCGGAAAGCCAAAAAAGGGTTGGTACAGCGCAGTCGAGGAGGGGGGGGGCCGATCAGCGCTTCTTCTTCTTCGCTCGCGCCCGGAGCTTCGCGATCTCGTCCGGCCCGTTCGCCCGGAGGAGGAAGGTGCCGCGGCAGGGCTTCGTGTACGGGAAGATCACGTCGTCGCCCTCGACGCCGAGCACGACGGGCGGCACCCCGATCAGGTGAGCGTCGAAGAGCCGGTACCCCGGCTCGACCTCGAACCACTCGGAGAAGTGCTTCTTGATGTACTCGGCGCCCTCCCTGAACGAGGCCCCCTGGAGCAGGATCTCGTACTGAATCTGCTCGATGCAGCTCATGGCAGGACCCTCCCGAGCTTGACCACGACCGGCATCGGATTGTGCGTGGCCTTTGTCGCGACCACCTCGCACGGGAAGGTGATCGATGCCGCCGTCTCCTCCGCGTGCTCGCCGTAGACGATCCCGACGAGCCGGGCCCGCGAGATGGCCGAGAGCGTACCCGCGTAGCTGACCCCGCCGTCGTTGTGGATGAAAACATAGGCGTAGTCGAAGTCGCGCTGCTTCTCGGCGATCGCGTCGATGCAGTCGTCGAGGTCGACGACCTCGCCGATGTACAGCCGTTTCGGGTCCGCGACCTCGATAAGCTTCCTGGCCGAGCCCGTGCCCGCGATCACGGGCACGATCCCCCGTTCGCGGAGCTGGTCGCAGAGGTGGATCGCGACGCTCGTCTGGACCGGCACCTGCGGGCACCCGAGCAGCAGGAGGGCGGTCTTTCCTTCGGTCTCCGTCATCGTGTCTCCGGTACGGTACCTCACGCTCTGGCCACTTGAACGTTCACCCGCCCCCGTCCGGACAGGGTGAAACCTTCATGCCGACCCTCGTTCACTTCGACGTGCCCGCCGACGACATCGGTCGGACGCAGTCCTTCTACGGCTCCCTCTTCGAGTGGACCTTCGAGAAGTACGGCGACCCGATGGAGTATTACCACATCGCGACCGCGGCCCTGTACGGATCGCAGGGTGTGAACGGCGGCATGGGCCCGCAGGGGGAACCCGGTCAGCAGGTGATGAACTACGTGGACGTCCCCTCGGTCGCGGAGTACCTGGAGAGGGTTGCAGCCCTCGGCGGGAAGGTCATCATGCCCCGAGTGCCCATCCCGGGCGTCGGTTCCCTCGCGATCTGCGGGGACACGGAGGGCAACCGGTTCGGCCTCGTCGACGACGACGAGAACGTCGCGTAACGGGCAAAGACAGGGCGTCGCGATCCGGGTGCGGACCGGCCGAAAACTCCTCTCTCCTCCCGGCTCGCGATCTGCCGGGATACCGGGGCGACTCCCCCGCCCCCCGGCGGCGCACGCATTCGGGAACCTTTGTCTGTTCGGAGGTACGACTATCTGTCAATGACCATACCGGAGTCCGCCTTCCGGACCACCCAGCTCCTGCTGATCGCGGCGCTGCTGCTCGTGATCGCGATCGGGATCCGGATGTCGGCGGAGGTCGTCACGATCCTGGTCGTCTCGTTCATCCTGACCCTGCTCGCCCTCCCGGCGGTTCGGTTTCTCGAGCGACACCGGCTCCCGCACGGGATCGCCGTCGCGGTCGTCACCCTGGTCGCGTTCCTCCTGCTGCTCGGCCTCATCGTGCTGCTCGCGTACGCGCTGCAGGTGCTCGTCACCGACATCGGGACCTTCCAGGCCGAGCTCGACCAGCGGATCGCGAGCGCCCTCCTCGTCCTCGACCGGTTCGGGGTCGCGGTGCCGGCCTTCTCGGCCTCGTCCCTCGATCTCGGCGCGATCGCCGGGACCGCGCTCGGCTGGGTCTCGGACCTCGGCGGCATGGCCATGATGCTCTTCTTCGTGATGATCGCGACCTTCTTCATGCTGCTCGAGGCGCCCCGCCTCCCCGAGCGGGCCGCCCGCATCCTCGGCCCGGACTCCACCGCCCTCCACCAGGCTTCGCGCATGAGCGGGTTCGTGATGGACTTCATGGTGGTCCGGACCGAGACGAACCTCGTCCACGGGGTGGCCTTCGGCGGCGTCCTCCTGGCCATGGGCGTCAACGGGGCCGTGCTCTGGGGGGCCCTCACCTTCCTCCTCGGGTACATCCCCTACCTCGGCCTGCTCGCCGCGGCCCTCCCGGCCGTCTTCTTCGCCTGGATCCAGTACGGCTTCTCGGGCGCGCTCGCCGTGATCGCGGTCGTGGCCGTGCTGAACCTGGTGGTCGAGAACCCGGTCTTCTCGTTCTTCGCCTCGCGTGCGTTCGAGATCCCGCCCGTGCTCGTCGTGCTCGCGGTGATCCTCTTCGGCTGGCTCCTGGGTGTGATCGGGATGCTTTTTGCCGTGCCGCTGATGCTGATGGTGCTGATCCTGATCCAGGCGAGCGAGGAGACCCGGTGGATCAACGTCCTGCTCGGGGTCGACCGGCTCTTCGGCGACGGGACGGACGCCCCCTGACCCCGGCCCCCGCGGTCAGTCCCCGGGCCACGTGACCCGCTCGGGGTGCGTGTAGACCGTAAACCGGTCCCCACGCGAGAAGCAGATCAGGGTCAGGCCGGCCGCGGACGCGGTCGCGATCCCCTGGTCGGTCGAGGCCGCACGCGAGACGAGGATCGGAATGCCGGCGTTCGCGACCTTCTTGACCATCCCCGACGGCTGGCGGCCCGTGCAGCCGAGCACGCAGCGGGACCGATCGAGGCCGGCCAGGGCCGCCGCCCCGATCACCTTGTCGACCGTGTTGTGCCGGCCGACATCGCAGGCCTTCGCGACGAGCTCCCCCCCGGAGAAGAGGACCGCGCAGTGGAGCGCGCCGGTCTGCTCCCAGTCGTCCGAGAAGATGGCACCGGTCACGGCGCGCACCTCGTCGGGCGTGATCTGCAGGTCGGAGCGGACGTGCCGAACGCCGCAGCGGTACGAGACCCCGCCCGAGGACCCGGTCTCGGTCGCGGCGCCGCATAGGCGGGGGGCCGCCACCAGGATCGCGTTCCCCTCGACCGTGACCGACTCGACCTCGTCGGCGAGCCCCTCGTTGATCACGAACCCGGCACCGAGCTCCCGGAGCTGGTCATCCGAGGCGACCTGGGCCGCGACCTGCTCGCCGTTCAGCAGGATCCGGAAGGTCTGCTCGACCACGATCACGTCCTGGATCTCGCGGACCTCGCCGCCGACGTACTGGCGGCCGGTCCGGGTGACGTGCTTCACGGCGCCTCCCCCGTCTCGGCGGCGAGCCAGGAAAGGTAGTCGGCCGAGCCCGCATCGACCGAGAGCACGACCGCCTCGGGGACCTCGTAGGAGTGGAGCTCGCGGACCCTCGCGATCGCGGCGTCCGCGAGCGGGCGCCGGGTCTTGATCAGCATGAGTTCCTCGGGCTCGTCCTCGATCCGTCCCTGCCAGCGGTAGAACGAACGGATCCCCGCGAGCTGGACGCAGGCCGCGAGGCGGTCCTCGACGAGCCGCCGGGCGATGCCGGCGGCCTCGCCCGGGGGTGCGGTCGAGAGGATAACGACGGCATCGGTGGGCATACTCTCTCCATCGCCCGCACCGGAAAAATACGTTGCGTTCCCCGGGGAGGGCCCGATCAGGCCGGTGTGGGCAGCCGCGTGGTGGTCCGGGGGGGAAAGGGATATCGCCATTGCTGACGGTACTCAATCCGGATGGCGGGCGAAGAGATGGACCCGGCGGCGTTCCCCGGAGACGACACGGTTACGGAACAGATCTTCGACTACGACGGCACGGCTCCGCTCGACCCCGCGGAGCTGGGTGTCGAGGAGCGGAACGGCGTCCTGGTGCACGACGTGAGCTTCGCCGATGCCCGGGGCGGGCGGACCTCCGCGTACTGGATGCTCCCCCCGGGCCGCGACCGGTTCCCGGCCGTGGTCTACGTCCACCCGGCCCCGGGGGACCGGTCGACATTCTTCGACGAGGGGATCCGGCTCGGCGGCATGGGCATCGCCTCCCTGCTCGTGGTGGCGCCCTGGGCCGACGGCGAGGCCTTCGCCCGGTCGCTCGGCACGCCCGAGCAGAACCGCGACCTCTTTGCCGGGATCGTGCGGGATCTGCGCCGGGCCGTGGACTTCGTGGCCGAGCAGCCCGGCACGGACGCCGCGCAGCTCGGCTATGTCGGCCACAGCTTCGGCGCCCTCACGGGCGGCGTGCTCGTGGGCGTCGAGCCCCGCCTTCGCGTCTTCGTGCTGATTGCCGGCGCGCCGAGCTTCACGGACATGGTCGTCGCGAACCTCCCGTCCCTCTCGGGCGAGGCCCTCGAACACTACGCCCGGGTGATGGCGCCGATCGACCCGGCCCGGTTCGTGGCCCGAAAGCATGCGTCCCGGCTCTTCCTCCAGTTCGGGGAGCGCGACGAGGTCTTCGGCCGCGAGACGGCCGGGCGGCTGACCGACGCGGCGAGCGAGCCGAAGCAGGTGCGGTGGTACGACGCGGACCACCTCTTCCGGAGCGAGGAGGCGAAGCGCGAACGGGTCGAGTGGCTGCACACCCAGCTCGGCTCGGGGTACCGGAGGATGAAGGGGAAGACGGGCCGGGCGACGGTTCGCCGCCGCTGACGCCGCCCCCGGACGTCGGCTTGGGCTCCGCTCGCGGGGTTTCTGCCCGGGACGACGGGCGAGGTGCGGAAGCCCGACTCGGCGTGGTCACTTCGTGATGACGAACTGGTCCTTGTCGGCTCCGCAGACGGGGCAGACCCAGTCCTGGGGCAGCTCCTCGAACGGCACGCCCGGCGGGACCCCGCCCACCGAGTCCCCGACCTCGGGGTCGTAGATGTACCCGCAGACCTGACACACGTAACGGTCCATGTCCTGTTCTCTCCTGGGCGCGGCAGCCCCCCGGCGCTGCGGGTGGGGCTCGCCCGCCCTGCCTATCTCGTTTCCCGGCAATAGACCTTGCGGGCCGGGGCCTCCGGGCGCTCCCGGCGCAACGGCCAAATACGGCGCAGCGCAAACGGATCGGATCATCGACCCGCTCCTTCTCCCCCTGGCCGTCTATGTCGCCGCGAACCTCGCGGCCCTCGTCCTGTACGGAGCGGACAAGCGGCGCGCACGACTCCGCCAGCACCGGATCCGCGAGCGGATACTCCTCCTGACCGCCCTCGCAGGCCCCTTCGGCGCCCTCGCCGGGATGCGCGTCTTCCGCCATAAGACGCGGAAGATCCGGTTTGTCGTCGCCGTCCCGCTCTTCGCGGCCCTGCACGTCGGGGTGATTGTCGTCCTGCTCGCCGCGGGCGGACCGGCCTGAATCCCGGGACACGGTTGCTGACGAGTAGGCGGCCCTTCGGAGGTACTGAAGGCGCCGGTGCCGTGCCGCCCGTCAATCAGGGGAAGGGCTCGGAGTCGGCCGGTCCTGCAGGGGCAGGGTGAAGCAGAAGGCGGACCCCGCCCCCGCCGCGGGTTCCACCCAGATGCGGCCCCCGTGCCGCTCGACGATCCGCCGGCAGATGGCGAGGCCGATCCCGGTGCCGGGATACTCCGAGCGGTCGTGCAGGCGCTGGAAGACCTCGAAGATCTGGTCGCAGCACTCGGCGTCGATCCCGATCCCGTTGTCCTCGAACCGGATCAGCCAGTCTCCGCCGGCACGGGTCGCCCTGATCTTCACGACCGGGGCACGCCCCGCGGGGCAGAACTTGATCGCGTTCGAGAGCAGGTTCTGGGCGAGCCGGACCATCTGCATCCGGTCGGCATGAACCGTGGGCATGGGGTCGCAGAGGATCCGGCCGCCGCACTCCTCCATGCGCACGGCCAGGTTCTCGAGTGCGGTCTCCACGGCCCCGCCGAGATCCACGGCCTCGAAGGGCTGCGCCCGGGAACTGATCCGCGAGTACTCAAGAAGATCCGTGATCAGCGCGCTCATCCGAGCCGTACCGTCGGTCATGAACCCGATGAACTCTTCGGCCTCGGGCCCGAGCTGCTCCCCGTACCGCCTCTCGAGGAGCTGGGCGAAGCTGCTCACCGTGCGGAGCGGCTCCTGGAGGTCGTGGGAGACGACGTACGCGAACCTCTCGAGGTCCTCGTTCGAGCGCTGCAGCTTCCGGGTCATGCCCAGGAGCGCATCCTCGTGCTCCTTCCGTTCGGTGATGTCGTGCACGATCCCCTCCGACCGGAGGATCCGGCCGGTCCCGTCCCGGAGGTTCGTGCACCGCTCGTACACGTGGCGGACGGCGCCGTCGGAGCGGCGGACGATCCGGTACTCGGTCTCGTACCCGGCCCGGCCCTCGCGGACCGAGTCGCCGTACGCGGCATCCGCCCGCGCCCGGTCCTCGGGGTGGACGGATTCGAGGTAGGCCCCGTACGTGGCCGCGAACTCCTGCGGGCGGACGCCGTAGATGCGGTAGACCTCGTCTGACCAGGAGAGCCGGCCGTCGGCGAGCTCCCAGCTGCCGAGGTGCGCGATCCCCTGGGCCCGCCTGAGCCGCTCCTCCCGTTCGCGCAGCTCCTCCTTGTGCGCCGCAAGCGCCTCGTTCGCCGCCTTGAGCTCGGCGTTCTTGCGGACCAGCTCCGCCTCGATCCGTTTCCGCTCCTCGGCGTAGCGTATGGAACGGACCAGGACCGCGCCGCTCATCCAGCCCTTCGCAAGGTAGTCCTGCGCCCCCTCCTGGAGCATGCTGATCCCGACGTCCTCGTCGTCGAGTCCGGTCAGGACCACGATCGGCGCGTCCTGCGCGGCGGCCCGAACCGCCCGGACGGTCTCCGTGCCCTGGCTGTCGGGGAGCCCGAGGTCGAGCAGGATCAGGTCGGCCCCCTCGTCCCCGAGGGCCGCGAGGGCCGACGCGAGACTGCCTGCATGCCGGACCGAAAACGAGTGCTGCGGGTATTCCAAGAGGAGCTCCCGGATCAACTCCGCGTCCGCAGGGTTGTCCTCGACCAGCAGGATCCTCATGTGGGGGTACCCACGTTCGGGGGTAGGGTGACGATCGTGAACCAGAAGGCCTCGATCGACTTGACGATCTCGATGAACTCCCCGAACTTCACGGGCTTCCGTATGTAACAGTTCACGTGGAGCCGGTACGACTCGAGGATGTCCCGCTCGTCCTTCGAGACGGTCATGATGACGACCGGGATCATGCTCAGCGCTGGGTCGCTCTTGATCTCGGCGAGGACCTCGCGCCCGGTCTTCTTCGGCAGGTTCAGGTCGAGGAGGATCAGGTCCGGTCTCGGGGCCGCCTCGTAGGGGTCCTGGCGCCGGAGGAAGGCCATGGCGGCCTCTCCGTCGGTCACGACGTGCAGGTTGTTGCGGAGCTTGCTCTCGAGCAGGGCCTCCTCGGTCAGGGCGACGTCGGCCGGACTGTCCTCGACGAGCAGGATCTCGACCGACCGCGGGTTGTCTGAGTTCGTGTCTGGTCCGTTCATGGCGTGACCTCCTTGCGGGTCGGAATGGAGAAGGTGAACGTCGACCCGGCCCCAGGGGTCGATCTCACGGCGATCGATCCCCCGTGCCGTTCGACGATCCGTTTGCAGATGGCGAGACCGATCCCCGTGCCCTCGTAGTCGCCCTTCGCGTGCAGGCGCTGGAAGAGCATGAAGATCCGGTCGAGATGCCGGGCGTCGATCCCGATCCCGTTGTCGGCGATCGAGAAGGCCCAGTCGCTCCCCTCGCGAACGGCCGAGACGCGGATCTCGGGCGTGGCGCCGGGCCTCTGGAACTTGAGCGCGTTGCCGATCAGGTTCTGGAAGACCTGCGTGAGCTGGATGCCGTCGGCGAAGATCTCGGGCAGGGGGCCCTCGACCGTGACGCGTGCGCCCCGCTCCCGGATCGAGACCTGCAGGTTGCACAGGGCCTGCTCCAGGGCCCGGTTCGCGTCGATCAGGTCGAACTCATGGGCCTTGGTCTGGACGCGCGAGTAGGCGAGCAGGTCCTGGATGACCTGCTGCATCTGGTCCGTGCCGTCTATGATGAAGTTGATGTACCGGTCGGCCCGTTCGTCGATCTGACCCCGGTACCGTCGCTCGAGGAGCTCGGTGAAGCCCGAGATGGCCCGGAGCGGCTCCTGCAGATCGTGGGACGCGATGTACGCGAACTGCTGGAGCTCCCTGTTCGACCGGGCGAGCTCCTCGCTCTTCCGCCGCAACTGGTCCGCCGTGGCCCGGTGCTCCGCGATCTCCTGCTCCAGCTGCCGGTTGGCCTCCACGAGGTCCGCCGTCCGCTCCTTCACCCGGTCGTCGAGCTCGTTGTACGCCGTCCGCAGGGCCGCTTCGGCCCGCTTCTGCTCGGTCATGTCGCGGGCCGCGGCGAAGACACCGGCGACGCCACCCGTCTCGTCTCGGTAGACGGTCGCGTTGTACAGCACGGGGACGACCCGGCCGACGCGGTGGCGGATCTCGAGCTCGTAGTCAGTGACCGAGCCGTCGCGGAAGACCGCCTCGTACCCGGCCCTCGCACGACCGGGATCGGTGAAATAGTGCGAGAAGTTCGTGCCGATCAGCTCCTCGCGCGGCACGCCCGTGACCCGGACTGTCGCCTCGTTCACGTCGCTGATCATCCCGTCGGCGCTGATGGTGACGAGGGGGTCGAGGCTCGCCTCGATCAGGCTCCGGTTGTACTCGTTCGCGCGCCGGATCGCCTCCTCGGCCTTCTTTCGCTCGGTCACGTCGCGGGCGGAGGCGAAGATGCCGGCGACCCCCCCCGCCTCGTCCCGGTAGACGGTCGCGTTGTACAGCACGGGGATGACCCGACCGTCGCGGTGGCGGATCCCGAGTTCGTAGTCGGTGACCGAGCCGTCGCGGAAGACCGTCTCGTACCCGGTCTTCGCCTTCTCGGGCTCGGTAAAGTAGGTCGAGAAGTCGGTGTCGATCAGCTCCTCGCGCGGCACGCCCGTGACCCGGACCGTTGCTTCGTTCACATCGCTGATCATCCCGTCGGCGCTGATGGTGACGAGGGGGTCGAGGCTCGCCTCGATCAGGCTCCGGTTGTACTCGTTCGCGCGCCGGACCCCCTCCTCGGCCAGTTTCCGGGCCGTGATGTCCCGGGCGATGGTCGACGCGCCGACGACCCGGCCGTCCCGGTTCCGGATCGGCGAGAGCGTCAGCGAGATCTGGATGGGACTCCCGTCCTTCCGGATCCGGACGGTCTCGTAATGGTGGACCGGGTTGCCGTCCCAGATCCTCGCGAGGATGCCGTCGATCTCGTCGACCTGGTCCGGCGGCACGAGCACGGAGATGTGCCGGCCGACGATCTCGGTGTCGGCATACCCGTAGATCTTCTCCGCGCCCGAGTTCCAGCTGACGATGGTGCCGTCGAGCGTCTTGCCGATGATCGCGTCGTCCGAGCTGTCGACGATCGCGGCCAGGCGCGACCACTCCTGCTCGGCCTTCTTCCGCTCGGTGATGTCCCGCGCGGCCGCGAAGACGCCGGCGACCCCCCCCGCCTCGTCCCGGTAGACGGTCGCGTTGTAGATCACGGACGTGAGCCGGCCGCT
Organism: uncultured Methanospirillum sp.; assembly: GCA_964461885.1. Taxonomy (GTDB): domain Archaea; phylum Halobacteriota; class Methanomicrobia; order Methanomicrobiales; family Methanospirillaceae; genus UBA288. The sequence goes on along the minus strand of CAYWVY010000046.1, from coordinate 442 downwards.
CGTATGGCGGATCTCGAGTTCGTAGTCCCTGACCGAGCCCGTCCTGAACGCGGCCTCGTACCCGGCCCTGGCCCGGCCGGGGTCGGTGAAGTAGGTCGAGAAGTCGGTGCCGATCAGCTCCTCCCGGGACCGCCCGGTGACCTCGGCCGTCGCCGCGTTCACGTCGGTGATCGTGCCGTCGGGGCTGATGGTGACGAAGGGGTCGAGGCTCGCCTCGATCAGGCTCCGGTTGTACGAGCCCGCGGGCGACTCGTCCGCCGCGGTTCCCGGAGCGGGCGCTCGGGGCGCCGCCGCTTTCAGCCCGGTCTTCGGTTCTGCTTCCATTGTCCGCCGTCAGGTGCCGGGTGGCCCGGCCGATCTTCGATCGCGAAGTCGCTGGTACCAGAGGATCTTTTTCTAAAATCAGATAGTCCTTCCGCCCGGTCGCCGTCCGGCGGGCCGG
>CAYWVY010000045.1:0-18535 GCA_964461885.1 uncultured Methanospirillum sp. | reverse complement strand
GCCCTGGCAGCGGGCGACGTGCCGCGCCGGATCGGGCCGGGGGAGGCCTGTGCGGAGTGAGGCCGGAGGGCCACCGGCTCCCCTCGGCGTGGAGAGAGGCCGGGCCGAATCCGCCCGATCGGCCCCGGTGCATCATGCGGCGTGCTGCACACCCTGCTGCACACCCTGCTGCACACCCTGCAGCACACTCGATATAAGGGCGTATCGGAACCTGATCGAGAAACGGACGCAATAGCGACGATTTTTATCCGGGAGTGGACTGCAGATGGAGTGGCACAGAACCCCGGCGTTCGCGGCGTGGCAGCTCGAGAGCCCCTGTTCCCGGACCTGCTGCACACTAAAAAGACGATAATGGATATGAGGAGAGTTTCTTTGAATCGAAGCCGGGAATGTGACCGGATTAGGGTACTGCAACCTGTGCTGCACCCTGTGCAGCAGGTGTGCAGCAGCGCGATTGCTGCACACCTGTATCCCGGGGTTGCAGGGCATCGGCCGGGCCCGCCGGCGGGCCGGCCCTGGACGGGGCAATGGATCTCGTCCGGTCGGACGGCATGGTTCGTGCGGATAGTGAGGCCCGTGAAACCGGGGTGTGGCCGCGTCCCGGAGCGGTGTCACGTGCATCAGCTGCACCGGCGTTGTCGACACAGGCTCCTGTGCGTACTCGGGCTAGAGGAGAGAGTGAAGGCATCCGTTTTCACCCGACAGGACACCGATCGTCCCGATCTTCGCACTGTCAAGGCATCGGTCGAGAGATGACATGCACCCGGATCGATTCTGTAGTACTCGGTACCCCAGCACGAGAGAGAGGTTATCGATAACTATTTCGCGACTGTCCAACGATGTTTGAAACGGCCCGATGGAATTTTGTACGAAGAAGGATTTGAGCGAACGCGATATCTGCACCAAGTTCATCACCCCCGCCCTTTCTCAGGCCGGCTGGGACCAGCAGCACCAGGTCCGGGAAGAGGTGAGAGTCACCAATGGCAGGGTGCTCGTCAAGGGCAGCTCCGTGAGCAGGGCGAAGCCGCGGCGGGCCGACTATATCCTCTACTACAAGCCCAATATCCCCCTGGCCGTCATCGAGGCGAAGGACAACAATCACATCGTCGGTGCCGGGATGCAGCAGGCGCTCGACTATGCCAGGATGCTGGAAGTTCCGTTCGTGTACAGCTCGAACGGCGACGCGTTTCTCGAGCACGACATGACCGGAGACTCGGCGATCATGGAACGGGAATTCCCGTTGCACGAGTTCCCGTCTCCCGCCGACCTGTGGGCGCGGTACCGTCGCTGGAAGGGGATCGACGATGAGAAGGAGCGGATCGTCACACGCGACTACTACATCGACGATCCCCGGAAGGTTCCCCGGTATTACCAGCTGAACGCCATCAACCGGGCCGTCGAGGCGATCGCGAACGGGCAGGACCGGGTTTTGCTGGTGATGGCGACCGGGACCGGGAAGACCTACACCGCGTTCCAGATCATCTGGCGGCTCTGGAAGGCCGGGGTCAAGAAGCGGATCCTGTTCCTGGCCGACCGGAACATCCTCGTCGACCAGACCCTGACGAACGACTTCAAGCCGTTCGGGTCGGCGATGACCAAGATCAGGAACCGGCAGGTGGACAAGAGTTACGAGATCTATCTCTCGCTCTACCAGGCGGTCTCCGGGAACGAAGAGGAGCGGAACATCTACCGGCAGTTCTCTCCCGACTTCTTCGACCTGATCATCGTCGACGAGTGCCACCGGGGCAGCGCCGCGGACGACGCGGCTTGGCGCGAGATCCTGGACTATTTCGGATCCGCGACCCACATCGGCCTGACGGCGACCCCTCCCTCGAGATAGGCGAACATCCTTCCCTCCTAGTTATATCTGGGGGGCGCACGAGCGTTAAGAGCCTGGAGGCGGCAGGGTGAAAGTGATGAGCTCCCTCCCGAGGTTAAATTCCCTTCACGAGATTGTGCCGCTGGATCACCTTTGTAACCCCGACAAACACGGTGATCACCATCACGAGCACCAGCAGATCCAGCCACGGTGGGTAGACTGCGTCGCCGTTCAGGGCTGCATGGAAGAGATCAACGAGATACGTGAGCGGAGAGAGCGAGGTGAGGACAAAGAGCCAGCCGCTCAGCTGGCCGAGCGGAATGAAGATCCCCGAGATGAAGATGAGCGGAAGGCGAACCAGACTCGAGAGCATCATGATGTTCGAGGGGTTGTCGGTGGTCGGCGAGGCAAGGAGTGCGCCGAGCGCCGCAAAGGTGATCGAACCCACCACGAACGAGAGGAAGAGGAGCGCGGCATTGAGAAGCGGGAGGGAGAGGAGGATCGCACAGACTGTAAAGACCATCGTCGTGATGGCAATCCCGAAGATCGCGCCGGCCAGCAGGTCACCGAGGATGATGCTCTCGAGGATGACCGGGAGGGAGACGAGCCGTTCGTAGGTCTTCTCCCGCTTCTCCCATGGAGTGATGAGCGGACCCACCGAGGACGCCGTGAAGAAGAGCATCATGCCCAGAAATCCCGGGAAGAAGAGGATGAGATCGAGGTCCCGCCCGATAAAGAACGTCAGGAACATGATGAGAGGAAAGAGCAGGCCGAAGACCATGACCGGGCCCTTGAAGTAGTAGATCCGCATGTTCTTCTCGGCAACGACCAGGATGCTCCGGATGAAAAGGCGCCAGTCCACGTGTTACACCCCCCCGGTCAGTCTCACGAACGCCTCTTCGAGCGTGGGAGTCGAGGTCGCGAGTGAGACAATGGTGAGATGCTCATGCTCCGCCATCGACACCAGGCGTTTGACCGCCCCGTCCGGGTCGGTAGAGGCGATCCGCCACTTGTCTCCCCATGACTCGACCTGCGTGAGCCCGGAGGCGGCAAAGAGTTCCGGGCTCACCGGCTGCTCGAAGGCGACCTCGAGGTAGCGCGAGGTATCAAAGGTGCTCTTGAGCCGCTCCGGGCTCCCGGCGGCCACGATCTTCCCCCTGTTGATCACCGAGATCGTCGAGCAGAGCTCATTCGCCTCCTCGATGTTGTGGGTGGTGAGGAGGATCGTGCTCCCTTCCCGGTTCATGCGCCTGACCGTCTCGATGACGAGCCGGCGGCTGTACACATCCAGGCCTGTCGTGGGTTCGTCGAGGATCAGGAGCGGCGGCGCATGGACGATGGCGCAGGCGATGCTGATCCGCTGGCGCATCCCCTTTGAAAAAGTGCGCACGAGATCGTCCCTCCGCTCCGAGAGCCCGAGTCGCTCGAGGAGCTCGTCGGCCCGCTCCTCTCGTGTGGCCCGGTCCATGCCAAAGAACTTCGCGGTCAGAAGGATGTTCTGCACTGCGGTGAGATCGCTGTAGACCGTGCCGTTCTCGGGGATGACACCCATCTTCAGCTTGGCTTCGAGCGGATCGGCCTGCACGTCTGTGCCGAAGATCTTCACGCTCCCCACGTCCGGTATCAGCACGCCGGTCAGCATGCGGATCGTGGTGGTCTTGCCCGCACCATTCGGTCCGAGGAATCCGAAGATGGCTCCTTCCGGGATGGTGATACTGAGGTCGTCGACGGCCGTGACCCGTCCGAACGACTTCTTCAGGTGGGTGGCTTCAACCGCGTCCATGGTCTACCGTTCCGGTACCAGGGTATACGGGAGAACCGATGAGCGTATCTGTTCTACTCAAACTCTCTTCCGCATGTCCCAGACCATCATGCCCGTGGTGGCCAGAGTCTTCGATCGGTAGCTTCCGTGGTCCGCCCGTGCCCCGAGGTACTCCCGCATGCGGGCCTTCATGGCGTCGTCGACCCCCTGGGTGGTGCTGAAGAACCCGGTCACGGTCTCCACCATCTCATCCACGGTCTCGTCGCTTCTCCACTCTTCCTGCCTGATTCTCACGGTCGGGCGGTACCCGTTCATATACAGGTACATGAACGGAAGGTGGAACCCGTGCGACCCTTCCCGGAACTCCTCGCGGAAGAGCATGCGGTAGAGTTCGTAGTACGCCGGGTCCCACTCGCGGTTCACCCAGCCGCTGTAGTAACAGACACCCCGTGCCGCTCCGAGCATGAGCTTGAACGTCTCCGGCTCTCGGACCGCCGGGGTCATGGAGGCGATGACCAGGTCGAACGCATCCCGAAATCCTTCGGCGTCGAGATCCACCTCGTCCCACGAGAGGTGGACTGTCCGTTCGATAGAGACCTTTTCGTCAGCGGCCCGCGCGACCAGCCTCTTCAGCATCTCTGACGAGAAATCCACGGCCGTCACTTTTGCTCCCCTCCGGGCAAGCGGGATGGCGAGCGAGCCCGTGCCCGCTCCGATATCGAGTACGGTCGCTCCTCCAAGCTCCAGTCCGCTCCCTTCGATCAGCTCGAGCACGATCTTCTGCTTCTCCTCGTCGCGCCCGCCCCGGTTCCGTCCGAACTGGCCAGCCCTGTTGTCCCAGAACCCGACCTGCATCGGCCCCCGGTTCTTCGCAGGGCGTGTTGCCTGCTCCCAGCACTCTCTCCAGTACCTGCTGTTGTCGTTTTCCATGGTATCGACCATCTCTTTTCATTCCATCGTGTGGTTGTCGGGCAATCGTGCCCCATGGTACCGTCTGGATCGGTCAGCGTCAGACGACGTTACTCTTCCCGATCTTCTCTGTCACGGGCTCATGGGCGCGTCTGCGGCGTCGTGGTGGGCATGATCGTGGCAGCAGAGCCCGATCCGTGAGCCCACGAGCCGGCGGGTATACTCGTGACGGGGCGAGAGCATCACATCGTGGGCATTGCCGATCTCCACGATCTTCCCGGCGTTCATGACCGCGATCCTGTCGGCGATCTTCAGGGTCAGGGTGAGGTCGTGAGAGATGTAGATCATCGCAAAACCCCGCCGGTTCTGGAGCCCTTTCAACAGGCGCAGCACGTTCGCCGAGGTCGAGACATCCAGCGCCGACGTGATCTCGTCTGCAATCAGGAGTTTTGGTCTCATGATCATGGCCCGTGCCAGGGCCACCCTCTGCCGCTGGCCGCCGCTCAGCTCACTGCAGTATCGCCCGAGGAACGAGTCGGTGGAGGGAAGCCGTACCAGCTCCATGGCGTCCCGTACCATGGCGTGTCGCTCCTCCACGCTTCCGATCCGGTTGATATCAAGCGGTTCCCTGACCGCATCGAGCACCGTGAACCGATTGCTGGTCGAGCTGAACGGGTCCTGGAAGACGATCTGGATACCCCTGAATCGGCAGCCGTTGTCTCCGCCATGGACCTGTTCACCCATGAAGAGGACCTTTCCACATTCAGGGCGGAGGACGCCGGCAAGGATCTGGGCGAGGGTGGATTTACCCGAGCCCGTCTGGCCGACGATGGCCAGGACTTCACCCTCGTGGACCTCCAGTTCGACACCATCAACGGCCGTCACCGTCTTCTGATCGGTCAGGCGGTACTGCAACCGGAGGTCTTCGGCCTTCAGGAGCGTTGCGATTCCACCCCGGTGACAGGCGATCTCACGGTTCTCGCCACACGCTCGCAGGGGGGGCGGTGACTCCTCGCAGATAGGGATGGACTGGGTGCACCGCAGGTGAAACGGACATCCTCCCGATTCGACTCCGGCAAGAGCGTCGCCCGGGATCCCCCACATATCCTTGTAGATGAAGATATCCGGAGTGGCATGGACAAGGCCCCGGGTGTAGGGGTGCCGGGGATTGTTGATGATCTCGGCGGTTGGCCCGCTCTCGACCACCCTGCCCGAGTACAGGACCATCAGCCGCGATGCCAGCGAGGAGACGAACGTGATGTCGTGGGAGATCAGGATCATGCTGTACCCCTGGGTCCTCTGCAGCTCGACCAGGAGTTCCCTGATCTCCTTCCGGGTGAACGCGTCGAGCGCCGAGGTGACCTCGTCGAGGATCAGCAGTCTCGGACTGCAGGAGAGTGCCATAGCGAGCAGCACCCGCTGCCTCATGCCCCCCGAGAGCTGGTGGGGGTACGCGTCCATCCAGGCAGGGTCGAGCCCCACCATCCGGAAGAGGGCGGCACACCGTTCCCCCGCATCCTGTGCTGCCACACAGTCGTGTCGCACCATGGGCTCGATCACCTGGTTTCCAACGGTCATGACCGGGTTCATGGCCTCAAGGCTGTTCTGGAAGACGATGGCGATCTCCTTCCACCGGAGCCGGTCCATCTCCTGGTCTGTCAGGGTGGAGAGGTCGGTTCCCTGGTACGAGATCGCGCCCGAGATGCGGGCGCTCTCGGGGAGCACCCGCATGATGCTGAGTGCGAGCGTGGTCTTTCCACTGCCGGATTCGCCCACGATGCCGATGATCTCGCCTGCCTCGATCTCGAACGAGATGCCGTCGACGGCCCGGGTGGCGTGACGGTCGGCCAGGTACTCGCATTCCAGGTGATCGACACTGAGAAGGGCCACTATTCACCCCCTCTCAATCTGAGCCGGGGATCGAGTGCCCGTTCAAGGTCGCGGCTGACGAACATGAGACAGAGCAGCAGGACGATCAGGGCCACGAGCGGGGGCAGGAGCCACCACTGCCAGTACGGTGTGAAGTAGATCGCCCGGAAACCGGTCGCGTAATGGAGCATCATCCCCCAGCTCTTGGATGTCGGGTCGCCGAGCCCGAGGAATGCGAGCCCTGCCTCTGCCACGATGGCATAGGACGTGATGCCGATGATCAGGACAAAGAGGATGGGGAGCACCTCGGGCATGATATGCCTCCGCAAGAGGTACAGCGGCGTCGCCCCGAAGTTCTTTGCAGCGATGATATAGGCGTTGCTCTTGATCGCGAGGGTCTGGGAACGGGCGATCCGTGCCGGTTTTGCCCAGCTGAAGAGCACGAGGATCAGGACGACGTTGAGGATGCTCGGGCCCATGAACGCGGAGATCACCACCAGGAGCGGGAGCGTGGGCAGGGCCATGAGAAGATCGACGGCTCGCATCAGGAGCTGGTCGGCGACTCCCCCGAGGTATCCTGCCAGTATCCCGAGGGCCCCGCCGCCAAGTCCTGCGATCAGGGCCACCGCAAGGCCGATACAGAGGCTCATCCGCGCCCCGTAGCAGATCTGGGACCAGATGTCCATGCCCAGATCATCCGTTCCAAGGAGGTGAGCGCTGGTCGGCGACTCCAGGGCTCTTCCGGTGACCTCTGTGGGGGGATAGATGGAGATGATGGGCGCCGAGAGCGCCATCATCACGATCAGGAGTATCCCGACAAGACCGACTCTTCCCTCGATGCTGAATGCTGTATAAAGCCTTCTCCATCGTTCGACCGCATGCTGCAGGCATGATGGAACCTGCATTGTCCGGGCCACCATGACCTGTTCGGCTGCCATCACCACCACCTATTCCATGACCCGGGGATCCAGATGCTGGTAGACGCGGTCGACCAGGAGGTTACAGAGGAGGACCGAGACCGCGACCACCAGCAGGATCCCCTGGATCAGGGGGTAGTCCCTGCCGACCACCGCTGCCCGGAGGGTGGACCCGATGCCCGGGTAACTGAAGACGGTCTCGACCAGCACTGCTCCCCCCATGAGCATGCCGACTGCAAAACCCGTCCGGGTCACGACGGGCAGCAGGGCGTTTCGGAGCGCGTGGCGAATCCAGACACGCCGTTCTCCCAGCCCCTTGGCCCGCGCCGTCCGGATGTAGTCCTTTGTCGAGACGGTCATCAGGGTGTTGCGGGTCAGGAGGTAGACGGCTGTCAGCTGGGCAAGAGCGAGGGTCACGATCGGAAGGAACGCATGGTACAGGATATCACCTGCCTGGTCGAGAATGCTCGTATAGTCTGCAAAGGGTGTGACCGCGCCTGCAAGCGGGAAGAGCTTGAGATGCACCGAGAAGACCAGGAGGAGGATCAGCCCGAGGAGGAAGGATGGGATCTCGGCAAAGGCGACGAGTCCGGCCATCATGATCCGATCGGTGCCCGAGTTCCGGCGACGGGCCGAGATCGTTCCCAGCGCCGCGCCCGCGATGGTGCTCAGCGCCGTGGCCGAGAACACGATCAGGATCGTCCAGGGGAGGTGGAGCAGGATCACGCCGGCGACCGGCATCTTGTACAGGATGCTTGTACCCAGATCCCCACGAGCGAGGTTGGAGAGGTACAGGATGAACTGTTCGTGCAGGGGAAGATCGAGACCATAGTAGTGGTTGTAATACTCGCGCTGCTCTTCGGTCATGATCACGATCTCTTCGCCCTGTACATCCGACGAGAGGGTTGAGAACGGGTCTCCCGGCATCATGCGCGGAAGGACGAAGTTGAGGGCCAGTATGATCAGCAGGGTGATGGCAAACCGGGCGATGAAGTCCTGCCGCGCTCTCCGGTTCATCCGCGTTCAACCTTCCAGGCCATCATCTCGATAGCACTCCCGGATCCTCTCTTCTCTTTCGTCGGAACGAGCCTGGGGGCTTCCCATACAATCGACGGCTTTTCTGCCGCCTTCCGGATCTGGTCGGGAGATCGAGGGCAGTTTCTCGGGCCCCCGCCCAGTTCGAGCGCCGGGGCCTTCTGCCCCGGGTGCCGCTCCCCGTCTCTCCAGGCCGCTCCCGGGGTCTCGCCGGTCATGCTCTCGATCGTCTCGCTCGATGCGTTCCGGTTGTCGGTCCGGCACCGCATGTTATCGCTTTGCGGCAATCCCCTCTCTCTTCAGGAACGTGAGCTTGCTGTGCGTCCGCTGGTGATGGTCATACATGTTCATCCACCCATCGTACGTGGAGATGGTCCATGCATCGTAGGTGGTGGTGTAGAGCAGGGGTATGGTCGGAACGTCGTCGGCGAGCACCTTCTGCATCTCGTAGACGAGCTGCTTTCTCTTTTCCTCGTCCAGTTCTCCAAGTTCCTCGGCTCCGAGCGTATTCAGGCGGTCGTTGTGGTACCCGAAGACCCCAGCAAGTGGAGTGACACTGCTGGTGGACGACGTTGCCGCGTCAGAATACCGGGTCCGCAGATAATCCGCGTCCTGGCCCCAGCCCCCGAACCCGCTGACCAGCAGTTCGAAGTCACCCTTCTTGAGGTTCGCATCCCGCGCCTTGCTCTCGAGGGCCTTGACCTGGATCTCGATGCCGGCACCGGAGAGGCGCTCCTTGATCAGTTCGCCGATCCGGGCTTCGTCGCTTCCGAGGCTGAGCGCATAGGACATCTTCGTGCCGTCTCTGTCGCGGACGCCGTCTTTATCGGTGTCTTTCCAACCTGCTGCGTCCAGCAGCGAGTTTGCTTTTTCCAGGTCAAACGCGTATGCGGGCTGGTCGGCGTTGTACCAGATATGATCGTTCGGCAGGATCCCCATGTTGCCGGGGGCTCCGGCGCCCCGCTGGATCTTCTCGACCATCTCGGCGCGGTCGATCGCGTACGCGAACGCCTGCCTGACCTTCGGATCCTTGAGTTCAGGGCGCTTCTTCATGTTGAAGTAGAACTCGTACCCCCAGAAGGCGGGCTGCTGGACGATACGGATATCCTTGTCGGACCTGAACCGGTCCAGTACGTCGGGGGTTATCGCGTTGAAGTCGATCTGGCCCTGTTCAAAGGCGATCAGGGCATCGCTGACCGGGATGAACTCCACGGTCTGTATCGCCTGCTGAGGTCCCCAGAACCCGTTCCTGGCCACGAACTGGTATGAGCCCTGCTCCTTGTTGTACTCCGCGAGCGTGTAGGGCCCTGTGCCGATCACCGCTTCAGGAGCGAGGAATTTTGTCGGGTCGGAGACCGTGCTGTAGATGTGCTCGGGGATGATCTTGAGGCCATAGAGCTTGTACAGGAAGGTGGAGATCGGCTGGTCCAGCACGAACTTGACAGTCGTGTCGTCGATCACCTGGACGCTATCGATGATCCCGGGCTCGATACCCCCAGAGATCGGGACGTTCTTTATCTCGTAGTCATGGGTGAACTTGACATCCTGTGCCGTGAACGGGACGCCGTCCTGCCAGGTGACGCCCTTCCTGAGGGTGAACGTGTACTCTCGCCCGTCGGGGCTGGTGCTCCACTTCTCGGCGAGCCATGGGATGAGTCCCTTCTCATCCTTCTCGAGCAGGCTGTCGAAGATCATCGCCACCTTGGATGAGCCCGGTCCTCGCGGATAGATGGTGAAGGGCTGAGGATAGCCATAATCTCCCCCGGCGAGGTGGACGACGGTGGCCTGTACGGCGGATGTCTCCGTGCTATTTCCCCCGGTACCGGGGGTGCTCGGGGCGCTCGTGCACCCTGCCAGCACGACGGCAAAGCAGATGAGTGCGATGGGTATGAACAGTAATGCGCTTCTCTTCATGGATATCTCTCCTGGTATCGCGGTCGATCGGCGGCTGCGCCTACCAGCCCCGGGTGTATTCGTCCCAGCAGGGAATGCAGACCAGCCCGCCGTTCTCGACACGGGCGCGGGACTCGGCCATCATCTCGCCGCACTTCGAGCATTGTACGGAGTTGAAGAGCCGGGCCTTTTCAGGGATCTCCACCTCCACATGCCGAATCTCGAAGTATTTCTCCGGGGGCTCCACGAGCATCCGGTCGACCTGTGCCTGCATCATGCTCCGCATGGTCACGGCCTCCTCGGGCGTGGCCCGGCCCTGCATGACCCTGGCGCGGAGTTCTCTGAAGCCGGGCTCCTGCTCGTCATCCCGATCCTTGAGGGATATCCGGACGGCATCGTTTGTCACCCGGTTGATGAATGTGTAGACGTTCTTGCCGTAATCACGGAAGATCAGGTTGCCCTTACCCACTGTGCAGCCCGTGACAGCCTGGATGGCATCCACTCCGCAGGCGTCGTTCTCCACGATGGCGAGCAGCTCTTCGTCGACATCGCGCCTGGAACGGAGCTCTTTGATGGCGATCCTGGCGGCACAGTACCCGAGGGTGACTCCCGGACAGAGATGCCCGTGGAACTGTACAACATCGGAGAACGGTAAAATCCCGGGTTCGTCGATTTCCGGAACTGCCCCCGCGGCATCAGGCGTATTCGAACACATTGTTATCACTTTTTATTTTTAAAGTAGTACGAAATAAACCTGTTGGGGATAATTTCTGTATTTTATCTATACTATATCTCAATTTTTACATGATTGTGAGACGTGGGCGCCTGTTGAACAAGCCCGATGCTTCACCGGAGAGCGTGGGAAGAGGCGTAATCGTTTTGAATTGACCTGATCAGCCATCTCCCCGAGAGGGTCCCCGCGAGCAGCGATGGTTGCATACTCCTGACTGAGGAAGAGCTTCCCAAACGTGCTCACAGAGAGATCGCCGAGCGGATACAGGTGAGCTCGGGTTAATACTCTCCTCTGTACTGTCGAGAGAGTGTCGATAACTATTTTGTGACTGTCCATCGATGTTTGAACCGGCATAATGGAATGTAGTGATAAGAAGAATTTGAGTGAACGCGATATCTGCACCAAGTTCATCACTCCCGCCCTTTCCCAGGCCGGCTGGGATAACCAGCAGCAGATTCGGGAAGAGGTGAACGTCACCAATGGCAGGGTACTCGTCAAGGGCACCACCGTGAGCAGGGCAAAACCGCGGCGGGCCGACTATATCCTCTACTATAAACCCAATATCCCTCTCGCCGTGATCGAGGCGAAAGACAATACGCACAGCGTGGGCGCCGGGATGCAGCAGGCGCTCGACTATGCCAGGATGCTCGAGGTCCCGTTCGTGTACAGTTCGAACGGGGACGCATTTCTCGAGCACGACAGCACGGCAGACTCGGCGCTCATGGAACAGGAACTTCCCCTGGACCAGTTCCCGTCGCCTTCCGAGCTGTGGGCACGATACCGACGCTGGAAGGGGATCGACGATGAGAAGGAGCGGATCGTCACACGCGACTACTACATCGACGATCCCCGGAAGGTTCCCCGGTATTACCAGCTGAACGCCATCAACCGGGCCGTCGAGGCGATCGCGAACGGGCAGGACCGGGTTTTGCTGGTGATGGCGACCGGGACCGGGAAGACCTACACCGCGTTCCAGATCATCTGGCGGCTCTGGAAGGCCGGGGTCAAGAAGCGGATCCTGTTCCTGGCCGACCGGAACATCCTCGTCGACCAGACCCTGACGAACGACTTCAAGCCGTTCGGGTCGGCGATGACCAAGATCAGGAACCGGCAGGTGGACAAGAGTTACGAGATCTATCTCTCGCTCTACCAGGCGGTCTCCGGGAACGAAGAGGAGCGGAACATCTACCGGCAGTTCTCTCCCGACTTCTTCGACCTGATCATCGTCGACGAGTGCCACCGGGGCAGCGCCGCGGACGACGCGGCTTGGCGCGAGATCCTGGACTATTTCGGATCCGCGACCCACATCGGCCTGACGGCGACCCCGAAGGAGACGAAGTACGTCTCGAACGTCCATTACTTCGGCGAGCCGGTGTACGTCTACTCGCTCAGGCAGGGGATCGAGGACGGCTTCCTCGCCCCGTACCGTGTCTACCGGGTCGACCTCGACAAGGATCTGCAGGGATGGCGGCCGACAAAGGGACAGCTGGACAAGTACGGCCTGGAGATCGAGGACCGGATCTACAACCAGAAGGACTTCGACCGGAGCCTCGTCCTGGAGCGGCGGACGGAGCTGGTCGCCCGCAGAGTCTCGGACTTCCTGAAGAGCACCGGGCGGTTCGACAAGACGATTGTCTTCTGCGAGAATATCGACCACGCGGAGCGCATGCGGCAGTACCTCGTGAACGAGAACGCGGACCTGGTGAAGGAGAGCAGTCGCTACGTCGTCCGGATCACCGGCGACAGCCCGGACGGGAAGGCGGAGCTGGACAACTTCATCATGCCGGACTCGAAGTACCCGGTGATCGCGACCACCTCGAAGCTGATGGGGACCGGCGTGGACGCCCAGACGTGCAAGCTGATCGTGATCGACAAGCGGATCGAGTCGATGTCCGAGTTCAAGCAGATCATCGGGCGGGGGACGCGGATCAACGAGGATTACAACAAGTTCTTCTTCACGATCATGGACTTCCGGAAGGTGAGCGAGCTCTTTGCCGACCCGGCGTTCGACGGCGAGCCGCTGGACGGGAGCGAGTACGATCCGACTGTTCCCGTTGATCACCCCAAGCTGCCGGAACAGGAGCATCCGGGCAGCGTCCACTATGTCGTGAACGATGTGCCGGTGACGGTGGTGGCCGAGCGCGTCCAGTACTACGGGGCCGACGGGCGGCTGATCACCGAGTCGCTGGAGGACTACACGAAGAAGAACGTGACCCGGCAGTACGCGACCCTGAACGCGTTCCTGACCTCGTGGACGAAGGCGGAGCAGAAGACCGCGATCCTCGAGAAGCTGGAGGAGGAGGGGGTCCTCTTCGACGCGCTCGAGGAGCAGGTGGGAAAGGACTACGACCCCTTCGACCTGATCTGCCACGTCGTCTTCGGCCAGCCGCCCGTATCGCGGAGGGACCGGGCCGCGAAGGTGCGGAAGGCGGACTATTTTACGAAGTACGGGGAGCCGGCGCGGAGGGTGCTGGAGGCCCTCCTCTCAAAGTATTCCGACGGCGGGATCGCCGATATCGAGAGCATGGCGGTGCTGCGCGTGGACCCGTTCACGTCCTTCGGCACGCCGATGGAGATCGTGAATACGATATTCGGCGGGAGCGCCAACTATATGGCAGCACTACGGCGGCTCGAGCAGTGCCTCTACACGGCCGAGTGCTGATACGCCCGATACGCGAGGAAAAGTTCAGTCATGTCGGTCAGTTCCACGATCAAGACGATCCAGGACATCATGCGCAAAGACGCGGGTGTCGATGGCGATGCGCAGCGGATAAGCCAGCTCGGGTGGATGCTCTTCCTGAAGATCTTCGATGACAGGGAGAAGGAGTACGAGCTGGTTCGGCCGGGGTACCGGTCGCCGATGCCGGATCGGCTCCGGTGGCGGAACTGGGCGGCGGACTCCGAGGGGATCACGGGCGACGCGCTCCTGAAGTTCATCGACAACGACCTGTTCCCGACGCTGAAGGAACTGCCCGTGGACGCGGGGTCGAACGGCTCCGGGGTCCTGCTCCGCCGGGTCTTCGAGGACTCGTACAACTACATGAAGAACGGAACGCTGATCCGGCAGGTGGCCAACCGGATCAACGAGATCGACTTCAACCGGACGGAGGACCGGCACCTCTTCGGGGAGATCTACGAGAAGATCCTGAAGGACCTCCAGAGCGCGGGGAACGCGGGGGAGTACTACACGCCCCGCGCGGTGACGCAGTTCATGGTGGACCAGGTGAACCCGAAGCTCGGCGAGTCGATCCTCGACCCGGCCTGCGGCACCGGCGGCTTTCTGGCCTGCGCGATCGACGCCGTCCGGACGACGGTGAAGACGATCGAGGACGAGGACCTGCTCCAGCGCTCGATCCACGGCGTCGAGAAGAAGCCGATGCCGCACCTGCTCTGCGTGACGAACATGATGCTGCACGGGATCGATGTCCCGACCCGGATCCGGCACGACAACACGCTCGCCCGGCCGCTGAAGGACTACACGGTGCGGGACCGGGTGGACGTGATCGTGACGAACCCGCCGTTCGGCGGGATGGAGGAGGACGGGATCGAGGGGAACTTCCCGGCGATGTACCAGACGCGGGAGACGGCCGACCTCTTCCTCGTTTTGATCATGCACCTCCTGAAGGACGGCGGCCGGGCCGCGATCGTGCTGCCGGACGGCACCCTCTTCGGCGAGGGCGTGAAGAGCCGGATCAAGGAGAAGCTGCTGGCGGAGTGCGACCTCCACACGATCGTCCGGCTCCCGAACGGCGTCTTTGCGCCGTACACGTCCATCAAGACGAACCTGCTCTTCTTCGAGAAGGGCCGGCCGACGAAGGAGATCTGGTACTACGAGCACACCTACCCCGAGGGCGTGAAGTCGTACAACAAGACGAAGCCGATCCGGATCGAGGAGTTCGCTGCCGAGAAGGCGTGGTGGGACCACCGCGAGGAGAACGAGCACGCGTGGAAGGTCTCCGTTGAGGTGATCGCCGCGAACAACTACAACCTGGACGTGAAGAACCCGCACGTCGTCGAGAAGGAGCACGCCGACCCCGGGGTGCTGCTGAAGCGCTACCTCGAGGCCGTGACGGCCGTCGACGAGGCCCGCGAGGCCCTGCGGCAGGAACTCGCCGCGTCGCTCGAGGGCCGGGCGTGAACGCGGATATTTTCCTCGACAACCTCGAGGCGATTGCGGTCGGACCGGGCGGCGTCGAGAGGTTGCGGGAGCTTATTCGTGAGATGGCGGTACGGGGGAAACTTGTTGAGCAGAATGTCGCAGATGGCCGGGCGCAGGATCAGATTGGCCAGATAAATCGGGATAGGGGCAAACCCTCGATCGGGACAATCTTGGATTTGGCATATGCGATACCAGATATCTGGGCCTGGGCTCGCTTCGATTCAATCGCATCGATCGAGTCGAACCTTGTAGATCCGGAAAAATTTCGAGACCTCCCCCACATCGCTCCCAACAATATCGAAAAGGGTACGGGTCGACTGCTGCCCTATTGCACGGTTTTTGAGGATGGGGTAACTAGCCCAAAACACCTCTTTCGAAAGGGGCAATTACTGTACTCAAAGATTCGTCCAAAGCTCTCGAAGGTTATCATTGCCGAGTTCGAGGGACTATGCAGCGCCGATATGTATCCGGTGAAGCCCCTCATTTCGGGTTCTTACCTGAAATTGGTGATGCTCTCCTCTGTCTTTCTCGGGCAGGTGACGAAAGGTGATAATCGCCTCGCGATGCCGAAAACCAACAAGGAGCAACTCAATCAGGTATTGTTGCCGGTGCCACCCCTTCCCGAACAGCACCGCATTGTCGAGAAGGTCGACCGGCTGATGGCGCTCTGCGACGACCTCGAGATCCGGCAGAAAGCAGAGCGGGAGGGCCGGCGCCGGCTCCGCACTGCCTCGCTCGCGGCGCTCGAGGAGGCCGCGACGACAGAGGAGGAGGAGAGGGCGTGGGCGCACGTCACCGGCGAGTTCGGCCGGCTTGTCGACACAATTGAGGATGTGGAGGAGCTTCGGGAGACGGTCCTGAAGCTCGCTGTTGGGGGGCGACTAACAAGAAGGAAAGAAACCGATGGGACCGCCATCCAGTTACTACAACAAATCGAGTTTGATAAGAAGAGAATGAATCCACGCAGGTGGAATGAGAAATATATTTCAGATTTCCACGACTCCTCAAATCACACGAAAGTCCCGTCGTCATGGGCATTGGTACCTTTCGGCCAGATCACGATCTGTCGAGACGAAGAGAGGATCCCGGTCTCGAAAGATGAGCGCAGCACTCGTGCCAAACTCTATGATTACTATGGAGCCTCCGGAATCATCGATAAAATCGATAACTATCTTTTTGATAAGCCGTTGTTACTCATCGGAGAGGATGGGGCGAATCTCATTAATCGCTCAACTCCAATCGCCTTCATCGCTGGAGGCAAATATTGGGTAAATAATCACGCTCATGTCATCGATGGAATATCTCTTACGTTCCTGGAGTACCTTGCTCTGTTCATCAACTCCATCGATCTGAAACCATATGTAACAGGAACCGCTCAACCGAAGCTAAACCAAGCCAAGCTCAACTCGATTCCCATTCGACTTCCTCCGCTGGCCGAACAGCACCGCATAGTTGAGAGAGTCAATCGATTGATGACAGTCTGCGACACGCTCGAGGCCGGAATCCGCGCCCGCGACGCGGCGCTCGAGGGGTTCGCCGCGGCGGCGTGCCGGGCCGTGCTCGGCGGGCCGGCCCGTGTTGCCGAATCGGCAGCGGTGACAATCAAGGGAACCGGACAGCAGCGGCTGCCGATTTAACTTTTAGATAGAACTACACCTCGCTCGATTAACCCAGTATTCCATTCAATCTTCTCTTTTCTTGAGGAGTTGACATCATGAGTGGCACCGTCAACGCCAACCTACTTGCTGGCGCTATCGCTGTCGCCAAGGGGGGGAGGGGGAAATTCGTATCTCCGCAGAGAGCTAGCTCGAGGTAGAGGAGATCGCGGCGCGACCTGATGTCAAGTGCAGGACTGACTTTGCGATTCTTCTGAGTTTTCCTCAACATCCCATACAATGAAAATTTGTAATATGTTGACAATAATGAACGAGAGGTGTTCAGATGAATCCTTCAGAACAATTTGTTCATCAGCTTTGCGAAAATAGTTTTTTATCATTATGGTGTTATCCAAATCCTCGGGGGAAAAAAACAGGCAAGGAATTATGCGACCTCCTTATCGTTTCAGATCCTGATGTCATAGTCATCTCTGTGAAGGAAGTCATTTTTAAAGAAACGGATAAGGTGGACGTAGCTCATCGGCGGTGGGGAAAAAAATCCATCACCGAGTCCGTTAACCAAATCTATGGTGCAGAAAAATGGATAAAAAAGACTCCTCAAATCGTTACAAAAGAAGGGGACTGCGCTCTACCATTTCCACCCTCTGAGAGGATGAATATTTACAGGATTGCAGTTGCTTTCGGAGGCCTTGGTAAAGTATCGATAGAGTATGGAGATTTTGGGCGCGGATTCGTCCATGTATTCGATGAGGATTCTTTGAAGATCCTAATGAAAGAATTGGACACAATAAGCGATTTCGTTCAATATCTTCGGGAAAAAGAGGCATTTATTTCATCGGGCGCCGAAATAATACTTGAAGGCGGTGAGGAAGATTTACTTGCGTATTACCTTACAAATAACCGTTCTTTTCCGACGGATCGGGATATAATAATAATTACCAATAATCTATGGAATGAATTCTTCCGCTCTGAAAAATACCAGAATAAAAAGAGGGAAGAACGAATTAGTTATGCATGGGACGCCCTAATAGAGCAATTTTGCTCCTACTACCGAGCTCGCGAACTACTGACTGAACCCACACTAATTAACTTCGAACTGGCGGTTAGAGTTCTATCGAGGGAACCACGATTTGGACGTAGGATTCTCTCAGAAGCTTTCTACGAATTTTTGCAAATATCGTCGAGTAAGGGAATATGTAGGCTTTTTTCTTCGTATTCCGGTATCACTTATGTTTTCCTCGCGACATCTCATGAAACTGCAAGAGAAGATCGCCAAGCTGAATTACACATGCGGTGCATCTTGGCAAGGGGTATAAAAAAGGAATCACAAACTGTAATCGGAATCGCTACTGAATGCTTCCGAGAAAATGCAGAGGTTTCCTATGATGTCTTGTATTATCATCTTGATGAATGGGATGAAAAAATGCAAGGAACATTCGATAGTATCCAGCAAGAAACAGGATATTTCCGAGATCTTAAAATCAGTGGAAAACGTTTTTCAGAATACGCTGATATTCCGTGACACTCATGAATGACATTCTTGGAAACTCGATGCTGACGCCATCTTGGCTAGAAACCGAGATGACCTTGGCTAAATGTATCAAGATCGCGAATGTCTCTTTTAATGATAATACCTGCAAATTGTGTTCGCTCTTTTAAAATTCTTAGATATTCGTCAGTAAATTCGACAAGGCGTCTCATCGCCATTAGCGAAAAATTGTAAGGATTAAGAAAGAATTCCTTATGCACCTTATATAGTCCCCAATCTCAGTACTTCGCTAATTTTCCTCCGTGACTTTTTTCATTCGTCAGTGCTCCCCGTC
>CAYWVY010000044.1:16376-18607 GCA_964461885.1 uncultured Methanospirillum sp. | reverse complement strand
CGACCGGGGTCCCATTCGTGTACACGCTCGACGACGACCTGAACACGGTGGCGCATCGGTACCTCGGGCAGAGAGACGAGGCTCGCCGGACCTGAGTCGCCGATCGTGATCGTCCTTGCGCCGGTCTTGGACGCGGCGTTGCGACCGCCACACACCGTATCCTCTATCGCCAAAGATTTAGCTGCGGACCACCACGACAATTGCATCGGCGGCCCTCGGTGTTTTTCATGATGAGGTTGGAAAAATTAATATCTTTTAAGATACGTTTCGGACCTCGTGAGTTGTCATGAAGTGGATGATTCCCTGTGATTGTCATCGCACCTCATCATCCTCCGCCGGAACCGCCATTTGGGCGACCTCGCGCTGAAGAGCGTGATCTCTTCAATGGCATCCAGTCAGCCTTGCCCCCCTGATGTACCCGGGACGACGTTCCGCGCCAGTCCCAAAATTAATATTTTCTCAGTCCTGTATCGGCCCTCATGAGGTTGACGATGGTTTGTGGCAGCTCATTGCAACCGTTCCTCCCTCCCCCGAAGCCGTCTGTCGGGCGCCCTCGTGCTCCCTCACGGGTTGCCCTCGAGGAACTCCTTAAGCGCCACGGCGTTGTTGTGCTCCTCGTCGTGGGCTGCGAAGAGGAACGTTACCACGTCATGATCCCTGAGTACGTCCCGAAGCTCCTCGAGAACCTGGGGCCGTCCCTTTATCTCCTCGAAGTATCTCCTGCGGAACTCCACCCACTTCTTTGGGTCGTGGCCGAACCACTTCCGAAGCTCTGTGCTTGCCCCAGCGTCCTTCAACCAGAGGTCCACGTGCGCCCGTTCCTTGGCGAGGCCTCTCGGCCAGAGCCGTTCGACAAGGACCCGGTAACCGTCCTCCTTCTCCTCGGGCTCGTAGGCACGTTTCAGTACTATGCTCATGATATGTCGCCGCTCGTCAGCGTTTCTCGCACCGCACCTATAAAAAGATCTCTCTGTATTATGGCGTCCGGCAGGCGACCCGGAGGATATCTCCGACGAAAATCCCCGGGCCATCTCCTCTATCCAGGGACTCCCTGGTGCGAGGATGTGGCGGTCTCGTCGAATGAGTGGCCAACGGACCCGAAGACCGACGTGGCACAACGCTTATCAGATCGATAGGTGCATAGGATGCTCACCGAGGCTTATCGGGATGTTTGTACTGGGTATCAATGGAAGTCCGCGAGGGGAGCAAGGCTCGACGATGCGCCTTGTCCGCGCTGTCCTCGAGGGAGCCAAGGAACATGGGGCCGAGGTTGATGCGGTCAATCTCGTCGACTACGACCTCAAGTTCAAAAATGCCTGCAGCATCTGTTTCACGGACGGTGACTGCGCATTCGCAGATGACTTCCCCGAGGTGTACGGGAAGATCCGTGCTGCAGACGGGATCGTCCTGGGGTCACCGGTCTACTTCGACCTCGTCTCCGGCCAGATGAAGCTTCTCATCGACCGGATGGCCGACGGAATTCAGTGCCAGTCGCTCGCTGGGAAGTACGGATGCGCGGTCGCCACGTCCGGTGACCATGCCGAGGCGGCGGTCGTGACGTACCTTAATCACTTCCTAAAGATGCTGGGCGCGACGCCGGTTGGCGAACTCGGTGTGGCTACAGGGAAGGATGAAACCGCGATAGCCTCCGCCAGAGATCGGGCACTCGATCTCGGAAGGACCCTGGCGGATGCCGTCGCGACAAAGCGGCCGTATCCGGAGCTCGACCAGTTCCACCAGCGGTACCAGGAGAAGTTTGCGGAGATCATCAACGCCCCCAAGTCGGAGCGGCCTCCGGATTACGATCACTGGGTGAATCTCGCCTGGCGCTGGTGAGGGGCGCCGCCCCCCTCCGAGCCGGGTTTTGCGCCGGGGAACACCCGCTGAAGCGTAGCCCGTGGTCCGTGATCACTATTTCCTATCCCGAGACCGACAGGTTCCATGTCCCAGGATGGGGAACATTTGTGCCTCCGGGAAACAGGGGGAACGGGCCACGCCGACCATGAGCTGCGAGTCATCCTAGAGCACTGGCGAGGCAAAATTGTCATATCATCGGATATGGAGGAGTTGAAGGGATGCGTCAGGGTTTCGACGTGAACGTGATCGAGCGACCGCATGATCTGGATCCGGCCGGCTTTGACTCAAAAAAGGTGGTAACCAGGGCTTCAACGGCTGGTACCAGTCTGCTGCTCCTCGGGCCCCTAGCCGGTCTATTCCTTTTTCTTGTGGAG
>CAYWVY010000044.1:5619-16276 GCA_964461885.1 uncultured Methanospirillum sp. | reverse complement strand
TGGTGGGTGACCGCCTCCGGCGGCGCCCCTGTCCACTTTCCGGTGGAGGTATTGGGGAGGTCGCTCCGGTTTTTCATCTGCTCCCCGGTCTTGCCAGTGGTCTCTTCCGATCTGCTGGTCTGCGATCCCGTCGAACCAGCGGACTGATCCTTCTTCTTGTCATCCATTCCAGAATTCACCGAGCCTAATGAGCCCCATATAATAAAATGTTTGTCCTCAATTGTCCTAATTTGGCTCTTCGGGCAATCGTTAAAATTAAGGAAAATATTTCATGTCTTCCATCTCGGTGCTGTTGCCGAGCAACTTCACCCCATCATACAACCTCCATGACGTCCGGTCCGGCTCTTCAATCACCTCTAGCCAATGATCTCTGGCAGCCCAGTTATGGCCGGCTTTGCGACGTAGGCATGCAAGGGCGGGCCTCGCGAGTCGCGTTCACGAAGACGGAGAAGTCCGGGTTCGCCGCGGCAATCTCTGCGACCGTCCGGTGGGACGCCGGGGTCGTCGGAACCGCCGACCTGCCCCGCCTCTCTTGCTGCCGCTCCTCCTCGGGTCCCCTCCGATAACCGGGGATACGTATTTACCATCGGAAACCGGGCAGTGGGTGATGCATACCCTGGTACTACTGCGGCATGGCGAGAGCCTCTGGAACGAGGAGGGCCGGTTCACAGGCTGGACCGACGTGGATCTCTCGGTCCGCGGAATCGAGGAGGCGCATATGGCCGCCTCCCTGCTGATGAATAACGGGCTCTCATTCGATCTCGTCTTCACCTCGGTCCTGAAACGGGCCATCCGGACCCTCTGGATAGGCCTGGACGACATGGACCTGATGTGGATCCCCGTCCACCGATCATGGCGGCTCAACGAACGGCATTACGGGGCGCTCCAGGGAATGAGCAAGGATGAGATGAGAGCGAAAGTGGGGGCGGAGCAGGTCCAGATCTGGCGGCGGAGCTATGCCGTCCGCCCGCCGCCGCTCGGGGAGACGGACCCGCGGCACCCCCGGTTCGACCCCCGTTACGCCAGTCTGGATCCCGGTGAACTTCCCGCCACAGAATCGCTCCGGGACACCCTGGCGCGCACCCTCCAGCTTTGGCACGAGGCGATCGTCCCGGCCGTCAGCGAGGGAAAGCGGGTGCTGATCGTGGCCCACGGGAACAGCCTCCGCGCCCTGGTGAAACATCTCGACCATATCCCGGACGACGAGATCCCCCTTGTGGAGATACCCACGGGAAACCCGCTAGCGTACACGCTGGACGACAGGTTGAACGCGGTGGACCGCCGGTACCTCGGGCAGAGAGACGAGGCTCGCCGGACCTGATGGGGTCTGTCGTTCGGACATCCGGCGGGTCGTTCGCCCGTCGGTACGCCTCCGGACCTGAGAATTTTTATATAGCAAACAGGGAGAGGATGGTCGACGCGGTGGAGAACTGTGCGATCGGGGATCGCCCGCCGGATCTCAGTGGCAAGAGGAATGCCTGCACCCGACGGCACGATAGAACCCCTGACCCCCGGTTCTCTGGAGCAACGGGCCGGCAGGGAGCCGCGCGAGAGTGGCGGGGTCAGGAGGACTGGAATGAAGCAGGACGCGAAGTATATCCGATGGTTTGAGGACATCAGGAACGCCGATGTCCCCCTTGTTGGGGGAAAGAACGCCTCCCTGGGGGAGATGTACAGTGAGCTCGCCGCAACGGGCGTGAAGATCCCGGACGGCTTTGCCACCACCGCGGAGGCCTACTGGCACATGCTCGACGCCGCCGGCACCCTGCCGGAGCTGAAAGCGGCGATGAAGGATCTGGACAAGAGCGATGTCGCCGACCTGGAACGGAGGGGACAGCGGGCCCGGGGCCTGATCCTCGGCGCCGGGATCCCGGACGACCTCTGGTCCGAGATCCAGGCTGCGTACGACCTGCTCTGCGACGAGTATGGTCCGGACACCGACGTGGCCGTGCGGAGCTCGGCCACGGCGGAGGACCTGCCGACAGCCTCGTTCGCCGGACAGCAGGAGACCTATCTGAACATCAGCGGGTACCAGGCCCTGCGGGAGGCCTGCAGCAAGTGCTACGCATCTCTCTTCACCGACCGGGCGATCTCCTACCGGGTCGACAACGGGTTCGACCACTTCAAGGTGGCGCTGTCGATCGGGGTCATGAAGATGGTCAGGTCCGATCTCGCCTCCAGCGGCGTGATCTTCACGCTCGACACCGACACCGGTTTCCGGGACGTGGTCCTGATCACGGGGTCGTACGGCCTCGGCGAGAATATCGTCCAGGGAGCGGTCAACCCGGACGAATTCTACGTCTTCAAGCCAACCTTCCGTAAAGGTTTCCGCCCAATCGTCCGGAAGGTGCTCGGCGACAAGAAGATGAAGTTGATCTACGGTCGGGGCGGTTCAAAGCACCTCACCCGGAACGTGGACGTCCCGGAGGCGGACCGGAAACGCCAGTGCATCTCGGACGAAGAGGTCCTCAAGCTCGCGGGCTACGCCCTGATCATCGAGGACCATTACACCGGGAAGGCCGGGGAGCCCCGGCCCATGGACATCGAGTGGGCCAAGGACGGCCTCTCCGGTGAACTCTTCATCGTGCAGGCCCGGCCCGAGACGGTCCAGTCCCAGCGCTCGAAAGACACGCTCGAGATCTATCACCTGGACGGCACGGGCGAGCTCCTGGTGACGGGCAAGAGCGTCGGGGAGAAGATTGCGGCCGGAAAGGGGCATGTCCTCACCGATGTCGAGCAACTCTCCTCGTTCCGGCCGGGAGAGGTCCTGATCTCCGATAACACCACCCCCGACTGGGAGCCGGTGATGAAGATCGCGGGGGCCATCGTGACCAACAGCGGGGGGCGGACGTCGCACGCGGCCATCGTCAGCCGGGAACTGGGGATCCCGGCCGTGGTGGGGACTGGAGACGCCACGGAGAAGCTTCGCACCGGGCAGAAGATCACCGTCAGCTGCGCGGAGGGGGAGGAGGGGCACGTGTACGAAGGGGTGCTTCCCTTCCATGTCGAGCGGATCGGCCTCCAGTCGATGAAGCGGCCGAAGACCGAGATGATGATGAACCTGGGCAACCCCGACGAAGCGTTCGGGCTTGCCGCGATCCCCAACAACGGGATCGGTCTTGCGCGGATGGAGTTCATCATCACCAGCGCCATCCGCATCCACCCTATGGCGCTGGTGCACCCCGAACGGGTCGCAGACGCATCGGCTCAGGCGGAGATCGAGGATCTGACGCAGGGGTACGGAGACAAGAGCGAGTACTTCGTCGAGAAGCTCGCCCAGGGGGTGGGGACCATCGCCGCCGCCTTCTATCCCAGGCCCGTCGTGGTCCGGATGAGCGACCTCAAGACCAACGAGTACGCCACGCTTATCGGCGGGAAGGCCTTCGAGCCCGCGGAGGCGAATCCCATGCTCGGGTTCCGCGGAGCGTCGCGGTACTACAGCGACCGGTATCGCGAGGGCTTCGCGCTCGAGTGCAGGGCGATCAAGCGCGTCCGCGACGAGATGGGCCTCGCGAACGTCGTCCCGATGATCCCCTTCTGCCGGCGGGTCGAGGAGGCTCAGAAGGTCACCGCGGAGATGGCAAAAAACGGCCTCGTCCGGGGCGAGAACGGGCTCCAGGTCTACGTGATGTGCGAGATCCCGAACAACATCCTGCTGATCGACGAGTTCTCCCACTATTTCGACGGGTTCTCGATCGGCTCGAACGACCTCACCCAGCTCACGCTCGGGATCGACCGGGACTCCGCCGTGCTCGGTGGGGAGTTCGATGAGCGCGATCCCGGCGTGAAGCGATTCATCGCGATGGCCGTCGAAGGCTGTCGGCGTAACCACCGCCACAGCGGACTCTGTGGCGAGGCGCCCAGCGACTACCCCGAGTTCGCGGACTTCCTGGTCGAGCAGGGGATCGACTCGATCTCAGTGAACCCCGACGCTCTGCTCAAGATCACCCTTCGCGTCGCCGAGACCGAGGAACGGATCGGTTCAAAGAAAGAGAAGAACGGGACGGACCGGCCCCCGTCGCCGTGAGGCGTGCGGGGAACCCCCCGCGCCGGCAGTCGTCAGGCCGGTGGACCGATAGCCCAGGATTGAGAGTGTGTGCGAAGGGCGAGCTCTAGCCGTCACTCTCTCCGCCCCGCCGCTACCCCATCGGGACGAGTCCCACGGATCGATCCGTCTTCTCGATCGAGACCTCCGGTTCCCGCACCGTCCCATCGGCCGCCCGGATCGCGTCGATGGTCTCGAGCACCACGTTCGCCTCCTGGTGGACGGCCTGGAAGAGATAGAGGTCCCGGCCATGCAGGGTGATCGAGTCCTCGAAGATGCCGTTCTCCCACATATCATCGCGGGGGCGACCGATGTCCCGCATGTACTCCATCAGCTCCGCGGTGCTGGACATCCCGGTGTAGGCACGCACCAGACGCAGGCGGGGGGCTCTCACGACGAGCGCGATGATCTCCAGCTCGGTGGGTTCCCGTTTCAGGCGCAC
This sequence comes from uncultured Methanospirillum sp., assembly GCA_964461885.1. Lineage (GTDB taxonomy): Archaea > Halobacteriota > Methanomicrobia > Methanomicrobiales > Methanospirillaceae > UBA288. Next base: position 11,789 of record CAYWVY010000044.1, on the reverse strand, counting down.
CTGGACCGCGTGCATATGCATGAACGTCGTCGGGACCATCATGGCCATGGTCGTGATCGAGATATTCGGCAAGACGGTCTGGACATCGGGCCCGTGATGACTCGGGATGGTGACGGGGTGCAGCACGATGGCATCAACCGGTCCCTTCTTGATATCGCCCGGGTCCGCAGCGCGGCGGACGAGGACGGCGTGCACGTGCTCGACGCCGTACTCCTGGTCCAGGTAGCTGATCAGCCTGCAGAGCGCGGTGGTATTGCACGAGACCACCCGGATGAACTGCCGGCCGACGGCGTCCCGGTAGTTGGAATGCGCGTTGAAGGAGAAACCGGCGACCTCGTGCGCCTCCCCTCCCTCGAAGATGGCCTTCACCCCGGCCTTTTCGTACAGGGGCTTGTTCTTGGCCCCGATCCCGGCAGGCGTAGCATCGACCACCACGTCGGCCTGACCAATCATCTCCTCGACGGTGCCGGCAACCGGCAGGTCTGCCTTCGTGAACGCCGGCTTGGCGGCCATGTCGGCGATGTAGAGGGGGTACCCGCGCTCGACCGCCACGAACGCTTCGGGGCCCGGGTGCGTCTTGGAGACCCCGACGACCTTCATGTCGTCCTGGGCTGCCACTGCATCCGCCACCCGTTTCCCGATGGTGCCGTACCCGTTGATTGCGACTCGAATCATAGGTCTGCCCATAGCCAGCAGATCATTTAATGATTCCGGCAAGCGAGGAAGAAATAAGCCCGTTTCACCGCCGATTCTCTAAAAGCAATGCGCACGCTCATCCTCTTCCTGCACAGGGCAACGGGATCGGCAGGCGCAGACTCGTGAATGGAGAATGTCGCCGGCCCGGGGATGGTTCGTTGTGAAAAGGAGGGAAACGGGTGTTTCTCATCCTACTGGACGATGAACTGCCCGCTCATCTGCGTCGGGTGGACGTCGCACCGGAAGAAGTACGTTCCCGGCGTGCTCGGCGCCGCGAAGGTGTAGGTCGCCGTTGCCGGGCCGGTCACGATCGCGCCCTTGTAGATGCTCGTCGATGCCGAGCTGTCAATATAGAGCGCGAACTTATGTCGCACCCCCGAGTCCTTGTTGTTGAAGTTGATCGTGACCTGCGCTCCCGCCGACACGGTGATCGTGCTCTTGTCGAACTTCAAGTCCTGGGCCGTGAGCGGGACCACGATCGCGGCCGCTGTGGCCGAAGGCGTTGTCGCCAATGTGGTGGTCGCTGCAGCGGTGCCACTGGCTGTCGGTGCCACGCTGGCCGCCGTCGATCCCATGGTCGCCGTCCCCGTGCTGGTCACGGTACCACCGGTCGTGGACGTGGTGGCGGGCCCACCGGTGTTGCCGAAGTCGACGCCGTCCCAGAAGGTCCGATCAATCGATACCGTCAGCTCCGTCATCCCGTCCCGCTCCGTCGGAAAGGTCTGCGTCCAGTCCTGCTGGGCGGACTCGGAAACGCGGTAGTCTCCTGCGGAGAGGTTGGAGAAGACGTAGGCACCCAACCCATCGGTAGTGGTCCGGCGGACCTCGGTCCAGGTCGCCCCGCTCTGCTTCCGTGTCTCGAGGACGATGGTCCAGCCCGTGAGCCCGGGTTCGCCCGGGTCGCGCCGGTGGCCGGCGTTCAGGTCGTTGAACTTCGTGCCCGTGATCGAGCCGTTTCCGGCGAAAGCGAACGTCCCGTCCTGGCGGGGGGTGATGGTGGGAGTGGCCACCCCCGATGTCGCTGTAGTGGTCGCGGACGGCGATGTCGCCACCGTTCCCGTGGAAGAGACGCCGCCGGCTCCTGTCGCCGGCGCTCCCGTCATGGATGGCGTGGGCGTGCCCGTCCCCGATCCGTAGTTCGTGCTCGCGCACCCGGCGAAGAGTATCCCGCAGAGGAGGAGGCTCGCCGCCGCGAACGTCAAGAGGTGTCGGCGCATGGGGGCAAGTGAAGGCGTGCGAGAATAATATGTTTGTTGCGAAAAGTGGCGATCCGAGCCCCAAAAGCAAAGAGGGAGATGGTGCGGGGCGTTCGCACCACCACTGCTCAGGTGACGATGAACTGCCCGGTCATCTGCGTCGGGTGGACGTCGCACCGGAAGAAGTACGTCCCTGGCGTGCTCGGCGCCGCGAAGGTGTAGGTCGTCGTAGCCGGACCGGTCACATAGGCGCCACGGAAGAGCATCGTCGTGGCAGACGAGTCCGTGTAGAGTGCGAAGTTGTGCAGGATGCCCGCGTCCATGTTGTTGAAGTTGACCGTGACCTGTGCCCCGGCCTGCACGGTGATCGTGTCATGGTTGAACGCGAGGTTCTGGGCCTGGAGGTCGAACGTCGAGTTGAGGGTCGGGGCCGTCGTCGGTGTCGGTGTCACCGTTGGGCCGCCACCGGTCCCGGTCACCGTGACCGTGACGGTGTCGGTCACGATCGGGTAGACCGGGGTGTGGTCGTTATTCGCGAGCTGGACCGTGAAGGTGTGCTGCCCGGGCGTGACGTTCGTGAACGTGTACGTCGTCGCCGAGACGTGGGCCCACTGGATGCTCGTGTTCGTCGGGATCGCAGGTGCGCTCGCGTTGCTCGGGATCTGGTCCAGGTCCATGTAGAAGTGGACGTGCCCCTCCCCGGCGACATTCGCCTGCCCCTGCTTGTCGACGACGTTGAGGTTCTCGACCTGGGCCGTGACGGTCACGTTCCCGGCAGGAACGGTCGAACCGTTCTGCGGCGATGTGATCGCGGCCGTGGGGGCGCCGCCCGGAGGAGTCGGCGTCGGCGCCGTGGCATTGCCGATCGGGACGAGCCCCGGGGTGTTCGCGTCCACCATCATCCAGACCTCACCCGAATTCTGCGGCGAGACGCCGGGGCCGGGGTTCTGGTTGATCAGGACCAGGGTCTCACCGTCAGCGGTCTTGTACAGCCCGCGGACGAAGGCGTTGATCCGCCCGTTCGCGTTGTTCGCAACGGTGAGTTCAGACGTCGTCCACATCGCGTTCTCGGCTGGCGTCAGGTTCGACGCGTCGTCGGGGAGGGTCGCCGTGTCCAGGTCGGCGGGCGGTGTCGCGACCAGGAGCGTCCCGTTGCCCGAGGCAAAGCTGTCGGACCAGGTGCCGAAGAGGTACGACCCCTGCTGGAGCGACGCGAGGCTGGTGCCGCGGTAGACGACGCCACCGACGATGACGTTGCCGACGTCGTGGCCGAGCTCAACGATGGGTCCGATCAGCGGCTGCCCGCTGTCGCTCGTGATCCGGCAGGTGGTGTTGGCCACCGTGCGGTCGCTCGCCGGGTCGAAGCAGTGCGTCCCCTCACGGATGTTCCAGGGGTAGGCGCCGCCCTTGTAGAGGGTCAGGACCGACTCGAACAGGTTCTGGCCGGCCATCGCGATGAACATCCGGTTGCTGCCGCCCGAGTCGAAGGACGCGAAGGCGGGGTTGCGGAAGCCGTAGGCGTAGATCTCGGCCGGGATGGTCGCGTTCGAGAGGAATGGGTTGTCCGCCGGGATGCCGTATTCCTTACCGGCGCTCGTGGTATCGACATCGATCCGGATGATCTTGCCCAGGAGTTTCGTCATGTCCTGGGCGTTGCCGATGCCGGGGGTGTGGCCCATACCCGTGTCGTCGGCACGACCTCCGTCGCCGAGGGTCAGGTAGAGGTAGTTATCCGTCGGCCCGAAGAGGAGGATGCCGCCGTTGTGGTTCTCATACGGCTTGTCGACCTCGAGCAGGATCCGCTCGGTCGAGGTGTCGACCAGGTTGGGGCTGCTCGCGTTGACCGTGAACTCGGAGAGATGGTTGGTGCAGCTCCAGTTCGGGTCGGCGCTGGCTCGCAGGGGTGCGCTGTAGTAGGCGTAGATCTTCCCGTTCTCGCTGAAATTCGGGTGGAACGCGATCGAGAGCAGCCCCCGTTCATCGTACGTCGGCGAGAGGTTGGCCATCTTGCTGCGGACGTCGAGGAACGGCTGGTCGATGACGGTGCCGTTGGCATAGACGATCTTCACATAGCCCGTCTGGTCGACCACGAAGAGACGGCCGCTGCCGTCCTTTGCGTCCGTAACGAAGAGCGGCGACGTGAAGTTGCCGGCCACGCGCTGTAGCCCGACCGACATATCGGACGTGCTCAGCATCGTTGTCGACCTGTTGCCGACGAACATCGCAGCCTGGGGCGAATTCTGGTTCGTGAGGTCCGAGACGTTCGCACCGCCGCCATCCTGGCCGCCGTTGCCCTGACCGGGCGTCGGCGTCGGAGTGATGGTGGACGTGCCGAAGTATGGCCAGGTCGGGATGTTGCCGGTCCGCTCGAAGGTGAAGTAGTCGAGGTTCTGCGCGTCCTTCTCGAACTGGAGCCGGATGTAGTGGTTCCCGACCGGGAGCGCGACATCGGCTGAGACGTCCTCGTAGGTGTCGAACGATCCGGTATTCTTCACTGCCACCTGCGCCTCCAGGATGCCGTCGACCCAGACCCAGACCTGGCGGCCGTCCCACGGACTCGATGCGTGGAAGGTCGCGCGGTACATGCCGTTTTCGGGGACGTGGACCGAGTAGATCAGCCACTCCGAGGACTTGACGAACGCGACCACGTGGCCCGTGCCGCCGGTCTCGATGTCGACGTCATCCTGGCGGTAGGTGCCGCCCTGGTTCCCGGGTGTCCGGTCGAACCAGGCCCAGCCCTGTCCACCAGTGTCGTAGTCTTCGGCCTGGATGGTGCCGGGGATCGCCGAGGGCGTTCCCGAGAAAGGTTGAAATCGATGTTCGGAAGAGGCTGCAGTCCCGCTGGTGGAACTCGTTGCCATGGGAGTTGCCCCCATGGCCAGTGTCACCATCGCCATGCAGAAAATGGCGGAAATGGCGATCAGACTTCGGTTCATGCAGCGCCATAGTGTCTTCGTAGGATAAATAGTTTATTTTATAAATACCATAAAGACCCATTTAGGGCATGATAGATCCCAATGCGCCATATCAAAGCCGTCGAAAGTACCAGGGAATCCGAAGGAGACGTCGTTTGCAATGGCTACGGATAAAAATCACAGCATCGCGAGCGGTTCTACGGCAGCGGGGTGTTCAGGTCGGTAATAACGAGGGTCTCTTCAACCGGCACCGCCATCGTCGCGAGGCATAGAGAGGTAGGACTCGGGAGACACCATTCCTCTCGGGGCAGACAATGGAGCCGCCGATTTCTACGGCAGCGCCGGGTGGCACAACAACGAGAAGGGGGTGTATTCCCCTCACCCCCTGTTCGCTTGAAGGTATGCTGGCTCTTCGAGCGGACGCCCGCGCCCCCTCCTGGTTTGCTCTTCCTGAACTGCGGACAAGGGTCGGTGCCGTTCCTATCCATTTCCGTACTTCATTGTTGGGGGGATGCCGATCTCCCCCCACAGCGTCATCGGTCCTGGTCGCTGCCAATGATGGGGTGACGCACCCGTTCGCCTCGGACAGGGTCATGTCCGAATGATGAGCGAGGCCCATTGATGCTCGGGGTGCTGATCCTTTATCGGGATTCTGGTGTGCTGACCGGTCCGTATCCCGCTGGTGCATTCGCATCGCCGGAGGATGTCGCGAGATCGGTGCGTCACCGGCAGCCGACTGACTGTGCCACCAGCGTGGACGGCCCTGGCACCTCGGAGACCATTATCCGCTGCAGCTTCGATGAGAGGGGAGGAAGGAAAAGTTCTCCGCCCAGAGGAGGAACTCGTAAACCGGGTACGGCAGCTTCAGCGCAGGTTAATCCCCCGGGCCCGACAGGGGCAGAGCTGCCCCGGGCATGAACACAGGCGGGATCGGCAGGAGATCGCTCATGGCTCGCGGACACCTCGTCCTCTCCTTCTCAGGTCACCGTGCCTGCTCCGACACATCGGGCCCTGCAGCCGGCCCCGTCGGTCATCCCGACCGGCTCACGCCGATCGTGCACTGCTTCCCCGGCAGAGCGATCAGTCGGGCTTCTCGGCAGAGCGCTGCTCGGGCTCACTCCCCTCGATGCAGAAGGTCAGGTGGACGAGGCCGAGCTCTGCTGTGACCGGGCAGCCCGGGCAGATGCAGCCGAGATCCTCGGTGATGCAGCGGGCACTCCGGCCGACGACGCAGTAGAGCAGCTCCTGTGCGTCCCGGGCACAGTCCGTGTACGTCGGGCACTCCGGGCAGATACAATCCAGCCGCAGCTTTTCCTGGTCCGCGCGCTGGAGGGCCGTCTCAAACGTGTCCATCTCTGTCACC
>CAYWVY010000044.1:0-5519 GCA_964461885.1 uncultured Methanospirillum sp. | reverse complement strand
CTTTTCCTGGTCCGCGCGCTGGAGGGCCGTCTCAAACGTGTCCATCTCTGTCACCTCCTCTGCATTGCCGGCGGCAGCCCGCCGTGCAGCCCCTTGATCCTCGATATCCACGCCGTCCTTACGGTACGCGCCGCCAATTGCCGGCGGCAGCCCGCCGTGCAGCCCCTTGATCCCCCATTCCCGCTGGAGCACCCGCTCGAACTCCCGCCCGGCCGCCTCGAGGGCCTCCGGGGAGAAGTGCCACGGCGCATGAGGAAAGACATCCGCCTCCTCCCTCGCCCAGTGGCGGCTGATCACGTCGTAGAATGGAAAGACGCGCGGACGCCAGAGCCGTGAGTCCGTCGGCGTCCCGGCGAGGTCCCCAGCGAGCATGTCCATGCTCCGGTGCTCCTCGATCAGGACGAGGGTGATCGGCATCAGTGCAGGCAGCTTCTCCATCTGCGGGAAGATGGCCGCCTCCTCGGCCACGTGGTGGGCGTGGACGCGGCCCATGAGGAACGGGTAGACCTCCTCCCGGATCGCCACCTCGTCGACGGTGCTGTCCATGAGCCGCTCGATCATCAGGCGAAAGTCGTCGTGGTCGCGTTTGATGAACTCTCCAATCGTTGTCGCCATATCCAGTTCTCCGGGAATCGATCAGGCCAGCCCCTGGCTCCTGACGGGTCGTCACTACGGATGGCGGATATAAATAGGTATGCCCTTAGCCGTCCCGCGCAATACCGCGTATCTCCCCTACCCGGCGCTCGCCCCTGCTTCGACGGGGGGCGCCGTGTAGGGGTGGATCCTCCGAAAGAGCACCACCTTGACCAGGTCGTTCACGAGGAAGCAGACAATCGCGAACCCCCAGACCAGGAACGCGGGGACCACGCTCACGGCCGTCATGAAGACGCCGAAGATCGCAAGGAGGGTGGCCGCGACCTGTGTGGCCTCGGTGGCAACGAAGAGCACGGGCGCGGGGAGGGGGCGCTCCCAGAAGTGGTGCTGCCCGGTCCGGGCGAGGTAGATGGTCAGGTGGCCGGCCACGGCTAGCTTCAGGAAGATCAGGGTCTGGACGACGCCGGGAGGGAGTTGGTAGTACTCCCTCGCGATCCAGAGAAAGATGAAGGACTCGATCACGCCAAGGAGACCCAGGATCGTCGCGAGCTCCAGAATGTGGTTCATCTGCCACCGCACGGGCCAGGGTGAGACCTCCGCGTTGTCGTACGCAATCGCCATGATCGGGATGTCGTTAACGATCGCGAGCACCACGATCATCACGGCGGTCACGGGGTAGAAGTTTAATAGGAGGATACAGGCGGTGAGGAAGAAGAGGACCCGCGTGGTCTCGGCGATCCGGTAGACGGCATAGCTCTCCATGCGCCGGAAGATCATCCGGCTCTGCTCGATCGCGTCGATGATGACCGAGAGTCCGGGCTGCGTCAGGACCACGTCGGCCGCTGACTTGGCCGCGTCCGTCGCGCCTGCCACGGCGATACCGGCGTCGGCCGCGCGGAGGGCGGGAGCGTCGTTGACGCCGTCGCCGGTCATGCCGACGATGTGGCCCCCCGCCTGCAGGACCTTCACGATATGGTACTTGGCGTCTGGGAAGACCTCGGCGAAGCCATCGGCCGCCTCGAGCTGCGCAAGCGCGTCCGGCCCTTCACCCGAGACGAACTCGTTCTGGGTGATGAAGGCCGGGCCGAGCCCGACCGTGGCCGCGACCTCCCGGGCGATCGCGACGTGATCGCCGGTCACCATCTTCACCTCGACCCCGAGCTCCCGCGCCCGAGCGAGGGTCGCAGCCGAGTCCCCCCGCGGGGGGTCGAAGAGACCGATTGTTCCGAGGTACCGCCAGGTGCCGCCAGCCTCCGTCCGGCCGACGCCGAGCGCCCGGTAACCCTTCCCCGCAAGGGCGCTGACCGCGTCGTCGACGCGCTTCAGCTCACTCCGGGTGAGCTTGCAGAGGGCCGCGATCACCTGCGGAGCCCCCTTCGCGGCCTCGTAGGCCGTGCCGTTCGGACCCTGCACCGTGGCCTTTGAATACTTCGGCACCGGGTCGAACGGGACAAATTTGATCACCGTCCCTTCGGCCGTGCCGGCTCTCGCCAGGATCGCCGTGTCGATCGGGTCGGCGCTCGCGGTGCTCGAAGCGAAGGCCGCCGCGGCCAGCACCTCCTCCTCACTGGTTCCCTGCGACGGCTTGACACCGGCGACGCTGATCGAGTTCTGCGTGATCGTCCCGGTCTTGTCCGAGCAGAGGAGGTCCATGCCGGCCATCTCCTCGATCGCGGTCAGCCGACTCACGATTGCCTCACGTCGTGCGAGCGCAGATGCGCCGACAGCGAGCGAGACGGTCAGCACGGCCGGAAGCGCCGCCGGGATCGCCGCCACGACCAGGATGAGGGCGAACTGGAGCGTCTGGAGTATGGGCTCGGACCGCAGGAGCGCGGCCGCGACAACGATCCCCACGAGGACGCCGGCGAGGATGATCAGATAATTGCCGATACGCACGACCGCCTGCTGGAAGTGGCTCTGGGGCGGCTTCTCCTGCAGGAGCCTCGTCGTCTTCCCGAAGAGCGTCGAGAGGCCGATCTTCGTGACCACCCCGTCCGCCTCGCCCTGGCGGACGAGTGAGCCCGAGTAGGCCTCCTCCCCGGCATTCCGCTCGACCGGGAGAGATTCGCCGGTCAGGGCCGACTGGTCGAGCGAGAGGTAGCCGCCCGGGGCAACCCGGAGGTCGGCCGGCACGATGTCGCCGAGCCGGACGTGTACGAGATCCCCCGGCACGAGCTCGCGGGCCGGGAGCTGTGTCCACGTGCCGTCGCGGAACACACGGGCGTTCGGGGCCAGGCGCTTCTTCAACAGCTCGATCGCGTTCTCGGCCTTCCTCTCCTGGTAGAACCCGACGACCGCATTGACGAGAAGGAGGAAGAGGATGATCGCGAAGTCCTCCCAGTGCTGGATCACGGCCGAGAGGACGACCGCGGCCTCGATCATCCAGGGGATGGGGCCCCAGAAGTAGCCGACGAGCTTGCGGAGCGGGTTCTTCTTCTCCTCGGGGAGGTCGTTCCAGCCGTACTGCTGCCGGCGCGCCTCGACTTCCTCTCGGGAGAGACCGTGTCGGTCCGGCGCCACTTCCTTCTCCGGCACAGGGGACTCCTCTTCCGCGATTGCGTTCTCCGACGCCATGACCATGCCATAGAGGCGCCCGACAGACGCCTCGTGAGCAGATCGCTATTTCGCTATAAAAAGATTGAGGTGGCCGTACCGGGCTTGGGGCTGCCCGATGAGGGTGACTGCGCAGACGCGAAAGATCGTTAATTCCTGCCGCTCTTTCAGCGATATAACACCCGTCTCATTTTTTTCGGGATGTATCAGGTCCCGCAGAACATTCCCCCTGGGCTTCCCGGCGAAGAGCCGCTGCGGCGGCGGTCGTAAGATATTACTACCCCCCTGATGCCCGTCCAAACGTTCGAGGAACGCACATCAGGGGAGCTGAGCAGGGCGATCGACGAACTCTCCGCGACCGCTCGACTACTGGGGGTACAATTCCTCGAAAGAACCGGCAGACGAGGGAGACTGGCATGAAAGTTCTGGACCCTGTATAGGGGACACCCGTCGATGCCGAGACAGCTCCGTTCAGGGCGGAGCGCTGGGGCCGCACCCATTATTTCGTCGATGGGCAACAGGTGTGAAAATTTGTGGAAGGACCACGGGTGGCACACTTTCCCATGGAGATCGGGCTGCGGAGCGATACCCCTACCTAAGGCGGAGGACTCGATCTTCTCGTCCCGGGACCGTGCGAATATTTATCTCGTTCTCATGGCATTGGGGGAGGTATGGCCGTGACGGGAGCGGAGCGGGATCCGTTGATGGCCGTCCTCGTCGTCGGAGCCGGCGCCAGACGCGGGCGGCGCCTCTTCCTGACCGCACGCCAGCTCCTCGAGGACCAGGGCGTCCGTCTCGTCGGGGAGTACCTGGTCGAAGAGGCCGACGAGGCGTTCGAGCGTGTCCGTGCCGCAGTCTCCAACGGGGTGCCGCTCGTCATCGTCGGCGGCGGGGATGGTACGATCCGGGCCGTGCTCCCCGCCGTCGCCCGGCGCGACGTGGTGCTCGGCATCCTGCCGCTCGGGACCGCGAACAACTCCGCCCGCTCGGTCGGCGTGCCCATGGACCTCGCGGGCGCGGTCGATGCGATCGCATACGGCCGGTCGATCACGGTCGACCTCGGGCTGATCGACGGCAAGCATTTCGCCAACAGTCTCTCAATTGGGGACCCACGGGCTGTGATCAATGCGACGCCTAGCTCGGTCAAGCGTTGGATCGGCATGCTCGGTTACGTCTTTTACGAGACCGGGCACATCCTCCGCCAGCGCCTCTTCTGTTGCACGATCACGACCGGGGAGGGATCGGACCGGTTCATGACCCGTCACCTGATGGTCATGAACGGCGCCTACGTCGGCACCATGTCAATCGCGCTCGACGCCCGTCTCGACGACGGTTTGCTCGATCTGATCGCGCTCGCCTCACGCAGCCGGTGGCAGGGGATCCGATTCTGGATCCGGTTTATCCTCGGCCGCCATCTCAGTGACCCCGAGCTCCGACGGTTCCGGGTCGCACGGGCTACGATCACGGCCGACCCGCCGAGGTCCGTGATCGTCGACGGGGAGTGGGGTCCGACCACGCCGGTCGAGGTCTCCGTGGCGATCGGGGCTTTGCGGGTGATGGTCCCACACAAACCCGACTGGCCCGTTACACGCCGGTGACGAGCAGCACGACCGAGATCCCGACCATCGAGGCCAGGAGAACCCGGGCGACTCCGGTGAGGGAGGAGAGGGCTTCGATGATCACGCCGATGAAGGCGGCGTCCCCTGGGTCTCGACGACGGTGGAGAGAGCGATCCGCCGGCCCGTCCTGCCCGAGCTCGGTGGCGCCCAGGGCATCGCGCAGCCCATGAACCGGAGGCACCTGACGAGCGGCCCAAGCATCCGGTCCTCGACGAACCGTGGCGGGCCAGGGGGGCGTGGATGATCCGGGACAACCGGGATTGCCTCGCAGCACTGCCGCGCTTCACGTGGAGCGGCCGGCTGCAGCGAGGCTGACACGTCCCGGTCGGGGGGAAGAACCATTATATCCCCCGAAGGCGATAGCGCATCGTTATGTCTGAAGGCGACAGTATGAAAGTGAAGCTCAACAAGGCCGTCGATGACGCGAAGGAAGCAGCCCACGAAGTCATCGACGATGTCAAGGTGGGGACCCACAAGGCCGTGACCGACGCGAAGATCGCGGTGCACGAGGCCGACGCCGATGCGCAGATCAAGGCGAAGGATGCCGAGGCTCGACGGAAGCTCGGCGAGTGAACGCCCATCCCCTGGTTCACGGTCCGCCACCGACGTAGACCGGCGCCCATAACTTCGACATGAGGCCGTTTCTCCGCCCTTCGGATGAGATACCACAGGCCTGATATTACCGGCCCTCTATCGGAGATGACCGGGCCAGCGCGATCACGCCTTTTCTGATTCGGGAATTAGGGTTGCCTG
>CAYWVY010000043.1:5366-18851 GCA_964461885.1 uncultured Methanospirillum sp. | reverse complement strand
CCCGGCCCGATCGCGGCGGCCGTGACCGCGAACGTCCCCCTCGCCGGCGCGCCGAGGCGCTCGAAGAGCCGGACCACGTCTCCGAAGTCGATCCGGGCGTTGCCGGTGTAGTCGAAGAGCGAGACCGGCTCGTTCGCCGCGATCCAGGGCATCTGGTTGAAGTAGAGGACGACGTCTGCGAAGTCCCGCCGCCCGTTGCCGTTGACATCGTCGTAGACGTCGTCGCCGTCGGTGGCCGTCGGGCGGCCGGCCCCGCCGGGGACGGCCGGGACAAAGAGCCCCGGGAGGTCCGCCCGGGCATAGTTCAGGCCGGTAGGGCTGGAGTAGGCGATAAGGGGATTGCCGGCGCCGTCCAGCGCGAGGGATGAGAAGCACCCGGTGTCCCAGCTCGCATCGTCGATCGTCCCGGTCTCCCACTGTCGGGAGGACCGGTTGTACCTTGCGAACCTGAAGCCGGAGTCCTTGAAGGAGGTGTAACTCCAGCGGGCGAAGTAACTGATCCCCGGGGTGCCTGTCTCGTCGAGCGCCAGCGACGCGTGCTGCAGGCGGTCCCCGTTCGCATCGATCCACTCTGTCCGCCAGCCCGGGCCGTCGCGCACCCTGTAGAGCAGGGCGTCCGTGGCGGGGTCGTACGAGGCGAGGCGCGGGGTGCCGTCGCTGTCCAGGACGAGCCCAGGGCGCGCCCCGGGCTCCCCCGGCTCGACCAACCCAAGGGTCTCGACCCGCCACGCGGTCCCGGTGTACCGGGCGATCCGCACCTGGTCGGAGCCGCCGTAGGCGATGGAAGGCCGGCCGGCCCCGTCGAGGGCGAGGCAGGTGCCCCAGTCGTACGAACCAACCCGGTCCACGGTCTCCACCCGCCACGCCGATCCGTCGAAGGCCGCGTACTTGACCGTGGCGTTCGGCCGGTCGAGGTAACTGATGCGGGGGCGGCCCGCGCCGTCGAGGACGAGGGACGGGGCTTCTTTCCCATCCCCGTCCACGGTCTGGATCTGCCACGCGGACCCGTCCCACGCGGCGTACCGCAGGTCGTTGTTGGCGGCATGGATGTAGGCGATCTGGGGGTTGCCTTTGGCGTCGAGGGCGAGGGACATGCTCCCGGCGGAGATTGCCGGTTCCACGGTTCGGACCTCCCAGCCCGTGCCGTTTCGGGCCGCGTACCGCAGTTCGCCGTTCGCGGCGTAACTGATGCCGGGGGTGCCGGCGTCGCCGAGGGCCAGGGATACAGACGATACGTCGTGCGCGGCCGGGTCGACCGTCTCGATCGTCCAGTCCAGGGCAAAGACGGTCCCGATCCCGGCGGACGCGAGCAGCAGCGCCGCGAGAAGGCAGTGCAGGAGGCCTCTGTGCGCGTCTGCGCCCGGAGGGAGGAGCCGTGAGGGCTGCACAGGTGATCGTTGTCAATGGGCACCATGAGGTTGCCGGTTTGCTCGCCGCCCGGCCGGGACAGGCCGAGTGCCCACGGCGCGGATTGCCCTCGCGGCCCGGCGATGGCATCGGGCCGTCACCGCGCGCCGGCCCTGCTGGATCTGGACATGGTGGAATTTCAGGGCTCTGTTCGGCGAAAGATCCGTGTGCCGGTCAGGGGACGACAGAGCGGCGGAGACGATCCTGCCGGCGTCTGCGCCGACGATACGAACAGTCAAAAAAAGAGGAGCGGGCGAGCGCCCGCCATCGCCGATCTCCTGGTCTCAGAGGTTCGAGCCCGGGGGCCGGTAGGGCTCGTGCTCCACCGGTATCGCATCATCGAGCGGCCCGACGACGTCCCCCTTCTCCTTCTCCCGGAACGCGGGCGTCTCGGGCACCGAGCGAGCGACCTCCTGCAGGATCTCGCGGACCTCCTCCGACTTCGGGATCGTCCCGAGGATCTCCTCGTCGAGGCCGGTCGTCTCCCCCTCCTCCGACGGCGGCAGCTCCGACTCGGCCAGGCCCAGGAACTTCGCCGACTGCCGGATCAGGCTCGAGAACTCGAACGGGAAGATGATCTTCGTCGCCTGGCCGTTCGCCATCGTCTTGAGCGCGTCGAGCGAGAGGACCGTGATCGAGCGCCGGTCAAGCGGCTTTGCCCCGAGCGCGACGATCCGCAGGCCCTGCGCCTGCCCCTGGGCCTCGAGGATCCGCGACTGCCGCTCGCCCTCGGCCCGGAGGATCTTGGCCTGCCGCTCGCCTTCGGCCTCGAGGATCGTCGACTGCCGCAGCCCCTCCGCCCGGAGGATCGCGGACCGCTTCTCGCCGTCGGCGCGGAGAATGGCGGCACGCCGCTCCCGCTCCGCGGCCGTCTGCTCGGTCATGGCCTGCTTGACCGCGCCGATCGGGTCGACCTCCTTGATCTCGACCCGCTCCACCTTGACGCCCCACTGGTCCGTCTCGCGGTCGAGCATGTCCCGGAGCCGGGCGTTGATCACGTCGCGGTTGTACAGGACCTCGTCGAGCTCCATGTCGCCGATCACGCCACGGAGCGTGGTCTGGGCCAGCGCGACGGTCGCCGTCCGGTAGTTGCCGACCTCGAAGAACGCCTTCTCCGGGTCCATCACGCGGATGAAGACGATCGCGTCGACGTTTGTTGGCGAGTTGTCCTTGGTGATCACTTCCTGGCTCGGGACGTCGACCACCTGCGTCCGCAGGTCGAGCTTCTCCACGCGGGTGATCAGGGGCACGATCCAGCGGAAGCCCGGATTGAGCCGGCCGATGTACTTGCCGAGCCGGATCTGCAGCCCCTGCTGGTACGGCTGGATGATCACGACACCGCGTGCGAAGATGAAGATGATCACCAGGATCAGGATGATCGAGATGAAGGTTGCCGGCAGTGACGCCGTATCGATAGTTTCAATAATTGCCATTTTCAGACCTCCTCCACGACAACGTGGACTCCTTCGGCCTCCACCACCCGCACGGTTGCCCCCTCTGCGATCGGCGCCCCTGTCGAGTGGGCCGACCATTCGTGGCCCTCAACACGGACCTTGCCGTCGAGCGAGTGCGCGTCGATCCTGTGGGTCGCGCGCCCGGTGCGGCCGATCACCGTGTCGCGCGACATGGTCGTGGGCGGTCCCGCGCCCCGGTTGATCTTCGTGTAGAACCAGACCGTCGCGATCGCGGAAGCGAGGGCGACCACGACGCCGAGGATGATCCCCCAGACCGAACCGAGGACGTCGACACCGAGCACGAGGAATATGCCGAGGATGATCATCACCGTCCCGGGCACCGTCATGAAGAACCCGGGCGAGTACGCCTCGAACAGGAGCACGAGCGCGCCGAGCACGATCAGGAGCCACCCGAGCTCCACCCCCGTGAATACGACCATGCTTCTCAGTTACCGGTGCAAGGTCATAAGGCTATTGAACGAGGTTGTAACGGGTTCAGGGGCGGAGATACGCGAAGCCGTCTCCCTCCAGCCGGACCACCTCGGTCACCCCGCCCGGGACCGTGACCACGCCGTCGACGAGTTCGCCAGGATCGAGCCCGTGGTTTCGGAGGGCCCGGGCGCAGGCTGCGACCCGGACACCCCGCGACAGCAGCTCTCGCACGAGCCCGGCGTGGGAAGACGCCGGCGCGAGGGCCTCGACCGCGTCCCCGTTCGCGACCAGCACGACCTCGACCTCGCCGGCGAGGTCGTCGAGCAGGTTCCGGACGTTCTTGAGCGCCCTGCCGACGCGTGCCGCGTCGGAAACGTGCACGACAGTCCGGTACATCTCAGATCACCCGGAATGTCGGCGGTCGCTCTCCGCGGTAGGGGCGCTCGTCCGCGAGCAGCCGCTCCATCGCCGCGTGGGCCCCGATCCCCGTCCCGGCCCGGTCCTCGCCGAGCCCGGCCGGGACGCCCTGGACCGTCACGAACGCGGCCCGGTAGCGTTCTCCGGGGTCGAGCCGCCGGCCCCCGACCCAGCAGGCCTGGATCCGGTGGCCCGGCGGGTTCTCGATCTTCACGTAGCAGGTGAGCCCCTGGCACCGCTTCACGTATCCGCCCATCTGGCCGAACGGGTCGCAGGCGAAGGTCCGCTCGAGGTTCTGCTCGAGCATGTCGAGCACCTCTGCCCCCGTGAGGGTGACCGTCATCACCTCGGGGTCCATGGGCACGATGTCGTAGAGATTGTTCCGCGTGACCGGCCCCGGAAGGACGGGGGCGCCGTACCGCCAGCCGTTCGAGAACGCGAGCACCGCCCCGGTCGCGTGCCGGAGCGCGGCGAGGAGGAAGTCGTCCATGGTCGAGCCGAACATCTCGCCGCGATAGAGCGGCACCGCGGTCTCGCCCACGACAACGGCGAGCTCCTCGCGGAACGGCGCGACGGCCTTGTCGACGAGCGCGTGGACGGCCGGGTCGGCCGGGGTGCGGTCGTCGACCTCGATCAGCTGGTGCGCGTGCCGGGCGACCCGGTTGTCGCGGACCTCGAGGTCGAGCCGGCCGACGAACGAGCCGTGGACCCCGGACTGGACCAGGAGCGCGCCGTTCACGAAGAGCGGCGCCTCGAGCCGGTGGTGCGTGTGCCCCGAGAGGAGGACGTCGATCCCGTCCACCTCCGTCGCGACCCGGACGTCCTGCGGCAGGCCCAGGTGGCTGATCACGACCACCAGGTCGGCCCCCCGGTTCCGCAGGTCCGCGATGACACCGGGCAGCTCCTCGATACCGTTCGTGAACCGGAGCCCCCCCGCGAACGACGGGGGCATGGTCTTGTCCAGGATCGTCGCGGCGATGCCGGCCACGCCGACGATGAGGTCCGGCGTCTCAATCAGGACCGACGACGAAAACGGGCCGGGGCCGCCGGCGCTGTCGTGGCAGTTCAGCGCGAGCACGGGGTAGTCGAGCATCTCCGCGAGTTCCTCGAGCCGGGCCGGGCCGTACGCGAAGTCCCAGTGCGCGGTCATGGCCGCAATCTTGAGCGCGTTCAGGACCGGGACCAGTGCCGCTCCGCGGGTCTTCACGGCGGGAGCGGTCCCATGGAGGGTGTCGCCGCAGTCGAGGAGGAGAGCCCGGTTGTCCGTCTCCGTCCGAATTTGGTGGACAAGCCCGGCGATCCGGGCATACCCGCCGGCCGTCCTGAAGGCCGGTCCCGTCCCTTCCCAGAAGACCTCGGGGTGGGGCTCGAGGTACGCGTGCGTGTCGTTCAGCTGGAGGAGCGTAATACGCCCGTCGGTCATGGACCCCGATACAGCAGTGGCCCGAATAAAGGTTCTGGAGAAAAAGGGCTGGATCAGACCCGCTCGATCGTGATCCGGACCTGGTCCCCGGTCGAGAACCCGTGATCTTTCGGCACGTCGATGTTGAACCAGAACGCGCCCAGGCTCGCCTGGGTCTCGTCCTGGGCCATCAGGCAGTCCTTCTCGTCATCGACCCGGGCCACGAACTCGATTCGGGAGACGAACTCCACTCGCGGCACGCGGGATCAGGCCCCCTTTGGCGTGACCATCCAGGTCGTGCTGTTGGAGTAGGACCAGCGGATGATGTTCAGGTCCTCGCAGATCTCGGACAGGATCGCCATGTTGGTCCCGACCTCCTTGGACGTGAGCCCGAGGTCGCGGGCGATGTACTTCGACTTGTAGTAGAACTTCCCCTTGCGAAGCGCCGTCCGCAGGTAGACGACTATCCGCTCCTGGCTATCGTTATAGCTCTCGCGAATGCGGCTTGCGGTCGACATATCAGTTCCCATTGGTGTATCTCACGTATATATAATGGTTACATTCCCGTCTGGGTCTGGTTCGGGCCGGTGCACCGTTCGAGGAAGATCCGGCGGTGGATGATCCGCCACGCGATGATCAACTGGGCCACATCCACCGCGGTCACGTACTCGCGCCCGCGGGCGATCGCGATCGGCCTGACGTGGGTCTGTCCCTCGATCGACTGTTCGAGCCGGCGGACCACGTGCCCCCCGAGCTCGCCGTCGAAGACGACCTCGCCCCGGCGCCGGCGCGGGTCCTCGTGGTTGATGAACTCGAGCATGAAGTTCCGCTCGGAGAGCGAGAGGATCGCGAAGAGGTCGATCCCGAGGTCGACGTCCCCGATCGTCTGGTCGATCGGGTCCTGGAGCAGCGAGACCTGGTAGACGTTCCGGGTCTGGGCCAGGATGGAGCCGTACTTCGAGTGGGTGATCCGGATCACGACGTCGGCGAACCCGCGCTGGGGCGCGATGTACCGGAGGTAGTCGGGCTCGCGCTCCAGGATCTCCTTGAGCACCTGGTCCCTCTCGTAGCCCCGCTTGGCCATGTCGCGGCGGATCTTCCAGTCCTCCTTCACCTCGCGATCGGGCTCGACAAAGAGGGTGAAGTCGAGGAGTTCGCGAAGGCGGGGGGAAAAGAGCGTGTGAAGCCCCTCGAGGATCACGATCTTTCCCGGTGCGAACGGCACGGGCTCGCTGAAGGTGCCGATCGAGTGGTCGTACACCGGCTTCATGATCGACCGCCCGGCCTTGAGTTCGGCCAGGTGCTCCTCGATAAGGTCGAGCCGGTTCGCACGGGGGTCGAGCGGCGTCACCCCGATCTCGCGCCGCTGCGCCCGGTCGTAGAGGTGGTAGTCGTCGAGGGTGATCGTGGTGACCAGGTCCTCGCCGAAGATCTCGCGGATCGACTGGGTGAACGTGGTCTTGCCCGAGCCGCTGTCGCCGGCCACCCCGATGGCGAAGACGCAGGGCGATGCGCGGATGATCTCCTTGAAGTTCAGGCCGTTGTTGCCGTTGGGCCCCCCCGTATCGCTTTTTGCAACCATCTCTCCTGTTCTACGGGCCGGGCACGGTTATAGTGGTATCGGTATCGACACCCGCCCGCCCGGTGGCGCCCAATTTGGCATGATCGCAGCCGGCTTCAATCTGAGCGCGGCGAAGCGGGGGTGATCTCGACGGACCGGGTTCCGCGCCTGTTTCGAAAGACGGGTGGGGCACTCGTCCACGAGGTGCGGGCGCCTCATGACCCGATGCCGCGGTAGACCTCCCGCAACCGTCCAGGCGATCGCGTCCCGGCGGAACCGGGTCTCGTTCGAATAGATGAACTCGGTGTTCTCCAGCGTGATCGGCCGGACGTGGAAGAGGTCCCAGAGCACGTCCATGTGGTGGTGCACCTGCCGGGCGAACTCGATCTTGTTCGAGAAGAGGGAGGCGACCGGGTGATAGTAGGTCTGGGCGAGCACCCCGGTGTTCCGGTGGCGGGCCACCTGGCCGAAGAGATCGAGCGTGTCCCGGCGCCAGCGATCGAGCTGTTCGATCAGCGTTCCGGAGAACGAGAGCGCGGTGTGGTGGCCGTCGTCGGGCCGGTCGAGGACGATCCTGCCTGCCAGGTCGTAGCATCGTTCGGCAACCTGTTGAGGATCATGCGGTTTTCCGCGTCGAAGTAGTCGTCAGGAACGTTCGGTGCGGCCTGTTCGTGCCGGAGTTCGCGTTTCAGCCGGAGCGGCTGGTGGACTTCGAATCCGATGATGATCTCGGGGATGGTGCATACCTCCAGTGCTGGCGTCGGCCGGTGCTGATGCCCGGTGGGGCGCACGGCATCGCTGGCCGTCTCGCCAATTGTGACACTGGAACGGACTGAAGGGGTTCATATAGGAATTTCCGGAAATGAGAAGTTTTAATCGTATAATCTGGGACTTATTGGACTGAATTATTGCATCAAAATATATCTGTGTTCTGGATAATTCAAATATTGCAGGAACGTTTTCGCCCGTCCCCGAACGACCTGCCGCACGGTATCGGACACGACAATCAAGCTTGAATAGTGGCGCCTCCCATCTGTATACATGCCCCGCCGCCGGATCACGTTCTCACGGAACGTCTTCCTGCCGCTGACGACGGTCTGCCGGAACCGGTGCGCCTACTGTGGTTTTCGCCGCCCGGTCGGACCAGGGTGCCTGATGCTTCCCGGCGAGGTCGCGGCCGTCCTCAACGAGGGGGTTCGCACGGGCTGCACGGAGGCGCTCTTCACGTTCGGCGAGCGGCCAGGCGAGGTACCCGGCTTCGGTGCCGAACTCGCGGCCGTCGGCGAGAGATCCTTCCTCGACTACTGCCGCCGTCTCTGCCTCGACGCGATCGACTGCGGGCTTCTCCCGCATACGAACGCGGGGGTCCTCGACGAGGCCGAACTCGCCTCGCTCGCCGAGGTGAACGCGAGCATGGGGCTGATGCTCGAGACGACGGCGAGGGTGCCGGCGCACGAGGGCTCGCCCGGCAAGGACCCCGAGGCGCGGATCGCGACTATCGAGGCGGCCGGCCGGCTCCGCATCCCGTTCACGACCGGGCTGCTGCTCGGGATCGGCGAGACGGCGGCGGACCGGCTCGAGTCCCTCGAGACGATCGCCGGCCTTCACCGGCGGTACGGCCACATCCAGGAGGTGATCCTCCAGAACTTCGCGCCGCAGGAGGGCACGGGCATGGCCGGCGCGCCGACGATCCCGGCCGCCGAGTACTGTGCGACCGTCCGGCTGGCCCGCGAGGTGCTGCCGCGCGAGGTGGCCGTGCAGGTCCCGCCGAACCTCGCGGAGGCGACCACCCTCGTCGCCTGCGGGGCAGACGACCTCGGCGGAGTCTCGCCCTGCTCGATCGACCACATCAACCCGGACCATCCCTGGCCGGCCGTCGACGAGCTCCGGCGGGCCCTCGGGCCGGACGCCGAGCTGGTCGAGCGGCTCTGCATTCACCCGCGCTTTGTCGAGCGGGGCTGGTATTCGACGACCCTGGCGCCGCTCGTCCGGCGCCTCTCCGAACGACTCAGGGAGCAACAGCTGTGAGCGATGAGTTACTCTACGCGGGCAAGGCAAAGTCGATCTACCTGACCGATGCGCCCGACGAACTCGTCGTGGTCTTCCGCGACGACATCACCGCCTTCGACGGCGGCAGAAAGGACGTGCTCGCCCGAAAGGGGGAATACAACGCCCGGGTCTCGGCCCGTCTCTTCGACCTCCTCGAGGCTAGAGGGGTGCCGACCCATTATCTCCGGCTCGAGGGCCCGGTCCGGATGCGCGTGCGCCGGCTCGCCATGGTCCCGCTCGAGGTGATCGTCCGGAACGTGGCCGCGGGCTCGCTCGTCCGGACCTACCCGTTCGAGCAGGGGCAGCGACTCGATCCGCCCCTGATCGTGATCGATTACAAGGACGATGCCCGCCACGACCCGATGGTTAACGACGAGATTATCCTGGCACTCGGTCTTCTTGGTCGCGGCGAGCTCGACGAGATGAAGGCGCTCGCCCTCCAGGTGAACGAGGTGCTCCGGCCGCTCTTTGCCGCGTGCGATCTCGAGCTCGTCGACTTCAAGCTCGAGTTCGGGCGGGACGGCGCGGGCCGGCTCCGGCTCGGCGACGAGGTCAGCATGGACTCCATGCGCCTCTGGGACCGGGCTTCGGGCGAGTCGCTTGACAAGGACGTGTACAGGCTCGAAAAGGGCGATGTGCTCGGTGCGTATGCGAGGGTGGCCGAACGGCTCGGCCTGGAGATGTAGCATGCAGTATAACGTCATCATCACGATTGCACTGAAGGAGGGGATGCTCGACCCCGAGGCGCGGGCGATCAGCAACGCGCTCGAGCACCTGGGGATCCCGACCCTCTCGCTCTCGACGGCTCGCCAGTTCCGGCTCGGCCTCGAGGCCCCGACGCGGGAGGCGGCCGAGGAGCGGGCCCGCGAGTGCTGCGAGCGCCTGCTCGCGAACCCGGTGATCCACCGGTACGAGATCGAGGTCGCCTGATGCGGTTTGCCGTGATCCGGTTCGGAGGGTCGAACTGCGACCTGGACACGGTCCATGTCCTGGAAGAGGTGCTCGGCGTCCCGACCGACCTGGTCTGGTACCGGGACGGGCTCCGGCGGGGGTACGACGCGGTCGTCCTCCCGGGCGGCTTCTCGTACGGCGACTACCTCCGGGCGGGCGCGATCGCGGCCCGGACGCCGATCATGGCCGACGTGATCCGGCACGTCAAGGCCGGCGGGCTCGTGCTCGGGATCTGCAACGGCGCGCAGATCGGGGCCGAGAGCGGGCTGGTGCCGGGGGTCTTCACGCAGAACGAGGTCCCCCGCTTCGTCTGCCGGCCGACCCACCTCCGGATCGAGACCACGGAGAGCCCGTTCACCCTCCTCTTCAAGCGGGGCGAGGTGATCCGGCTGCCCGTCGCCCACGGCGAGGGGCGGTACGTCGCCCCCCCCGAGATCGTCGCGCAGCTGAACCGGGAGCGGCGGGTCGCGTTCCGGTACTGCGATGCCGACGGGCAGGTGACGGCCGAGGCGAACCCGAACGGCTCGGTCGAGGGGATCGCGGGCGTTCTCTCCGAAAACCGGAACGTGCTCGTGATGATGCCGCATCCCGAGCGGGCGAGCGAACAGGTTCTCGGCTCGGAGGACGGACGCCGGATCTTCGAGTCGATGATCGCCCACTGCTGCCGGAGCGGGAAAGTATGATGCTCCTCCCCGGCAAGGAGATTCAGTATGAGTAACGAGGACCCGACGACGGAAGAGGAGATGCGGGCCTGGACCCGTGACGAGGCGCAGAACGCCGGGCTCCGGCTGAACCCGGACGAACGCCAGCGCGGGACCGTGATCAAGGGACTGGTCCGGGCCCGCGAACGCTTTGGCGAACGGTACTGCCCCTGCCGCATCCGGAGCGGCGACCCCGAGAAGGACGCCGCCATCGTCTGCCCGTGCGTCCACCGGGACGAGGAGATCGCCGAATCGGGGCAGTGCCACTGCCACCTCTTCTTCGCGCCCGAATCATAGCGACGAACTCCGTCGTAGTCATCGCCACCTTTTTTCCCCGGGGCGTCCATCACCTCAGCATGCGACACACAGCAGCGTGGCTTGCGGTGCTCTTCTGCATCTGCGGCGCCGTCGTGGTGGTCACGGCGCTCACGCCGACCCCGACGGTCGGGACCGCGCCGGCCGACCACCTGATCCGGACCTCCGCCGTCGGCGAGGTCGTCTCGTCGCCCGACCGCGCCGAGATCCAGGTCGGCGTCGAGACCGAGAACACCGATGTGAAGGCGGCACAGGCCCAGAACGCGGAGCGGATGACCAATGTCACGAACGCGATGAAGGCGCTCGGGATCCCTGACGACCGCCTGACGACGACCGGGTACACGGTCACGCCCGTCTACGACTCCGGCCCGACGCCGTCGCCGTTCGTGCAGCGAAAGCCGACGACGTACCGGGTCTCGAACACCCTCCTCGTCCGCATCGACGACGTGGCCCTGGTCGGTACGGCGATCGATACGGCGGTCTCGTCCGATGCGAACCAGGTCAACTCGATCGCGTTTCTCTTCTCCGAGCAGAAGAGCGCATCGCTCCGGGCCGAGGCCCTCGCCCAGGCCGTGAACACAACGCGGACGGACG
The DNA here is from genome assembly GCA_964461885.1 of uncultured Methanospirillum sp. Taxonomy (GTDB): domain Archaea; phylum Halobacteriota; class Methanomicrobia; order Methanomicrobiales; family Methanospirillaceae; genus UBA288. The sequence continues at coordinate 7,568 of CAYWVY010000043.1, read as the reverse complement.
CCGGCACGGTCGCGTCCGCGCTCGGCGTCCGGCTTCTCGACGCCCGCGAGGTCCAGGTGGACTCGGGGGCGACGCCGATCTACTACGGACGCTCAGGCGTCGCGGCCGATGCGGCTGTGCCGTCGACCCCGATCGAGCCCGGGACTTTGAAGGTCACGGCGAGCGTCCAGGTCACCTGGGCGTACGCCTGACACGGCGGCCGTCGGCCGCCGCCCCCCTTTTTTACGGGATGAAGACGAAGTAGAGCGTGATCGATTTGGCGTCGGGCTCGACGTGGACGTGCTCGAGGCTGCAGGTGAGCCCGAGCCCTTCGGTGAGCATGCAGGCGATCAGGCTGCAGATCGGGCAGGGGTGGACCCGGCAGCAGACCGGGAAGTCCTGCTTGAGCTCGGTGCAGATCGAGAGGAGCCGGTAGTTCTGGAGCTCGATCAGGATGTAGCCCTCGCGCCGGACCGGGATGACGCGGTCCGCGACCTCGATCACGTCCTCGCAGACCTCCTGGATCGCGGTCAGCACGGCCTCCTCGCGGACGGGCAGGCGGAGCGAGTACGACCGCTTCAGCATCTCGAAGAGCTGCATCCCCGACGGCTCGCGGTACTGCCCCCGGATTGGTCGCCCGCCGATGTACGCGACGTCCGCGCTCTCCTGGCCGGACGCGGTCGCCGACGCCGGAATGAACTGGATGACGCTGTCCCCCTCGCGTTCGGGCGGCAGGTAGTAGGTCATGCTGTCGCGCGGCAATGCCCGGCAGTCCACGCTCCCGCCGGCGTTGAGGGCCTCCTGGAGGGGCTTTGCCGAGATCCCGCGGGCGCTGTTCAGGATGATCGCGCCGGCGAAGACGCAGACCACGCCCGCGAGCGAGGTCGCGACCACGATCACGCGCTCGATCGGGACGGACGCCCCGATCACGGGGAGGGTGATCACGGGCAGGCCGACCAGGAACTGTTCGAAGAAGAGCGCGACGAAGAGGGCGGCGCCGAGCATCCTGACGACGAGCAGCCGCCGTGCGTACTGGGGCCGCGAATAGATCGGGGTGATCAGGATTGCGATCACCATCAGCCCGATCAGGCCGAGCACGAAGTAGATCTCAGGGTTGACGTAGCCCGAGATGATCATCAAAACGATGATCAGGAGGAGCCAGCCGAGCAGGGCGCTGACGGCGAGGTAGCGTTTCTTCATGTCCAGTCAACTGCCGGTCGATCCCCGGGGAGCACGGTGCGGGTGGCACCGGCCACGTCCGGGATCACGGGATGCGATAACAGTGTTGACGGTCACGAATATAAGCGCGTTCCTGCCGGCCGGCGGTGCCGGGTTCGCCGCGCCACCTCGACGGGGCGGGCGCCCGTCACCAGATCGTACGCGAAGACCTGATCCGTGGTCGCCACGAACTCACACAGGTATTCCTGGCGGAACCACCAGTTGCCCATCTGCCGGCGCTCTTCCTCGAGAAATGCCGGCGCGATTCGGGTGTACCGCGTCGCCGGGATCTCGACCCGGTCCCAGTCGGCGCCGCCGTCCTGCCACGCCTCGAAGTCTTCAGGTACTCTCGGAGCACGTCCCGAAAGATCAACCGGAAGACCGCGTGCTCCTTGGCGTCGTGGGCAGCGTCGACTGTGGTCCCGGCCGACTTCGCCATCTCGCCATAGATCCCGGTTACTCTCCGGCAACGCCAGACCGCCACCAGGGTACCGGCGCTTGCATTTGGGTGAGTATGTCTGGCGATACAATCACAGAAATGAGAGCGACAAAATGAGATTGATGCGCATCCTTGAACTAATAGGGAGGGAGGTTGGTGGCTCGATCGCCACTATCCCCTTCATTTTAATACCCAACAGCTCGCACACCATATTCTGCTTGTTGTGGTGTAAATCCTTCATATTCGAGTTGTTTAATTAATCCATCTCGGGAAAAAGATGAATATTCTAAGTAAGATTTTGCTTTTTTTGCGGCTTGCTCATTCCAGTCAGCACCAGATTGATCTACCCCATATACAGCTTCCTGATGTGAAAATTTTTCATATTCGAGTTGCTTAATTAATCCATCTCGGGAAAAAGACGAATAACTTAAGTAAGATAATGCTTTATTTGCTGCATTCCTCTCACCCACTGATGCCGAATCCTGGTTTAAGGTTTGTGCCGGCGTCGATACAGTCTTAGCAGGTGCGGGAGTTGATACAGTAGTAGCAGGTGCGGGAGTTGATAC
>CAYWVY010000043.1:0-5266 GCA_964461885.1 uncultured Methanospirillum sp. | reverse complement strand
CAGTCTTAGCAGGTGCGGGAGTTGATACAGTAGTAGCAGGTGCGGGAGTTGATACAGTAGTAGCAGGTGCGGGAGTTGATACGGTATTTGCAGGTGCGGGGGTTGATTGCGTTGATGATGAAGTGGAGCAACACCCACAAGCCAAAATGATGAAGGCGAGCGTGATTGTGAGAGCGACAAATCTCATGGCAAAGGATTGATGTGCCTCTCGAAAAACATTTCGATGTGAATTTAATAGGGGTAATCAATGCAATACTCCCATAAGGCAGATTGCCGTTCGATAAAGCACGAGAGCGGGTTCATCAATGATTGAACGGCTAAATAGTAAATCCAGGTGATCTCACTACCTCGATCCCTCCCGATCAATCTTTACGCTGGCTGCTGCCCTGTCCATGCGTCGTTGGGCAAGCCAGATGAAATTGGCGACAAGGCCGATCACAAGGCCCGCCTGACCGATACCATACAGAAATCCAGTCGTAACCCGCTGCGGAGTGCCCGAAACGTATGCAGACATAAGTTGGAGACCTCCGTCGACCACCATCGGGAACATCAACACCAGCCCCACGCCGAGGACGACAAACGGCGAACGCATCCGACGCGGCAGAAATGCGGCGAGCGACGGGAAAAACCCGCTCGGGGGCTTGACCACGACCGCCGCACCGAAGGCGGCCACCATCCCGAATTCAACCGCGAGGCATCGTTCGCAGACCGGAAGCTGGTTGCCGGCAAACGCGAACGAACGATCCGGCCACTGGTGGCAGACAAGCGCCCCGAATGCATACGGCCAGGTAGCAGGCTGACCGAGCGAGGTCAGCATAGGGAGGCGGACGGTATCGGCTGGTAGTGCAAGCGGAACCAAGATCTGGGGAATTACTACGAATAATGATAGCAGCAGAACTCCAATCCAAATCGTCCTTTTCGGTGTATTACCGTTGATTGCCGTCGCCCTCGCCTCACACCGTCTAACCATTAAGTCGGTCGCTCGACACATAAAGCGAGACCGCGCGAAATCACCAGGGCGATCACGAACACCGCTGCCAAGCTGCGCGATCCGTGCCGAAGAATGGAGGTGGCGGATTATTGAGGTATCGATCCGTTATTGCGCCTTCCATGAAAGGTATATCAGATCACCGCCTTGAAGAGCGGTTCAACGTCGGGATCGGTCGCGGACGCATCGGCCGTGTTGGCCACCGGGAAGAGCGGCGCCACCTCATCGGAGAGCGCGCCCATTACGAGATCGTAGGCGTAGACCTGATCCGCAGTCGCCACGAACTGAGAAAAGAGGGACGGTTATTGATGATTCGTCAGACAATGTTGGCGGTGTCGATTTAGGATCCGCTTAAAATTTTTGCCTTTTGTTGATTGAATTCTGCTTCTGATAAGATCCCCTTGTCTTTCAGAGCTGCCAGACGTTCAAGCTTTGAAAACATATCGTCCTGTTGCGGAACCGGTGTGGGTGGCGCGCTAGCGTGTTGACTTATTGCGGTAATTCGCGCCCTGACATACTCTGCAAAGGGTTTTACTTCTCCCTTCTGCATATTGTCAATTACAGCATTATTTCCAGAGGCAAAGATTGTGATATTTCCTAAAGCGAGTCCGGTCTTATACTGGATGCTATTAATTTTATCATAGGGGAAATCCTCAACGGTCAATCCGTATAACATCCCCTTATCAATGAATATGAGACGCTTATTGCTTGCAACGAGGATTCCGGTCCCACCTTTGTAGAACCCTTGAGCAATCTTTTCAACGGTTTCATCTTCCCAAAGGATATGAGGTAGTTCTTTCACCTCTTTTCGATTAAGGAAGCTTTTTGCACCGCACAATTTGATCTGGTGTTCAATCATCTGTTCTCTGGTCATTCCGGGTTGTGGACCAGAGCCCGATGTGGTTTTAGCAGCCGGTATCCCCATCAATTCAGCAAGTTTTTCCTCGTATCTATCACGGGTGAGTAGGCCATTGACATACTGCATTTTTAGTTCTTCGGCGGGACTTTTTGATGCCATTGTCTTACCGATGGAGAATCATTTTCCTAATCGATAGGTCTTTCGATTTTTTCCGGACTGTCTAGAGTCGCGTTTGTCGAAAACGAACGGGATAATGGTCCCACATCGACGGGGCGGGCGCCCGTCACGGGGTCGCGGGCCAGGCCCGGTCCACCACCGCCGGCGGTCATCCGTTGCCGCTCGCTGCCGAAACGGCCGGCGCGATCATCGCGACCCGGATCAGCCCGGCATCCGCAGGCAGTCGTCGGAGAAGAACCGTTCGTCGCCGTCGCAGAACGGGGGCAGGCCCGGCCCGGCGATTGCCCGTCCCTCGCCTTCGGCCGCGGCGCAGCGCCGGTTCAGCGCGAGGAGGAGGGCGAGCGGCTCGAGCGCGCGAAGGGCCGGGGGAAGGCCCCACGCATACGCCTCGGCGACGGCCCGATCGAGCGCGTCCTGGGCGTCGCGAAGCCGGTTCGCGCCGGGGAGCTCGAGCGTGCGGTAGAGCTCGCGAAGCGACATCGGGTGCGCCGCGCGGATCTCGGCGCGGACGGCGCGGAGCTCCCGCGCCGCCCCGGCGACGGCGAGGGCCACCTCGACGGGCGAGCGCCTCGAGCGGGCCGACGCCATCTCCTCGTCGGCCGTGACGGCGCCCCACTGGGGCCAGGGGAAGGCGTCGAAGACAGTTTTTGTAGTGTAACGATAGTCGCCTTTCAGAGTCGAGCAGCGTTCGGTGAACCAGTTCCAGTGGTAGCCGCTCTGGAGGATGCCGAATGAGTAATCGTCTGAGAATAAAAAGACGACAAGTGTCTTATTCGGATGAATCTCATTCGATACGAAGGCAAAAATCGGTCGTTTTGTGACCTCGCCGCAGACAATATATCGAGGAATTTTCTCAAGCCGTTTGATTAGATTCCACCGTCCGAAGGAATGGAGCCACCAGTGTTTGAAATATCCCTCGTAATGTCGATCAACTCTGGCTTTCGGGTTATTGCTCAGTATCTCGGCATTCCTCTTCTGCTCCATATCGAAGGCTTCTTTCCGGGTCGGAAGAACTCTGTTCTCGATGATTTCAAAAGTTCGTTGATACGTCTTTGCCTCATAGATGTCGCGAGGCTGGAAATCGATCGCGTATCGGCTCGGTAAGGAATCGATTCGGCCTATAAGATCATCGGCGATGAGGAATGGGAAGGTCACCTCTCCCGCGGCTGGTTCGACTGTGAGTAAGTCCGCTCGCTCAGCAGGAGAGAGCAGGAACCCTGCATGACCATGCATTTGGCCCTTATAACAAAGCTTTCCTGCCACATTGGCCCGAAGAGCGCTTGCGCCAGCAACATCAACCATCGTTGATAGCGACGATGAAATAGATGGCAGATGATATTCGTCCCAGGGGCCGTCCTTGTCGTCTCCCTTCTGTATCGCGAGCGTGTACGGTCCCGGCGGCGGGGTGCCCTTCACCCAGTTCACGAGCGAGACATGGACCGCCGCCTGCCCGGACCACGGCATGGTCCCGACGGCCTCCACGATCGTCCCGCCATTGTTGATAATATAATCGAGACCGCTCTGACGCGAAAGATTCTGCCGGATCGTGTTCGTCCCGACGAGCCCGGCCCGCCCGCCGTCGCGGAGGTGATCGTGCGCTTTCCTGAACCAGTAGACGCAGTAGTCGGCGTATCCTGAAACAGTGGGGTATCCATCCCGGAGACGATTGACGTATGCCTGCCCGAACTCCGTGAGCATCTTGTTCTGCGATTGGTACGGCGGGTTGCCGATGATCGCGTCGGCCGCCGGCCAGTCCGAGAAGAGCGCGTCCGCCACCACGATATTGGTATCCAGGTTGTCGAACGGCAGGGGCGACTCCGCGTCGTCGAAGAGCCGGTGCTGGTGCATGGATCTGTTGAACGCGTCCGCCGCGAACTTCTTGGCCATCGAGAGCGTGACCTTCGCCATCTCCACCCCGAGCGCGTTCGTGTCGATCCCGTGGAACTGCCTGGCCGAGACCCTCGAGTGAAGCCGCTCCCGCTTCGCCGACGGGTACCGCGCGAGCACCGTCTCGAAGAGCTCGATCTCCAGCTCCTTCAGCTCGCGGAACGCCACGTACAGAAAGTTCCCCGAGCCGCAGGCCGGGTCCAGCACCTGGAATTTACCCAGATCCTCGCCGATCTCCTCCAGCTCCCCGAGCGTCCGCGCGCCCGCGATCCGCTCTCGCCACGGCCGGAGCACCGTCGGCTCCACGATCCGCATGATGTCCGACTCCGCCGTGTAGTGCGCCCCGCTCCGGTGCCGGAACGCCGCGTCCAGCGAGTCCTCGAAGATGTTCCCGAAGATCGAGGGCTGCACCCGCGCCCAGTCCGACCTCGCGGCGAGCTCGAGCAGTTCCAGCTCCGCCGCATCGAGCTCGATCGGTTCGATCGTCGAAAAGAGCCCGCCGTCGAAGTACGGCACGCCCACAAAGCGCCCGCCCGCCGCCGGCTCGGGCGAGTTCATCCGCGCGAACAAAAGCGGAAAGAGGTCGTAGCTCGACTGCCCGGCCCGGCAGTCCGCGACAAGGGACGTGAACGTGTACCGGTCCCCGAAGAGCCCCGTGTCCTCCGCGAAGAGCGCGACAAGACACTGCAGCACGAACCGCTGTGCCGTCTCCCTAGGAACCTCACGGTCGACCAGGTGCGAGTACAGGTCCGCGATCCGGTCCGCCGCCTCCTTCGTCAGGGCCACCAGGTTGTTGCCAAAGAGCGGCTCGACCCTCCCCGGCGCGAGAAACGCGAGCGACCGCCACATCGCCGGCAGGTTCGCGAGCGGCACCGTGTCCAGCGGCTCGCGCTGCATGTTCCAGTTGTAGACCACGAACTCGTCGAAGTTGCAGAGCACCACGTACTCGGTGCGGTCTTTGTACGCGTTGTCCCAGTACGCCTTCGCCTGCGGCACGACCCGGTCGAGCTTCACGCCCCGGCTCTTCATCTCGATCAGGACACGGCCCGGCCAGACGAGGTCCGAGAACTTCGTGCTGTCCTCTATCCTGATCCGGTGCTCGAAGGTCGCCCCCGCCTCGATCACCCCCGCATGCCCGTACGCCTGGAAGAGGTGGGTCAGAAAGGTCTGCGCCTCGCTCTTCTCATCCCCCTTCAGGCCCCGGGCAAAGGTGACGAACGCGTCGAGCCGGCTCTCGTCCATCTGTAACCATACAGACTGACCGCGATTTTGTTATGCCTTTTGGTAAGGTCCTTCGCCCTCACCCCGCCGCCCCGTCCGCGGGCACCGCGTCGGGTTCTGCGAGCGCGAGCCAG
>CAYWVY010000042.1:0-19894 GCA_964461885.1 uncultured Methanospirillum sp. | reverse complement strand
GTCCTCGAGGTAGATGCTGGCCCCCAGCGGGGAGGTCGAGACCAGGAAATAGCCCGTGTCCCCGCCGATCGCTTCGACCGGGTAGCCCGGGGTGCCCTCGAGGATCTCGCCGAGCGAGAGGCCGTCGTAGCTGAGGCCGCCGCTGAGGGCGGGGTCGGTGACGATTGCGAAGTGCGGGTCGGTGTGGTCGACGAGGTCGAACGCAAGGTCTTCGTGCGGTACGCCGAGCGGCACCTCGTAGGGGATGCCGGCGTTCACCCAGGCCGGGATCTCCCACCCGTCGGCGCCGCGTACGGCCTCGTAGAGGGTGTAGTGCGAGGGGCCGATGTCGGAGACGGTCGCGTTGCCGACGATGTACCGGGTCGCGGTCGCGTTGCCGAGGATGTCGCCCGTGTTGTAGTGCCAGTTCCCCATCCAGTCGTAGCCCTTGCCGGCCTGGACCTCGGCGAGCGAGAGGCGGTACCAGCCGATGTCGCCCGTGTTGGTCGTGGTGTCGTTGATGATCACGGTGTGCGGGTCTGCGTGGGCCACGCGGCGCATGTCGTTCTGGTCGAGCAGGCTCGCGGTGAACGCCATGTCGTTGTTGTAGTACTTCTCGATCATCCATCGGTCACCGGACCGGACGGTATCAAAGTAGACCCGGTACCAGGTGGTCCCGTCAGGGTCGTCGTAGACGCTGGACACGACCGATCCGCGGTCCGGGTCCGTGACGTTCCCGAGGATGTCGCCGACGACGTAGACGTTGGGGTAGCCCGACAGTTCGCCGGGGGCGGGCTCGATCGCGTAGACCACCCCGGCCTTTGCCTCGGCAAGGGAGAGCCCGTAGTAGAGCACGTCGCCGCCGGTGATGGTCTGATCGGTGATGATCACCCTGACCGGATCGACGTGGGCGACGCGGCTCGCGTGCATGGTCGCGAGGTTCTCATCGGTGTACTCCAGGTCATTGTGCCAGTAGCGCGGGATCACCCATCGTCCCGCGTCCTGCTCGACCTGGAACGCCCGGTAGAGTGGGACTGAAACGCTCGTCGTGTCGACCTTCGCGATCACGAGGTGAGCGGTCGCGTTCGCGAAGTCGGTCTCCAGGACGTCGCCGACGACATAGCGCGGGACGTCCGCGGCCTGCGCGCCAACGGCGAGCAGGCAGAGCGCCAGCAGCAAAACGGCCGCCGGCGCGATGGGGCGCGTGCGCCCCCGGTGGTTTGCACTCTCGAACATGCTTCTTCCTCCGGCCGCTCCGCACCGGGAGCGGCAATGATGCGCTGGTGATTTTCATCCCGCACGGAGAATTGGCATGGCGCCCGGCCACGAGGGCCACGAAAGAGGGTCTGTCAAACCACGCGCGATTAGGGTAGATTCGCACCTGATATGATAAATATTTCGATCAACCATTTCGTAGCACGGCGAGGTGGTGAGACGACCGACGTCGCCCTCCCCGCCTGCGACGGCGATAGACGCTGTTGGTGAAGTTTCGAACCATTCGGCGCGGAACATCGTCGTCTGAAATGGGGAACTATCAGGTGGCCCGGACGACGACCACCCGCCACTCCGTCCCGTGAAGCCCGGCCGTCGCCCAGTGCGCCTCCTGCTTCACAGTCGCTCCGCCGGGCGGGGTGAACGAGTACGCCCCGCTTCCGGCCGGCTCGGCCCCGATCCGTCGTGCCGCCGCGACGAACTCGGGGAAGCTGGCATAGGCCGGGTCCGTGATCGCGTTCCTGCCGACCCTGGCGGGATCCGGGTCGTAGATCGCGCGCCCGTCCGGGGCCATCGCCCACGCTCTGAGCGCGGTCCCCGAGAGTGCACGGTCCGCCCGATCCGCGAGGAGCAGGCCCGGCTCGAAGACGATCGAGACGAGGCCCAGGAATGCCCCGTCCCCGCCCGTGACCGGGTACTGGATCACGCTCGCCTCCGACCCCTCGACGGCCCGGAAGACCTCCGACATCAGGGGGCGGCGGTCAGCGAGACCGCGCTGGACGTGGGACTGGTTCCCGACGTGCGTCCCGACCGCCGCCCCGTACTCCGCGGGCATCGCGGCCGCGATCCGGCCGTCGGGCGTGATCGTCACCGCGTCGATAGCGTACGGCGACGAGGCCGCGAGGCGGGCGAGCGAGGCGTTGGCCCCGTCCCCCGAAAGCCCGGTTGCGCCCAGTTCGGCCGCGGAGAAGGCCGCGTTCCGGTCCATCTCCTCGAGCGTCGTGTTCACGTCGCCGACGAACATGGCGAGAACGGCAGAGGGGTCTGCGTCCACGGGCGGTACGCCCGTCGTCGGGACGAACGGAGTTCCGTCCGGGGGAGCGGACGAACAGCCCGCCGACAGGACGGCGGCGAGGGCAAGCAGAATACAGATCGGTAAGAGCGGCAGGCGCGCCATGGTCAGACGTGGTCCTGAAAGAGAGATAAGTTAGGCGTCCTCGTCCGCGTCACGGTCCGCCTCTCGCGGCGGCAGCAGGTCTCCGGCCAGCCGGATGGCGCAGAGGTCGCCGCACATCGAGCAGGTCTCGAGCTCCCCGTCGCGCTCGTGGATCCGCCGCGCGTGCTCGGGGAAGAGGGCGAGCCGGAACTGCTCGTCCCAGTCGAGCCTTCGGCGGGCCTGGCCCATCGCGTCTTCACGCCGCGCCGCCCCCCCGTCGGGCCGGCGGGAGAGGGTGCCGACATGGGCCGCGAGCCGGGCCACGCGTGTCCCCTCGATGATGTCCTGCCGGTCGGGCAGGGCCAGGTGCTCGGCCGGCGAGACCATGCAGAGGAAGTCGGCCCCGTGCTGACACGCGACGGCCCCGCCGATCGCGCCGACCACGTGGTCGTACCCGGGTGCAAGGTCGGTCACGAGCGGGCCGAGGAGGTAGAGCGGGGCGTCGTCGGTCAGCTCCTTGAGCATCCTGACGTTGTATCCCACCTGGTCGAGCGCGAGGTGGCCGGGCCCTTCGATCATCCGCTCGACCCCTGCCGCGAGGGCGCGCTTCGCGAGCCGGCCGAGCGTCAGGTATTCGGTCGCCTTCGCGAGCCGCTCCGCGTCCGCGCGGGCTCCGGGGCGCATCCCGTCGCCGAGCGACGCGACCACGCCGTGCTCAGCCAGGAGTTCGCAGAGGTAGTCGAACTCGGCGTAGAGCGGGTTCTCTTCGCCGCGTTCGGCCATCATCACCGTGTGGAACGCGCCGCCGCGCGAGACCACGCCCATCACGCGCGGGTCGTCGACGAGCGCGGCATAGGCGTCGCGGTTCACCCCGCAGTGAAGGGTCAGGAAGTCAACGCCGTCGCGGCAGTGTTCGCGGATCACCCGAAAGAGCAGGTCGGCATCGACGTCGGCGGCGTTCCCCGCTCGCCGGACCGCCTCGTAGATCGGGACTGTCCCCACGGGCGCGTCGAGCGCGAGGATCGACTGCCGGATGGCGGGAAGGTCGCCGCCCGTCGAGAGGTCCATGAGGGCGTCCGCCCCTTCGGCGAGGGCGGCGCGGGCCTTCTCGAGCTCCTCGGCCGGGTCGCACCGGGTCCCCGACGTGCCGACATTCACGTTCACCTTGACGCGGCAGCCCTCGCCCACGGCGCAGAGCCGGTGCTCTCGCCGCGGGTTGGCCGGGACCACGATCCGGCCGCGGGCGATTGCCCGGGCCACGCGGTGGGCCACGAGGCCCTCATCGCGGGCGATTGCGTGGGCGACCTCCGGCACGGACCGGAGGCACTTCTCGATCAGGCCGTGCATAAACAGGATATGGTGGGCGGTCGTTATATGGTTTGTATGCCGATCCGATGGATTCCGGGACGCGGGATGTTCGCGAACGCCTACCTGGCCGGCTCCGTGCTCGTGGACGCGGGCGTGCCGCCCACGGCGGTCGAGCCGTACCGGGACGAGATCGAGGTGATCGTCCTCACCCATGGCCACTACGACCACACGGCCCACGTCCGCGAGATCGCCCATATGTGCGATGCGGAGATAGCCATCCACGCGGATGACGTCCCGGCCCTTGTCGAGGAGAGCCGTTCGCTCGCGCTCCACTTCGGGGCGCGCCCGCCCGGGATAGCGCCCGACCGGGTGCTTAGCGAGGGCGACGAGGTCGGAGGGTTCCACGTCCTCCATACCCCGGGCCACACGCCGGGCTCGTGCTGCCTTTACGACGAGACCACGGGCGACCTCATCTCGGGCGACACGGTCTTCTCGGACGGCTGCTTCGGCCGGTACGACTTTCTCGGCGGCTCGCGCGAGGCCCTGACCCGGTCTCTCGACCGGCTCGCAGCCCTTGAGATCAGGGGGCTCTACCCGGGCCACGGCTTCCCCGAGGAAGAAGGCGGGAGCCGGCAGGTCAGGGCCGCGGCCGAGTTGATCCGCAGGCTGTGAGATGCGGACCGGGTGCTACTGTCTTATCTTCGCGAACTCCGCCGCCGCCCTCGAGATCGGGAGCCTCGGCCCGATCGCGTTCCGGGCCGGGTACCACGTCTACATCGGTTCGGCTCTCGGCCCCGGAGGCCTCTCCCGGGTCAAGCGCCACATCCGGCTCGAACGCATCCAGGACCGGCGCCCGCACTGGCACGTGGACCGGCTTCTCCTCGACCCCCGGTTCCGGCTTTCCGCGGTCGTGACGGCCGAGACCTGCGAGCGGCTCGAGTGCACTCTCGCCCGGGCAATCGCGGGGGACGCGGTCGCGAAGTTCGGGGCGAGCGACTGCCGGTGCGGCTCTCACCTCCTGTTTCGCCCGGAAGACCCGGTGGACGAGGTCGTGACCTCGTTCAACGCTGTCGGCCTCGTCCCCGTCGTCCATCGAGAAAGCGATTACGAAAAGGCTATGACCACAGGTGAAGAGGACTGGTACAGAGGCGCCCCGCGATGATCTCGGTCCTGTACGTCGATGACGAACCCGGGCTTGTCGCACTTCTCCGGCACTACCTCCAGGAGACCGGGGAGTTCGAGGTGGTGACTGCAGGATCAGGGACGGAGGCGCTCGCCCTCCTGGAGCGATTCAGGGTCGACGTGGTCGTGTCGGACTACCAGATGCCGGGCATGAACGGAATCGAGCTCCTCCGCGAGTGCCGGCGTCGGTTCGGCGACCTCCCGTTCATCCTCTTTACGGGCCGCGGGCGGGAGGAGATCGTGATCGAGGCGATCGAGCACGGCGTCGACTTCTATCTCCAGAAAGGAGGTGACGCCGCCGCCCAGTTCGCCGAGCTTGCCCACAAGTGTCGCCAGGTTGTCCGCCGGCGGCGTGCCGAGGAGGAGCTGCGGGCCTCCGAAGTGCGAAACCGGCGGATAATAGAGGGGTCGCCCACCGGGATCCACCTCTACGAGCTCGGGCCGGGAGACACGCTGGTCTTTCTCGGCGCGAACCCGGCAGCCGATCGGATCCTCGGGATCGAGCACGCACATCTCGTCGGCCGAACGATCGACGACGTCTTCCCGGGCCTTCGGGACTCCGGGGTGCCCGAGAGTTACCGGGAGGTCGCGCGGAACGGGAGCTCCTGGCATGCCGACCTCGTCACGTACCGTGACCGCGGGATCGAGGGGGCCTACGAAGTCTGGGCCTATTCTATCGGGGCGGGCCGGATCGTGATCCAGTTCATCGATATCGCCGAGCGCCTCGCCCTCGAAGAGGAGCTCAGGGAGCTGGGGCGCCAGTGGAAGGTAGTCTTCGAGGCGATCGGGCAACCGATCATGATCCTGAACCCCGAGCGGGAGATACTCTCCGTGAACCGGGCGACGGAGCGGGCCACCGGCCTTACAGCCGACATGATGATCGGCCAGCCCTGCACGGAGGTCTTCCACGGTTCGACCGACCCACCCGCGGAGTGCCCGTTCCACCGCGTTCTGCAGTCGGAGGAGGCGGACAGCCCGGTGGAGATGGTGATAGAGGCCCTGGGCGGAACGTACCTCGTCTCGTGCACTCCGATCTTCGACGACGACGGCCGGCTCGAGAAGGTGATCCACCTCGCGACCGAGATCACGGATCGCGTCCGGTACGAAAAGGAGCTCCGGCTGGCCAGCGACAAGCTCGCGCTCATCTCGAACGTGACCCGGCACGACCTCCGGAACCGGCTGATGGCCCTCCAGGGCTACCTCCGCATGATCGAACGGGAGGCCGACCCCGAGCGGCGCGCCCGGTTCCGCCGGCTCGTTACGGAGTCGGCACGGTCGATGGAGGAGATCCTCTCGTTCGCTGCCGACTACGAACGGCTCGGGACCGGGTCCCCGGAGTGGCAGCGACTGGCGGATGTCGTGCGGAGTGCCCTCACCGAGGTTGATCTCGACGGCATCCGGCTCGATGTTGAGACCGACACGTACGAGGTGCTGGCGGATCCCATGCTCCGCAAGGTCTTCGCGAACATGATTGACAACACGGTTCGGTACGGCGAGACCGTCACGCGGATCAAGGTCTCGACGCACGCGGATGGGGAAGCCCTCGTCGTTGTGTACGAGGACGACGGGGCCGGGATCCCGCGGGAGGAGAAGGATCTGATCTTCTGGAAGGGCTATGGGAAGAATACCGGTCTCGGTCTCTACCTGACGGCACAGATCCTCGGGATCACCGGCATCGAGATCCGGGAGACGGGCACGCTCGGAATCGGGGCCCGCTTTGAGATCCGGTGTCCGCCGGGAACGTGGCGATAGCCGGTCGGCGCGTGCAGCGCCACCCTTTATCACCCAGAACGGTCATCCATCTCGCATGCAGGTGCTGGGGATATCGGGGTCCATGCGGGAGAACGGGAATACGGTCGCACTCGTGCGGGCCGTGCTCGACGAGGTGGCAAAGGCCGGGATCGAGACCGGGCATGTCTCGCTCGCCGGCAAGACGATCGGCCCGTGCACCGGGTGCGAACGCTGCCAGAAGGAGGACTTCTGCTCGGTCCAGGACGACTGGGACGCGATCGCCGAGCGCATGCTCGAGGCGGAGGTGGTGGTCCTCGGTGCGCCGACCTACTACTACGATGTCAACGGCCAGACCAAGAACTTCATCGACCGGACGTACTCGCTCTACCACCGGCGCCGTCTCGCGGGGCGCGGGGGCGTCGCGGTCGTGGTCCAGGCGAACGCGGGGGGACCCCGGGCTGCCGAAACGATCGAGGGGTTCCTCTCTGCCCACGAGTTCGTCTCGCTCGGGTCCGTGGTCGGAAACGGCTATGCCGCGGGCGCAGTTCTCGGGGACGAGGCCGCGCTGACGGCCGCGCGCGAGACGGGACGGCGGATCGTGACTCATCTCGGGCGGCGCTAGGCCGCGATGGCTGTCGATGCGGCCGAGCGGCGGCGGGTCCTGGTTGCGGTCGCACTCGGCTCATCGCTCGCACCGTTCATGGTCTCGGGGCTCGTGGTCGCCCTGCCCGCGATCGGCCGCGAGTTCGACCTCTCCGCGGCGGACCTCGCCTGGGTCGGCACCGTCTTCTTTCTCGCGGCCGGCGCGTTCCTGCTCCCGTTCGGCCGGCTCGGCGACATCCTCGGGGTCCGCCGCCTCTTCACGACGGGGATCGGGATCTACGCGGTGACGGCGGTGCTCGCGGCGCTCGCCCCCTCGGCACCGGTCCTTATCGCGGCCCGGGCCGCCACAGGAATCGGCGCCGCGATGGTCTTCGGCACCTCGCTCGCGTTCGTGAGCCTGGTCTCCCCCGAGGAGGAGCGCGGGCGCGCCATCGGGACCACGGTCGCCCTGCTGATGGTCGGCTTCTCGGCCGGGACGCTCGCCGGCGGCCTGCTGACCGACCTCGTCTCGTGGCGGGCGCTCTTTGTCCCCGTGGTCGTGGTCGCCGTCGTCGTCGCGTGGTTCGCCGGCCGCCGGGTCCAGGTCGAGTGCGCGCTCTCGCGGGACCGCCGATTCGATCGGGCCGGCGCGGTGGTCTGGGTCGCCGCGCTCCTCGCCCTGATGATCGGGCTCTCGACCTTGCCTGCGATGACCGGCGCGCTCCTCGCCGGGGCGGGAGCGGTCGGACTCGCGCTCTTCGTCCGCCTCGAGCGGCGCCGGGAGGACCCCCTGCTCGATCTCGACCTCCTCCGGCGTCCCTGCTTCGGGCTCGGCAACCTGGCCGTGCTCGTCTTCTATGCCGGCACCTTCGCCCCGTCGCTCCTGCTCAGCCTCTACCTCCAGGAGATCGAGGGCTACGACGCCTGGACAGCGTCGCTCCTGCTCGTCGTCTCCCCGATCGTCATGGCCCTGCTCTCGCAGCCGGCCGGCCTGATGGCGGACCGGGTCGAACCCCGCGCCGTGGCGGCGACGGGATGCGTGGCGGCCGGTGTGGCGCTCGCCCTGCTCGGAACCCTCGGCGCCGGGACCCCGCTCGCGGCAATCCTCGCGGTCCTCGTCCTGATCGGGGCCGGGCCGGCCCTCTTCGCCGCGCCGCTGGTGCGGATCGTCCTCGCGCCGATCGGGCGCGAGCAGTTCGCGGTCGCCTCGAGCGCCGAAGAGAGCATGCGCCTTGTCGGCCAGACCCTCGCCCTCGGCTCGTCGGCCGCGATCTTCGGGCTCCTCCTCGGGGGCGTTCCCGCTGCCGCGGCACCGGCCGGGACGCTCCTCGCGTCCATCCGGCTCCTGGCATGGCTCGACCTCGCGCTCGTCGCAGCCGCGTTCGTGGTGCTCGTGCTGCTCCGGCCGGTCCCGGCCGGTCCCGGCCGTTCAGTCGACCCGTGCGTAGAGCGTGGTCCGTTCGGCGAGCGGCCGATCGAGGTCGGCCGCGATCCGCACCATCTCGGCCGGGTCGAGGTACCCCTCGCCGCTGCCGCCGGCCGCGCTCGTGATGTGCTCCTCGTAGAGGGTTCCCCCGAGGTCGTCCGCACCTGCGAGAAGGAGGAGGGTTGCGAGCTTTGTCCCGAGCTTGACCCACGAGGCCTGGATATGATCGACATTGTCGAGGTACAGCCGGGCGACGGCGGTCATGAGGAGGTCCTCCCGGCCCGTTGCCCCCGCCGGGGCCAGCCCGGCGCGGTAGAGCGGGGTGCAGGTGTGGACGTACGAGAGGGGCACGAACTCCGTGAACCCCCCGGTCTCGTCCTGGATCTCCCGCAGCACCCCGAGGTGCTGGATCCGCTCAGCCGCCGACTCGCCCGATCCGTACATGATCGTCGCGGTCGACGGGATGCCCATCCTGTGGGCCTCGACGATGATCCGGGCCCACTCGGCCGTCCGGATCTTCCCCGGGCAGATGCGTCTACGGACGCTGTCGACAAGGATCTCGGCCGCCGTACCGCAGAGTGAGCCGAGCCCGGCCTTTCGGAGCAGGGCCAGCTGCTCCCCCGTGCTCCACCCGCTCCGGGCCGCGCCGTACGCAACCTCCTGGGGGTTCCCCGCGTGAAGGTGCACCCCGGGTGCCCCGTCGCGGCAGGCCCCGAGGATAGCTGAGTAGGTCTCGCCCGTGAAAGCCGGCGCGAGGCCCGAGACGGTGCAGATCTCGGTCACGCCCCGGGAGAGCGCGAGTCGTGCCGCCTCGCGGACGTCGTCGAGGGAGAGCAGGAAGGCGTCGGGGTCGCCCTCCCTCCGCGAGAAGCCGCAGAAGCCGCAGCGGTTCACGCAGAGATTCGTAACGTTCAGGTTCTGGTTGCGGACGAACGTGACCGTTTCGCCCGCCCGCGCGGCCCGGACCCGATCGGCGACCGCCGCGATGGCAAGGACGGCCGGGCCCGTCGCCGAGAGGAGGGCCACACCCTCCTCCGCCGTGAGTTGGTGGCCACCCTCGACATCGGCGAGAAAGTGCCCGAGAACGTGACCGTTTATGGCCTGAGTCATGTGCCGTGCGAGAGCATGACACGGTCAACCATATAAGCGGCGCGGTCGGGGCCGGCTCGCCTAGGCGAGATCTCCCTCATCGAGGAGCTCGTAGGTCGTGGACCGCCGGCAGAGCCGCCGTCCCAGGTCGGCCGCGATCCGGGCCATCTCTTTCGGGTCCAGGTACGAGGCCTCATCGGCCCCGGCATCGACCGAGACCTCGTCCTCGAACATGGTCCCGCCGAGATCGTCGCCACCCGCGAGGAGGAGCATCGAGACCATCTTCATCCCGACCTTTCCCCACGAGACCTGGACGTGGTCGAAGTTGTCGAGGTACAGCCGGGCGACGGCGATCATCAGGACGTCCTCCCGACCCGTGGCCCCCGGGAGCGCCAGGCCCGCGCGGTAAAGCGGGGTGTTCTGGAACAGGTAGCTCATGGGCACGAGCTCGGTGAACCCGCCTGTCTCGTCCTGGACGCCGCGGAGCAGATCCAGGTGCTCGATCCGGTCAGCGGCCGACTCACCGGCGCCGTACATGATCGTCGCAGTCGAGCGGATCCCCATACCGTGCGCCTCCCGGATCACCCGGAGCCAGGTCGCGGTGTCGCACTTCTTCGGGCAGATCACGGCCCGGACCTCGTCGACCAGGATCTCGGCCGCAGTCCCCTGGAGGGTGCCGAGCCCGGCCTCCCGGAGCCGTCCGAGCACCTCGCGGGTTGGAATCCCGGCCTTGCCGGCCACGTACGAGACCTCCTCGGGCGAGCAGGTGTGGACATCCACGCCGGGAGCGACCTCGCGGATCCACTCGAGCAGGTCCACATACGACTCGAGAGTGAAATCGGGATGGACCCCCGAGAGCGGGCAGATCTCGGTCACTTCGCGGCCGACCGCGAGCCGCGCCTTGCGCTGGACCTCGTCCTTGCCGAAGAGGTAGGTCCCGGGTGCGCCCTTCGCCTTTCCGAACCCGCAGAAGCCGCAGAGATTCTTGCAGATGTTCGTGACGTGGAGGTTCTGGTTCCGGACGTAGGTGACCCGGTCACCAACCCGCTCCTCGCGGGCCTCGTCGGCGGCCGACGCGATCGCGAGCACGTCCCGGCCGGTGGTCGCGATCAGTCGCCGTCCTTCGGCCGGCGTCAGGCGGTGGCCGGCGACCGTGTCCGAGAGAAGGGTCCGAAGGTCCACGATCAGCGTCTCCTGTTCTTCTTCTTCGAGCGGGAAGGCTCCGGCTCGGGCTCCCTCTGGCGCCACCACGACCAGACCTCGTAGAGGAGCATCAGGCCGATCACGACGGCCGCTACCAGCGGAAGATTCAGAGGTAAATGCCCGACAAACGGGATCACGAAGAAGGCCTTGCCGATGATCCACTCATCCTTGACCGGCTGGATGTGCCCGAACCCCTGGTACTGGGCGAGCGGATCCTGATCCTGGATCGTATTATGGTCCCCCTTCGTGATGTACCCGGCGTGGTCTGCTCCGAACCGGGTCGCCGCCTCGGACTCGTTCACGTATTCCAGTGCCCGGTGTATGATCGGGTGAATATTCGTCGCGCCGTTCGGCTTGTAGACGATCACGTCGCCGTAGACCGGGTCTCCCGCGCTGCTGGGGTGGGTGTTGAACCTGCCGTACCCCGTCTGCGCCCCCTCTTCCGAGGTCGTGAGGTTGCCGTACCGGTCGGCCGAGACCACGAGCACCAGGTCCCCGACGTTCATGTTCGGGACCATGCTCCCGGACTCGATCGCGACCACCGCGGGCCAGGTTCCCGAGACGAGAAAGAGCGCGAGTGCGATCAGGCCGACCACGCCGACGACCCAGATCAGGTCCCGGACTATGCCGGCCCATCGGTCGTCCGGGTCGCGCAACCGCTCGATGATGGATGGGTCCGGTTTGGATGCCCCCATGTTCCTGAAGGGTTGCTTCGAGGCCGTTCTTAAAGGTAGCGGATAACCTATCTCCCGCCAGGCACAACGGAGATCCGATGCTCGAGTCCGCAGAGATCGTTCAGCGGTTCCTGCTCGCCAAGCGGCAGGTCCACCCCGAGGTGGTGGCCTGGATCCGGGAGCAGAACGACCCGGGGCTTGTCGACCGCATCATCCGCGAGACCCCCGACGACGTGGTCGTGGTCTCGCGCGCTGCGATCCCGTCCATCCGGCCCGAGAGGGACGGGGTCCGGTTCCTCTCGGACCCGCTCGAGGTGCTGGCCGGCGCCGCCGGCTCGTCCGACCCGATCACTTCGGTCCAGGACTACGTCCACTACTTCCGCGACCGGTACACGCGCCTCGGGGGACTCGTCCGGTCCCGCGTCCACGCGATGCCGATCGAAGCCCTGGTCAGGTCGAGCCGGTACCGGCAGCAGGAGTGCACGATCATCGGGATGGTCATCGAGGGGCGGGGGACCGCGAAGGGGCACCGGATCGTTCAGCTCGAAGACCCGACCGGCGTGATCCCCGTCCTCTTCAACAAGAACCGGCCGGACTTCGACCAGGCCGAGCGGCTCGTGCCGGACGAGGTGGTCGGAGTGCGCGGCAAGCTCTCGGACGAGGGGTCACTCTTCTACGGCGAGCAGATCCTCCGGCCCGAGGTCCCGGTCAGCCACGCGCCCTTTCTCTCGAAGGAGCCGGGCAAAGCCGTCCTGATCTCCGACGTCCACGTCGGCTCGAACACGTTCCTGCCCGAGGCCTGGGACCGGTTCGCCAGCTGGCTTCACGAGAGCGACGAGATCGGGTACCTGCTGATCGCGGGCGACCTCGTGGACGGGATCGGCGTCTACCCGGGCCAGGAGCAGGAGCTGGTGATCTCGAACATCGACGAGCAGTACGCCGAGTTCGGCCGGATGCTCGGGGACCTGCCCGAACACCTGCGGATCGTGGCTGCCCCCGGCAACCACGACGTGGTCCGCGGGGCCGAGCCGCAGCCTGCCCTCCCCGAACGGTTCGCGTCTCATCTCCCCGACAACTGCACGCTCGTCGAGAACCCGGCCCTCATCTCTCTCCAGGGCGTCCGGATCCTTATGTATCATGGCCGGGCGATGGACGATCTGATCTCGCTCATCCCCGGGGCCACGTACGAGAGGCCGGGGGAGATGATGGAGGAGATGCTCCGGCGGCGTCACCTGGCCCCGAGCTACGGCCGGCGTACCCCTCTCGCGGCCGCCAAGCTCGACCGGCACCTGATCGATCCCGTGCCCGAGGTGCTGCTGACGGGGCACGTCCACATCCTGGGCCTCTGCCAGTATCGCGGGGTGCTCGGGGTGAACGCCGGGGCATGGCAGTCTCAGACCGCGTTCCAGAAGCAGATGAACGTCAACCCGACCCCGGCCCGCGCGGTCGTGCTCGACCTCCAGACGCTCGTGCCCGAAGTGCTCGACTTCAGCTGAATCGGAGCCGCTGCCTGGGCGCGTATCCCCGCCGCTGGGCCTCCGACGAGACGAGCTCCACCTCATCGAGATCGATACGGACCTGGTGAATCAGGACCGGGAGAGCCTGGACCCGCTCGGGCGCGAGCCCCTTCGCGGTGAGGGCCCGCACATACTCGTCGGACCAGGCCTCCACCGAGGATGCCGCACCCGTGAGCTGAAGCCCGAAGAGCGTGCTCGTCGAGACGAACGGGTCGTAGACCGCGATCGAGACGCAGGGGTTCACGAGGAGGTGAGCGAACTTCTCGCCGCCCTCCGAGAAGAGGTAGAGCCGGTTGTTGAGCAGCAGGTACTCGATCGGCGTCGCCCGCACCGCGTCGCCGTGCCCGGTGCAGAGGGTGCACGTGCTCCGGGCGGCGAGCTCCTCCATGACCAGTGCACGGAGCTCGGGACCGGGCATCTCCGAAGCTCCGCGAAAGAGCCGCCGCCTGAGAGCGACCGCTGCGTCGGCGAGCGCGACCGGGTCCGCCGGCACGGTCCCGGCAAAGACGAGCCGGTCGCCGAAGACCTCGCCGGCGGCCCGCAGTTGTTCCTCGACCCCGGCGGCCGGAAGGAGCCAGACCGCGACCGGAAGGTGACGGGGAACCATCCGGGCGAGCCGGGCAAGCCCGCCCTCGGGGAGGCCGTCGGGCGCGAGAACCAGGACGCACGCGAGCGCGTCCGTCCAGTCTTCGGGCGGGGGTGTGAGGAGCGCGGTCATGGCCGGCCCGAGCACCTGCGCGAGGAGCCCGGCGGTTTCGGCGGCCTGGCGATCGTGGAGGATCAGGGTGCGGACCATGCGGAGTGTCTGGACGCCGGAGCTCTTGAACGTGCGGCACAACCCTTAACACGCCCGCGAGAGCCGGGTGGTGCCGCCCTTTCCGCCTCACAGCGGGCGCGCTTGCTCGAAAGGGAGGGGGTGTCGTGAACCCGTTCGGGTTCCCCCGGCCCCTCGCGCATGGGGCCCACAATGATCGGGGCAGGGTGCTGCGCTGGTTCCAGGGACCGCACCGGCTCACCGGCTAGGCCATCATTTTTATACAACCCGGCTGAACTTCTCTCGATGCCGAACGTCATCGTCTACTATACGGACAGCTGTCCCTACTGCCGGATGGTCAAGGCCTTTCTCGAACGGCGCGGGGTCGCCTACCGCGCGATCAATGTCGGGCGGGACCGGCAGGCCGCCCGCGAGATGATCGAGCGGTCGAAACAGTACGGCGTCCCTGTCACGATGGTCGACGACGAAGTGATCGTCGGATTCGACACCCGGCGGCTCTCCGAGCTCTTCGGGGAGGACCGGGGGGCGGACGTCGTCGATGTCCTGATCATCGGCGCCGGGCCGGCCGGCCTGACGGCCGGTGTCTACTGTGCACGAAAGGGGCTCAGCGCCCAGGTCGTCGCGACCACGATCGGGGGGCAGGCCCTCGAGTCCTGGGCGATTGAGAACTACATGGGATACCGGATGATCAAGGGCGAGGAGCTGATGCAGAAGTTCGAGGAGCAGGTGCGGAACCAGGACGTGCGGCTCGAGCTCGACCGCGTGACCGGGCTTGCCCGTGAGGGGGACCGATTTCGCGCCACGACCGAGAACGGGCGGACGTACACGGCGACCTCGCTCATCATCGCATCGGGGAAGCACCCGCGCAAGCTCGGGGTCGCGGACGAAGAGAAGTATCTCGGGCGCGGCCTCTCGGTCTGCGCGACCTGCGACGGCCCCCTCTTCAAGGACAAGCGCGTGGCCGTGGTCGGCGGCGGCAACATGGCCGTCCAGATGGCGATCGAGCTGGCCGGGATGGCGGAGCGGGTCGATCTCATTGTCCGCTCCGATCTGAAGGCCGAGGCCACGAACCTTGCCCGGCTCGCGCAGAAGAAGAACATCAACACCCTGAAGGGATACGAGATCGCCGCGCTTCACGGTGAAGGGTTCCTGACAGGCATTACCATCAGGGACAGGGCCACCGCAGAGGAGATGCGGATCGACCTCGACGGCGTCTTCGCCGAGATCGGATGGCTGCCAAACACCGACTTCGCCAAGGACCTCGTCGACCTGAACGAGAAGGGCAAGATCGTGGTGGACGAGAACTGCCATACCTCGACACCGGGCGTATACGCGGCTGGCGACGTCACGTCAATCAATTCCGACCAGATCATCATCGCCGCGGGCGAGGGCGCGAAGGCCGCGCTCGAGGCCTTCGCGTGGGTCTTCTCCAAGCGCTGACGACGGGGGGAGACTTCCTTTTTCATAGACCTTCGATGCGGCTCGCGACGCGACGGTCTGTCCCACAGGTTGGCCCGGGCCACCGTGTCCGCGCCGGGCTAACGGAAACCGGCGAACATCGCCGGGCGTGGGGAGAAGAGGCGTGCACCATGGTCGGGAGGGTGCGTGGGACCCCACCCAGCAGAGTCGGATATCGGGGATGTCGTGAGGGTGACGGGCAATAACCTCTCGCATCCGGCGCTGTCCTCCCTGTCGGTGTCCACTGTCCCGGTGGAGCCCGCGCCGCAACGGCCGTCCCGCAGGCTTCGCCCGCGGCGAGACGGCATGGACGGTTGAGGTTGACCGGGCGACGTATCCGCCTTCCCCGGTTCCGCGCCCGGGCCGTCCCGCGTGGTGATGGCGCTACGGGGTCCGCGCAGGCGGGTGCGTCGTGGAGCCCGGCGCCGCGCGGCAGAAGAGGGGGGGGTCTCGGCGGCCGGTACGGGCGGCGACCGGAAAAAAAGAGACCTCAGAGGGTGTTGAAGAGCTGCACGACGTCCGCAAAGTCGATCCGGCCGTTGCCGTTGTAGTCGAATGCGGCCACCGGCTCGTACGTCGTTATCCAGATCATCTGGTTGAAGTAGAGGACCACGTCCGCGAAGTCCTTCCGCCCGTTCCCGTTCACGTCGTCATACAGGCCGTTCCCGTCCGTGTCCGTCGGGACGTCGATCCCGCCGGGCACGGGCAGGATCCCTGATGTCGGGGTCTCGTTCGGCGTGGGCGTGGGCGTGGGCGTCGGCGTGGGCGTGGGCGGGGCGAGGGCAGTCTCCACCCGGTCCAGGTTGGTGCTGTCCCCCGTAAAGGCGAGCCGAAGGGTCTGCCGGCCGGCCCCGAGCCGGAGCGTGGTCTCCGCGGTCATGAACACGGTCGAGGAAGCGGTCTGCGGGATGGTGACATTCCCGATCTCGGTGCCCCCGCTCAGGATGCGGATTGTTCGCGGCCCGTTCCATGCCGCGGCGTGGAACGCAAACCGGTAGTCGCCGGCCTCCTGCACGGTCACGGTGTACTGCGTCCATTCGGTATTGCGGATGTAGGCGACGGTGTAGCCCCCGTCGATGGCCTCGATGTCGACGTCGTCATCCCGGTACGCCCCGCCCTGGTTGCCGAAGACCGTGTCGTGGTAGGCGACCCCCTCACCGCCGTTGTCGTAATCCTCGGCCTCGATGATCCCCGGCACGACGAGCGCACCGTACGGTCCCGGAGTCGGCGTCGGTGTGGGCGTCGGCGTCGGCGTCTTCGAGGGGGTCGGGGCGTTCGGGGACGCGAGCGGAAGCGCGTCGGTCTGGCTGTTCGAGTTCGCGTCCGTGAAGGTATACGGCACATCTGAGAAACCGTCGCCGTCTCCATCGCCGTGCAGGTCGGAGAACCCAGTCTTTGACGGGTTGCTCCAGTAGTTGCCGCCGATGGAAGGGCCGCCCATGATGTTCGTCTGCCCTCCCCGCTTCGCGACCGAGAAGTTGTTGCCGGTCGAGGAGCCGAAGATCTGGACGTTCGCCCCGGGGTTCGAGAGCAGGTTGTTGTACGCGACGTTCCCGTGCGCATCCACGATCAGGATCCCCCGCTGGGCATGGCCCGTGATCCGGTTCCCGACCACGCTGACCCCGGTCACCCCGTTGTAGAGCACCACCCCCGCGTAGATATTGTTCTCGATCGTGCAGCCCTCGATTCGTCCCAGGCCGACGCCCGGGTCGTAGTAGTAGATCCCGTAACCCCATCCCGAGACTTTGAGGTTCTTCACGGTCACGTCCGGGATGCCGTAGACGAAGATCCCTGCATTGGTTTCGGAGGCCCCCGTCGCTGCGAGGCGGTGTCCGCGCCCGTCGATCGTGACCCCGTCCGACTTCACCTCGATAAAATGAACAGGGTCGTTCCGGCTCAGGAAGTCCTTCGTGAAGTAGTACGTGCCGGGCTTCGTGATCGTCATCGGACCGGTGATCGCGAACGGGTCGCCCGGCGTTGTGGGCTTCGGGGTTGGGGTCGGAGTGGGGGTCAGGGGCGTACCGGTCGAGAGGCTCCCTCTGATCGCGTTGTACCACCTGTCCGCGATCTTCTGCTCGCCCGACTGGTCCGGGTGGATGTACCGCGGGCCCTGGTTGTCGGCCCGCCCGTCGTAGCCCGAGTACAGGTCGACCACCGTGATGGGAGAGGTCGAGGTCGTCTTGCCCGAGGCCCACCCCGGCAGTCTGTTGTTGAACTCGATCAGGCCCGAGTTCGTGTTCCTGTAGCTATCTCCGGTCGGCGGGAGCTTGCCGACGAAGATCTTGATCCGGGAATTCTTCGCGCGGAGGGTATCGACGAGCCGGTTGAGGTCGGAGAACCGGGTGTTCATGGGCCGGTTCGCGAGAACGTCGTTCGTGCCGATCAGCACGAGCGCGACGTCGGGGTAGTATCCCGAGAGCCAGGTCGAGAGCTTGCCGCCCGTACCGACGCCGTCCACGATCCCTTCGATCGTGTATCCGCCGTGCCCCTCGTTCGCCTTGTCGAAGCTGACGGGGAAGTTCGGCTCGCTCCAGGACCCGACGAAGTCGACGTCGTAGCCGTTGGATCGCAGCTTGTTCCAGAGCCAGTAGCGATAGGTCGGGTGCATCTGCCCGTCGTCGGTATCGAGCATCCCCTTGGTCAGCGAATCGCCGAGCGGGACGATACGGGTCGTGGCGTCCGCGACCGTGCCGAGAACGAGGACGAGCAGGACCGCGGCGACCAGAACGAGACAGAAAGACCTTCCGTGAGCATCCCTGCAGGACATCAGGCGAACCTCCAGAGATACTGGTGTCGGTGGAGATTAAGCCTGTGGTGGCCGGCGCCGACAGGCTGAAGTGACGGCGCGCCGACAGACGCGTATGCAGAGTCGGGTCAGGGAGGCGCTTGGCCTCCGGTTCGAACCGGTCGCGGTCCTCTTCCAGGACGAGCGGCCGGCGGATGCGATCAGCTTCGCCGATGGCCGCCGGGGCTGCGTGATGTGGCTCTTCGCGCAGGCCGCGCTCGGAAAGCCGGTCGCGTTCTCGCGCGAGACGATCGGTTGCCAGGGAGGCGCGGTCGGGCTCGGGTTCGCGGACGGCTTTCCCGACGTGGAGCGGCACGCCTACTTCCTCAGCGTCGGGGTCGAGGGCACGGGCGCGCCCGATCGCCTCGTCGAGCAGGCCCGGGCCATGCCCGAATCGCCGATGAAGGAGCACCTGCTCCACGGCGAACGTTACTGGAAGGATCCGGCGGCGGCCGCGGCCTTCCTCGAGATGCTGCCCAGGGTCTCCGCGCCGCCTGCCTGGGTGGTGCTGATGCCCCTCTCGGCCGTGCCGGAGGGCGAGGAGCCGGTCGTCGTGGTCTTCGTCGCGAACGCGCTCCAGCTCGCGGGACTGGTCCAGCTCGCCCACTACCGGCATCCCACTGCGGACGGGGTGATCGTGCCGCCCGGGGCGGGCTGCATGCAGTTCCACCTCTGGGGGGCTGCCGAGGGAGGGCGGGACTCTCCCCGGGTGGTGGTCGGGCTGACCGATCCCACCGCGCGGCTGGCCGTGAAGAAGACCCTCGGCGCCGACGTCCTGACGGTGGCCGTACCCTGGCGGCGCTTTCTCGAGTTCGAGGAGGACGTGGCCGGATCGTTCCTCGAGACCGGGGAGTGGCGCGAGCTGATGAGCTGACGAAGCGCCGGGCGAGGAGACGAAAAAGAGGGGGAGGTCAGGTCGAGGGCTGGTCGGGGGACGCACCCGCCTCTGCATCCTTCTTTCTGTATCCCTCAAGCAGCAACGAGGCGACGTTCCGGACGGGCAGATCCGTGTGCCCCTGGATGTGGAACTCGCAGAAGGGGCAGGAGCTGATCACCTGCTCCGCCCCGGTTGCCGCAATAGCTTCGCGCCGGATCTCGCCGAGGGCGGCTGCCTCCTCGGGCTTCCCGGACTTCACGCCGCCGCCCGAGCCGCAGCAGCGAGCGGGCATCTCGACGAGGTCGGCAACCTGGCGGATGAACGCCCGGGGCTGCTCCGAGATCCCCTGGCCCCTGAGCAGGTGACAGGGGTCGTGATAGGTGACCGTCAGGGGCAGGCGCGCGGGCGGCTCGATACCGAACTCGGTCAGCACCTCGTTGATGTCCATCACCCGGAAGGGGAGATCCTCGTAGTTGGTCTTGAGGGTCATGCCGCACCCTGCGCACGTGGTCATCACGATGGGGTACGGCCGGAAGGCATCGATGTTGGTCGCCTTGAGCCGTGCGAGTTCCTCGAGCTGGCCGGTCCGGATCAGGGGCGAGCCGCAGCAGACCTGTTCCCTGGGGACGATCACGCGGATCCCGTTCCGGCGGAGCACCTCGATCGCGTCGAGCGCCGTCTCCGGAAGGCGCATGGAGTACATGCACCCGACGAAGAACGCGACCTCGCCGCGCACGGGCCCGTACGGCTCGAGCACCGTGTCGACCCGTTCGAAGAGGGGAGTCACGGTCCGGGCCACCGAGCGGCCCGTGGCCCGGACCAGGTCCGCGACCTCCGCGTGGCGTGGCAGGGTCATGCCACGCCGGTGCGCCTCGGCCCGGAGCCGCTCGATCGCCTTGCCCATGATCTGGATGTCCTTCGGGCAGGCTTCGTAGCAGGC
>CAYWVY010000041.1:0-20437 GCA_964461885.1 uncultured Methanospirillum sp. | reverse complement strand
CATGGACGAGGTCGAGCACCTGACCGTCGCCATGGTCGAGACGGGCAGCCAGCTCTCCTTCTCGACCCGGCCGATCGTGGACAAGCACTCGATCGGCGGTGTGCCGGGCAACAAGATCTCGCTCCTCATCGTCCCGATCATCGCGGCCTCGGGTCTGAAGATACCCAAGACCTCGTCGCGCGCGATCACGGGCGCGGCCGGCACGGCGGACCTGATGGAGGTCCTCGCCCCGGTCGAATTCTCGGCCGAGGAGGTCCAGACCATGACCGAGAAGGTCGGGGGCGTGATTGTCTGGGGCGGCGCGACCAACATCGCGCCGGCCGACGACCAGATCATCGTGGTCGAGTATCCCTTCAAGATCGACGCACGCGGCCAGATGCTCGCCTCGGTCATGGCCAAGAAGTTCGCGGTCGGTGCGAACCTGGTCGTGATCGACATCCCCGTCGGCCGGACCACGAAGATCGCCGACATCGCCGAGGGGCGCAAGCTCGCGCGCGAGTTCATCGACCTCGGCGAGCGGCTCAAGATGCGGGTCGAGTGCGCGATCACCTACGGCGACACGCCGGTCGGCCACACGATCGGCCCGGCCCTCGAGGTGAAGGAGGCGCTCGCCGTGCTCGAGGGCTCGATCGAGCCCCAATCCCTGATCCAGAAGTCGCTCTCGCTCGCCGGGATCGCCTTCGAGATGGCCGGCAAGGCTTCGCAGGGCCAGGGCTACGCGATGGCCGAGGAGATCCTGACGTCGGGCAGGGCGCTCGCGAAGTTCAAGCAGATCATCGAGATCCAGGGCGGGGACCCGTCCGTGACGGCCGCCGCGATCCCGCTCGGAGCCCACACGCATGTGGTCAACGCCCCCGAGTCGGGATACGTGGTCGAGCTGAACAACCCCTCCCTCGTCTCGCTCGCCCGGCTCGCCGGCTCGCCCCACGACCACGGGGCGGGGCTCGAGCTCCACGCCAAGCCCGGCGAGCGCGTCGCCAAGGGCCAGCCGATCTTCACCATCTACGCAGACCGGGCGTGGCGCCTGAAGCTCGCAATCGAGGAGGGGCGCCGCCTGATGCCCGTGCTCGTCGAGGGGATGCTCCTCGACCGCGTCCCGAGCGAGCGCTTCTTCGGTTGAGGGCGCGTGCTTAATGTTAGCACAGGCCGAAGATCACTGCAGGAGAGCGTAGAGGGGGCACCCCCTCTGCGACCACGGCGATGTACTGGGACGAATTGCACGAGACCATGCGGCCGGCCGAGCTCGAGGCGCTCCAGCTCCGGCGGCTGCGCGAGACCCTGGACCGGGTTCAGCACGTCCCGTTCTACCGGGAGCTGCTGGCCCGCGAGGGCGTCCGGCCCGACGAGATCCGCACGCTCGAGGACGTGCGAAAGCTGCCGTTCACGAAGAAGCAGGACCTGCGGGCCGGGTACCCGTTCGGGTTCTTCGCCGTGCCCTTGAACCGGGTGGTCCGGATTCACACGACCTCGGGGACCACGGGCAAGCCGACCGTGGTCGGGTACACGCGCGGCGACCTCGATAACTGGTCCGATCTCATCGCGCGGAACATGACCATGGTCGGTCTTTCGGCCGACGACATCTTCCAGAACGCGGTCAACATGGGCATGTTCACGGGCGGGCTCGGGTTTCACTACGGGGCCGAGAAGGTCGGCATGACTGTGCTGCCGGCCGGCACGGGAAATACCAGGCGGCAGATCGAGATGATCGACGACTTCGGCGTGACCGCGCTCCACTGCACGCCGTCGTACGCGATGCACCTGGCCGAGGTAGCCGAGGAGATGGGCTCCGATCTTCCGTCGCTCCGGACGGGGATCTTCGGGGCCGAGGCCTGGTCGGACGCGACCAGGAAGGAGCTCCAGGACCGGCTCGGCGTGACGGCCTACGACAGTTACGGCCTCTCCGAGCTCTACGGCCCGGGCGTCGCGTTCGAGTGCCCCGAGCAGGACGGCCTGCACATCTGGCACGACAGTTACCTCGTCGAGATCATCGACCCGGCCACGGGCGAACCTCTCGGGCCGGGAGAGCGCGGCGAGCTCGTCGTGACCCCGCTCGTGAAAGAGGCCATGCCCCTCGTCCGGTACCGAACCGGCGACATCACCATGCTCCTCGAGGACGACTGCCCCTGCGGCCGGATGCAACGCGTCGCCCGCTTCTCCGGTCGCGTTGACGACATGCTGATCATCCGCGGGATCAACGTCTTCCCGAGCCAGATCGAGCACGTGCTGATGGCCCTGCCCGAGGTCGGGGACCAGTTCATGGTCTACGTCGACCGGAACGAGCACCACCTCGACGAGATGACGATCGAGGTCGAGATCAAGCGGCAGTTCTTCTCCGGGGAGCTCAGCGATCTCGCACGGCTCCAGGAAAGGATCGTCCGGGCATTACGCGACGCGCTCGAGCTCCGGACCCGGGTCTGCCTGGTCGAGCCGGGGAGCCTGCCGCGGTTCGAGGGGAAGTCGCGGCGGGTTGTTGACCGGAGGGGGACCCTGTGACCCCCTGGAACCCGCGGTTCGAGGAGATGCCGGGAGCTGATCTCGACCGGCTCCAGTACCGGCTCGCGAAGACCCTCGCCGCCCGGCTGTACGCGTTCTCCCCGGTCTACCACGCGCGCATGCGCGAGGCGGGCGTCCACCCCGACGACATCCGCTCGCTCGAGGACGTCCGCAAGCTCCCGTTCATGTACAAGCGCGACCTCCGGGACACCTACCCCGATGGCCTCTTCACGGTTTCGCGCGAGGAGCTGGTCCGGTACCACGTCTCATCGGGGACGACAGGCAAGCCTACCGTGGTCGGATACACGGAGAAGGACATCGAGCTCTGGACCGAGTCCCTCGCCCGGGCCTTCACCTCGATCGGGCTCGGGCGCGGCGACGTGATCCAGGTCAGCTACGGCTACGGCCTCTTCACGGGCGGGCTCGGAGCCCACTACGGGGCCGAGCGGATCGGCGCCACCGTGCTGCCGACCTCGGTCGGGAACACGGAGCGGCAGGTCGAGCTGATGCAGGACCTCGGCGCGACCGCGATCGCCTGCACGCCGTCGTACCTGCTCCACATCGGCGAGGTGGCCGAGCGGATGGGGATCAACCTCGAGCGCGACACCGCGCTCCGGACGGGCATCCTCGGGGCCGAGCCCTGGTCCGAGCAGATGCGGCGGCACATCCAGGAGCGGCTCGGGATCAAAGCCTACGATATCTACGGCACGAGCGAGCTCTCCGGGCCGATGTTCACCGAGTGTGCCGAGCAGCACGGGATCCACATCTGGCGCGACCTCGCACTCATCGAGGTGATTGACCCCGAGAGCAGCGAGGTGCTCGCGCCGGGCGAACGCGGCGAGCTCGTGATCACCATGCTCCAGAAAGAGGCGCTGCCGATCTTCCGGTACCGCATCGGGGACATCTCCTCGATCATGGACGAGGACTGCGCCTGCGGGCGGGCCCACCCGCGGATAGAGCGGATCACGGGCCGGGTCGACGACATGCTGATCATCCGCGGGATCAACGTCTTCCCGAGCCAGATCGAGCACGCCCTCCTCGAGATTCCCGAGGTGGGCGAGCACTTCCAGATCGTGGTCGACCGGAAGGGGACGCTCGACGAGATGCTGGTTCGGGTTGAGGTCTCGAAGGAGGCCTTCTCGGACAAGATCACGGACCTGATGCGGATCGAGCGCGGGGTCGCGCACCGGCTCAGGAACACGCTGAACGTCGCGGTCCAGGTCGAGCTCGTCGAGCCCGGCTCCCTGCCGCGGTTTGAGGGAAAAGCGAAACGGGTTATCGACAGGAGGGTGCTCTGATGGCAACAGACGAGTTTATCATCCGGCAGATCTCGGTCTTCTCCGAGAACCGGCCCGGCCGGCTGGCCGCGATCGCGCACGCGCTCGAGGAGGAGCGCGTCAACATCTTCGCGTTCTCGATCGCGGAGGCGAGCGGGTTCGGCGTGGTCCGGGCGCTCGTGGACCACCCGGCCCGGGCGCACGAACGCCTGACGAAGGACGGCTTCAACGTCGCCTTCACGGACGTGATCGCGGTCCACATGCGCGACGAGCCCGGCGGGCTCTACGAGGTCGCGCGCCTGCTCGGCGAGGCGAAGATCAACATCGAGTACAGCTACGCCTACAGCGGGCCGGACGGTGCCGTGCTGATCCTCCGCGTGGACCGCCCCGAGGACGCGATCGGCGTAATCCGGGGGGCGGGCAAGGAGCTGATCCCGTCAGCTGCCTTCGCCTGAACCCCGTTTCTTCTCCCACTTGAGGAGCTCGGAGACCTCCGCGAGCGTGGACCCGCGCCGGATCTCCTCGCGGATCCGCTCCTCGGTCTCCCGGACCATGACCGCCCGCCGCGCGACCTCGTACGCGCGCTCGCGCGGGACCACGACCACGCCGCTCTCGTCGCCGACGATCCAGTCGCCCGGCCGGACGGGCTGGCCGGCGCACCGGATCTCGGCGTTAATCTCGCCGAAGCCCTTCGGCTCGCCCGCGTTCGGGCAGGTGCCACGGCAGAAGAGCGGGAGGTCCATGCGCCGGATGTCGTCGACATCACGGGCCGGGCCGTCGATCACGACGCCCGCAAGACCCCTCATCTTCGCCGAGAGGGTCGCGAGCTCGCCCCACGGCGAGACGTGGGTGCCGCCGTCGTTGTTGATCACGAGCACGTCCCCGGGCCGGGCCGCGTCGATCGCCTCGACCGGTTTCGCCCAGTCCCCGGCGAACGTCTGGACCGTCACGGCCGGGCCGGCCATCCGCAGCCCGGGCAGGAGCGGGACCACGCCGGTCATCGCGCCTCCACGGTGCATGGCGTCGGTCACGTTCGGGGCCGAGACCGTGGCGAAAAGGGCCCGGATCTCCTCGTCGGGAGACCGGGCCGTTCGCGCAGGTCGCCTGCCGGCGGCGAGCGCGGCCTTCACCTCGCGGGTCTTGGCGGTCGGGTCGGCCGACCGGACGATCGCACCGCCGACGATCACGATCGCGGCGCCGTGCGAAGCGGCCTCCGCGGCCGTTTCGGCATCGAGTCCGCCCGCGACGGCGAGCGGGAGCGCGACCGCGCCGGCGAGCTCCTCGACAAGGGCGACCGACGACCGGCCGATCATCTGCTGGTCGATCCCGACGTGGCAGTTCAGGATATCCACGCCGAGCTCGGCGAGGCGCCGAGCCCGCGACACCGGGTCCGCGACGCTGATCAGGTCGGCCATGATACGGACGCCGTAGAGCCGGGCGGCCCGCACCGCCTCCTCGATCACGGCGTCGTCGGCGTCGGCGAGGACGCAGACGACCGTCGCGCCGGCCTTCGCGGCCATTTCGACCTCGAGCGTGCCCGTGTCCGCGACCTTCATGTCCGCGACGATCTCGCGGTCGGGGAACCGTCCGGCGAGCGCCCGGACCGCAGCCATCCCCTCGCTCTTGATCAGGGGCGTGCCCGCCTCGATCCAGTCGGCGCCCCCCGCGACCGCCTCCTCGGCGATCGCGAGCGCGCGGGGCAGTTCGAGCAGGTCGAGGGCGACCTGGAGGACCGGCGTACTCATAACGGTAGGGATGCGCACCCGGCTCCGATTAAGATTTCTCAACTCCGCCCCCGAATGCGCCGGGCATCGCCTCCCGGAACGGCATTGCGCCGGAGATCGACCCATCCCGCCGTCAGGCGTCGGGCGAGACGGCGCAGGTCGCTCAGGGGGATCTTCGGTTTCCCGACCGACTACGGCGCCATCTGCCGCGATATCGCGGCCGACGGGCATATAGAAATACCCATACAATTATATTGAGAAGAATGTTTAAATAGAACATACAGTCAATACGGAGCATGGACCCGAGAAAACTGGTCGCTGTCCTGCTTCTGTTCGCCCTCTGCGGCGTATCATTTGCGGGCGCGGCTCAAACAGTGACCGCCACGGCGGGCAATCAGACGATCGTCCAGATAGCCCAGACCAACCCGAACCTGTCGACACTGGTGACGGCGCTGCAGGCGGCCGGCCTTGTCGAGACACTGAGCGGTTCCGGTCCGTTCACGGTCTTCGCACCGACGAACGACGCGTTCAACGCGTTGCCTCCGGGCACGCTGGACGCGCTGCTCGGCAACCGGACCCAGCTCACCAACGTCCTGACCTACCACGTCGTCCAAGGAAGCCTCCTGGCCACCCAGGTAGCCTCTATGCCCTCCCTGCCGACCGCGCAGGGCCAGCCGCTCGTGGTAACCGTTCAGGCGGCCGGCGGCGTCCGGGTTGACGGAGCGAACATCGTCCAGACCGACATCCGGGCGAGCAACGGCGTGATCCACGTGATCGACGCCGTGATGATCCCGCCCGCCCGGACTCCGGCGCCCACGCTGTCGCCCACTCCGATACCCACCGCAACGGCCACCCCGACGGCGTCCGGCTTTGACGCCGTGCTGGTCTCGGCATGTGCCATCGCCGGGCTCGCGCTGCTCTTCGGCGTGCGCCGACGGCAGTAATCACCACTTTTTTTCAGGGCGCAGCGGTTTTTCTCGCGGCATCCCCTGCCCTTCGGACGCTCGATCCCGCTCGCCGCGGCGCGGCCCGATGAGACTGGTTCGAGTCTGGCAGATTTTGCAGACCGGGACGGTCGCAGACCTCGATCGAGGTCGCGCTTCACGCTGCCGAAGCATTAATGCGTCACCTTGGCGAGTCAGTAGGGAAAGATGGACCTCCTCTCCGTCCTGCTGATCGTGGCCGGTCTCGTTCTGTTCGAGACCATCTGCAGCATCGACAATGCGATCATCAACGCGGAGGTCCTCTCGACGATGTCGCAGAAGGCCCGCCGGTGGTTCCTGGTCTACGGGCTCTTCTTCGCCGTCTTTGTCGTGCGCGGGGTCCTGCCCTGGTTGATCGTCTGGATCGCCACCCCCGGGCTCGGGCCCGTCGAGGCGCTCACCGCGACCTTCTCGAACGACCCGCGAGTGATCCAGGCGATCGAGTCGTCGGCCCCGATCCTGCTTGCGGGCGGCGGTACGTTCCTGGTCTTCCTCTTCCTCCACTGGCTCTTCGTCGAGCCCAAGCACTTCGGGCTCCGTGGCGAACGGTTCATCCTCCGCAAGGGGGTCTGGTTTTACGCCGTCGCCTCGCTCTCGCTCCTCGCCATCGTCTGGCTCACCATGAACCGGGACCCGCTGATGGCCTTCGGCGCTGTCGTCGGCTCGACCGCCTTCTTCATCGTCTCGGGCTTCCGGATGAACGCCGAGTCGGCCGAGAAGCAACTCGCCGGCGGCTCCATGTCGGACTGGTCCAAGATCTTCTACCTCGAGATCATCGACGCGACCTTCTCGATCGACGGCGTGATCGGCGCGTTCGCGTTCACCCTCTCGGTCCCGCTGATCCTGATCGGGAACGGGATCGGGGCGTTCGTGGTCCGCGAGGTCACGATCCGGCACGTCGACCAGGTCAAGATGTACCCGTTCCTGAAGAACGGGGCCATGTACTCGATCGCGTTCCTCGGCATGATCATGCTCCTTGACAGTTTCGGCTTCCACATCCCGGTCTGGGTCTCGCCCTTGATCACTTTCGGCATCGTCGGGTTCTTCCTGGTCAAGTCGATCCGCTACGACGAGTCGAATGAGATGGGCGACCCCGCCGCGGCCCTCCCCGACCCGTTCTCGCTCGACGACGAGCGTCCCCCGAAAATCGACTGATTTCGAAATCGGGGTTCGTAACACACCGCTTTTGCCTTCCGCGCAGCAACGTATAAATACCCCGACCCTGTATTGGATGCCATGCATCGACTGAAGGTGATGCTGGCCCTTCTCCTGCTGGCTTCCTGCGGAGTGACTCTCGCAGGCGCGGCGGGTGTGGGGACGTTCTCGATAGAACAGACAACAGTCAACGTCGGCGTGGACCAGTTCGGTCTCGCGACGCTCTACATGGACAACACGTGGGACCCGCCCGCCGACGGCGTCATCCTCCACCTCGGGTGGGACCCGGCCGTAATCCAGTACGTCAGCACCGACTGGCGGGTCGGCAACTCGGTCTCGGCCACCCTGAACAGTCCCGGCGACCTCACCCTCTTGTTCGCCGACTGGGCCAACAAGTACCCGAGCGGACGCGTCCCGGTAGCGGACGTCAACTTCAGGGGAGTTGTGGCGGGGCAGACGACCCTGGGCATCCGCATCGAGAGCGTCCGGTCGCACGTGGGGGTGAGCCCGACGGAGTTCGTCGAGCTGACCGCGTCCTCGCTCTCGAACCCCGGTATCTTCACCGTGGGCCAGGGCGGCGGCACTGTAGTCCCGACAGTGCCCATGGGAACGACCCCTACGGTTGCACCGACTCTGACCATTGAACCGAACGTGACCGTTACCGTAGTGGGCGTGGTCACGGTGACACCCCCGATCACGATCGAGACCACGGGGATTCCCATTACAACGGTGCCGACCGGGATCACGACCGGCGCCCCGTTCGTTCCGCCCGAGGGCTCGACCGGCGGCAGTGAGGAGTACACGGGCGTGGTGACCCGGACGGCGACGCCCACGCCGACCACGACGACCACCGCGACGGGTACGGCCACAGTGACCCCGACCGCCACGACGGACGGGGGGATCGTCACCGCCACCATGACGACCGGGCCGGTTGGAAGAACGGCCACGCCAACCGCGTTCGGAACGACACCGGGCGGCACGACGACAGCCCGCACCACCGCCCCGGTGAACACGACGGCGACGGCGGCGGGCGTTGACGCCCTGCCGCTCGCGGTGGCCGGCCTCGCCGCGCTCGCGCTGATCGCCGCGCGACGGCGCTGATCCCTTCCTTTTTTACCCGGCCCGGGCTAGCGCTGCACGGGGTGCCCGCCGGCCGCCCAGCGGTCGTAGCCGCCCGAGATGTTGTAGACCCGCGCGAAGCCCGCCTGTCTCAGGATCTCCATCGCCTTCGCTCCGCGCAGCCCCTTCTTGCAGTAGACCACGTACGGTCGGTCGCGGTCGAGCTGCTCCAGGCGCGACCGGAAGTCCGGGGCGTAGGAGTCGATGTTGACCGCGTCCTCGAGGTGGCCCTGTCCGAACTCGGCCGGGGTCCGGACGTCGACGACCCGGCATCCCTCTTCTTCGATCGCGCGCCGGCACTCGTCCGGCGGCATCTCCCTGCACTGATCGTCTGCCATGACACTGGATACTCCTTTCAATCACTATCGGATCTGGGATGTTTAATGCCTGCGCTCACGGGCTCCTGCGGTATTATTACGGTTCGAGCGGAACGCTATACGGCATTCCGGCGCGTACAGTGAGCGCGTCCGAGATGCTGTGGAGCGGCAGACTGGCATGACAGAGCAGAACGAGAGCGACCCCTTCGACCCGGTCAGAATCGAGAAGGCCGAGACCCTTCTCCGCGACGGAGTGGCCTGCTACCCCTACGGGTTCGAACAGACGGCGACCGTGGCCGACGTGCGCGCACGCTTCGACGGGGTCGGCCACGAGCCGGCCGACGAACCGCTCGGCCTCGCCGGGCGGCTGTACACGGTCCGGAACCACGGCAAGACCGTCTTCGCGGACCTCGGCGACGAGACGGGGCGCATCCAGCTCTACATCCGCAAAAACGACCTCGGCGACGAGGCCTTCGCACGGTTCGTCGGGCAGATCGACCGCGGCGACATCGTCGGGGTCCGGGGGAGGCCGTTCCGGACCAAGGTCGGGGAGCTCTCCCTCTGGGTCGACGACCTGGTCCTGCTCTGCAAGACGCTGATCGACCTGCCCGAGAAGTTCCACGGACTGAAGGACACCGAGAAGCGCTACCGGCAGCGGTACCTCGACCTCGTGATGAACGAGCAGGTCCGCGCGACATTCCAGACGAGGAGCCGGATCCTCTCGGCCATCCGCTCCTTTCTCTCCGAGCGGGGCTTTCTCGAGTTCGAGACCCCCACGCTCCAGCCGATCTACGGCGGGGCGAACGCGCGCCCGTTCACGACGCTGCACAACTACCTGGACCAGACCCTCTTCCTCCGCATCGCGCCCGAGCTCTACCTGAAGCGGCTCGTGGTCGGCGGGTTCGAGCGGGTCTTCGAGATCTCCAAGAACTTCCGGAACGAGGACATCGACTCGAGCCACAACCCCGAGTTCACCATGGTCGAGGCGTACCAGGCCTACCGCGACTACCGCGAGATGATGGACCTGACCGAGGAACTGATCTCGACCCTGGTCCGCGACATCCACTGCTCGACCACACTCGTCTACGGCGGGACCACCCTTGAGTTCGCCCCCCCCTGGCGGCGAATGAGCATGGAGGAGGCCGTTCGCGAGTACGCGGGGATCGACGTCCTCGGCCTCTCCCTCGAGGAGCTGGCCCGAATCGCGGCCGAGCACGGCATCCCCGACTGCGCGAAGGCGACGAACCAGCGCGAGCACCTGATCCTCTTCTTCGAGTTCTTCGTCGAGGAGCGGCTGGTCCAGCCGACCTTCATCCACGACTTCCCGGTCGAAAACTCGCCGCTCGCCAAGCGCCACCGCGAGAAGGAGGGGTTCACCGAGCGGTTCGAGCTCTTCATCAACGGCATGGAGATCGCGAACGGGTTCTCAGAGCTGAACGATCCGCGCGACCAGCTCGAGCGGCTGCGCGCCCAGGATCGCCGGCGGCTCGAGGGCGACCTCGAGGCCCAGATGGTCGACATGGACTTCATCACTGCGCTCGGGCTCGGGATGCCGCCGACCGGCGGCGTCGGGATCGGGATTGACCGGCTCGTGATGCTCCTGACGGGGCACGCCTCTATCAAGGAGGTGATCCTCTTCCCGTCCATGAGGACCGTGCGGGAACCGGGTGCTCCCGCGCCGTCCGGCGAGGAGTGAACGGGGGTTACCGGAGGCCCGCACTCCAGCGGGCCGCCGGGTACCAGCGCCGGAAGAGGGTCGTCGGCGGGGTGATCGCGGTCGCCGCCCCCGCGTCGTCGCGAGAGAGGCGTGTCGACCCGGTCGTCCTCACGGTCGTGCCCGGGATGTCGGAGAGCGTCCGGGTCGGGATGCTGCCGATCCGGTAGGACCGGGCCCCGAAGCGGGACGATGAGATCGGTGTCGTGACCGTCGGGACTGCCGCGGGTGGCGTGGTCACGACGGCCGGAGGGGCAGTGGGCACGGGGATCGGTCCGGCCGGGCTCACGATCGGGGACGGGGTCACGATCCCCGGCCCGGCCCCTGCCAGCACCGGGACGAGCGCGATCTCCCACTGAGCCGTCATCTTCTGCTCGCCCGAAGTGAGCGGGTGGACCCCGCCCTCCTGGTTGTCCGCGACCCCGTCGTACCCCGAGTACTGATCGACGACGATCACCGGCGACTGCGCAGTCGAGAGCGACTGGAGCCCGGCGATCTCGCGGTTCAGGGCCTCGATCCGCGTGTTGATCGACCCGACCGAGGTCGGGATGATCTGCGCCAGGAGGATCGTCATCGAGGGGTTTCGCGCCCGGAGCACGCCCACGATCCCCCGGAGGTCCGCGATCGTCCGGTCGCGGGGAATTTCGTGGATCGCGTCGTTGGTGCCGAGGTGAACCAGCGCGATCTCGGGGGGCGGGTAGGCCTGGAGCCAGCCCGGGAGTTCGGTGAGCACCTGCCCGGCCGTGTACGCCGCGTGCCCCTCGTTGTGCGGGTCCGAGGGACCCGGGGGCTGGGGCTGGTCCAGGGAGCCGACGAAGTCAACGTCGTAGCCCAGTTTCTCGAGGTCCTGGTACAGCCAGTAGCGGTACGTCGGGAACAGCACGCCCCCGTCGCCGTCGCCGCCGTGGGTGATCGAGTCCCCGAGCGGAAGGACGAGGACCGAGGCCGATGCGGCCCCGAAGGATGCGGTTACGAGCAGCAGGACGGCGGTGGCGAGGTGCAGCCCCGCGCGGGGGCGCCTCCGCGATGAATCGAATCTGGACATGATCTTCCCGAAGCAATGAACGGATCTCGATGCCATCCGTATTCAGGGTTCCGTTCCAGAGGGAAGCGGGCTCTCTCAGAGCCCGTTGAACAGCACCACGACGTCGGCGAAGTCGATCCGGCCGTTTGCGT
This sequence comes from uncultured Methanospirillum sp., assembly GCA_964461885.1. Lineage (GTDB taxonomy): Archaea > Halobacteriota > Methanomicrobia > Methanomicrobiales > Methanospirillaceae > UBA288. The sequence goes on along the minus strand of CAYWVY010000041.1, from coordinate 8,479 downwards.
TGAAGTCGAGGGCGCCCGTCGGCTCGTTGGCCGCGATCCAGGTCATGCTGTTGAAGAAGAGCACGACGTCCGCGAAGTCCCTCCGGCCGTTGCCGTTCACGTCGTCGCAGAGGCCGTCCCCGTCCGTGTCTGTCGGGGGGCTGGCCTCGCCAAGCACGGGCTGGAGCGTGGGTCCCGGCGTGGAGATCTCTGTCGGCGCTGGCGTGAGTGACTCCGTTGCCGCAGGTGTGGCCGTCTCCGTCGGTGTGAGTGTGGGTGTTTCCGTTAGCGTCGGCGCAGGCGTTTCTGTCACGGTGGGTTCAGGTGACGCCGTCAATGTGGGTACCGGCGTCTCTGTCGGTGTGGGTGTCTCAGCGGGCGTCGGTGCAGGCGTCTCCGTCACGGTAGGCTCAGGCGATCCCGTCATCGAAGGAGTGGGTGCCTCCGTCGGTGTTGGCGCGGGAGACTCCGGTAGCGTCGGCGTGGGCACGGGGCCGGGGGCGGGGGCGGGCGCCGTCCATGCCGTGTGGTTGGCCCAGGTAAGGCTCGCCACGCCGGCCGCGTTCACGGTCCTGGTACCGATCGTGTACGACATGTTCGGGACGAGGCCCGTCGCCGTGAACCGCTGCACGCCCCGCTCCACGGTCCCCGCGGGGACGCCGTTGAGGCAGATGGTCACGTTCGCGAAGCTCGGGTCCGCTGGATCGGTCCAGTTCCAGGTGATGGCCGTCGGCTCATATGTCGTGTTCCGGAGGGCTGTGACGTCCTGCGGCGGCAGCGGGGGCACGGTAACGATCGGCACCGGGGCGGCCGGCACGAACTCAAACCAGTTCAGGTTCTGGCCGTCTCCGGAGAACCGGAGGACCATGCGCTGCTGCCCGGCCGGCAGCACAACCCCGACGGTCGCGGTCGCGTAGGCGTCGAACGAGCCCGTGTTCGGGACCGCGATCGCGGCCCTGTCCGTCCCGTCGACCGCGAGGACGGCCACGCGGCCGTCGTTGGGGCTCGCCACCCGTGCGTTCAGGTAAAACGACCCGCCCGTGCTGACGTTCGCCGTGTACGTGAGCGATTCCCCGTCCCGGATCCAGCCGACCGCGTACGACCCCTCCGACGCTGCGTACTCGATGTCCACGTCGTCGCGCCGGTACGCGCCCCCCGCGTTCCCGGGAGTCGTGTCGACGTACCCGCCGGCGTCGTAGTCCTCTGCCTCGATCCGGCCGGGAACGGCGTGCGGCCCGTACTGGACGATCTCCGGCGGCGCGACCCCGTCGAGGACCGGGATCAGCACTTCTTCCCACCGGGCGGTCATCTTCTTCTCGCCGGAGGCGAGCGGGTGGACCCCGCCCTTCTGGTTGTCCGCGACCCCGTCGTACCCCGAGTACTGGTCGACGACGATCACCGGCGACTGGAGAGTCGAGAGCGACTGGAGCCGGGCGATCTCGCGGTTCAGGGCCTCGATCCGCGCGTTGATCGACCCGACTGAGGTCGGGATGATCTGCGCCAGGAGGATCGTCATCGAGGGGTTTCGCGCCCGGAGCACGCCCACGATCCCCCGGAGGTCCGCGATCGTCCGGTCGCGGGGAATTTCGTGGATCGCGTCGTTGGTGCCGAGGTGAACCAGCGCGATCTCGGGGGGCGGGTAGGCCTGGAGCCAGCCCGGGAGTTCGGTGAGGACCTGCCCGGCCGTGTACCCCGAATGGCCCTCGTTGTCGGGGTCGAGGCCGGCCCGGAGGACCGGCGTATGCGAGGAGCCGACGAAGTCGACGTCGTGGCCCAGCGCCCCGAGGTCCGGGTAGAGCCATGCCCGGTACGACGGGTAGGCGTCGCTGCCGTGCGTGATCGAGTCTCCGAGCGGGAGGATCTGGACCGTGGCTGATCCGGCGCCCGTGCACGCGAGGCAGAGGAGCAGGACGAGCGGGAGGGCGAGTGCTCGGCGGGGGCCCCGTGAACGTGCCCGGGCAGGCCGCTCCGGTCCCGGATTCTCCGCAGGCCCAGCCCGCCGCACGGCCCCCGCGGAGTCGCGCCCCATCTTCAGCCTGTGTCTCATAGCCTTGGTAACAATGTTCGTCTCCAACCGGATAATTTATCCCTTCTGTTGTCGAGCATTGTCCGGCCGATTGGCCCCACCAGCAGGTGAATCGAGATGGATACGAAGAAGATGTACACCCTGCCGCCGCTGCCGTACGGCTACGGCGACCTCGCCCCCGCGATCTCGGAGGAGCAGCTCAGGCTCCACCACGACAAGCACCACAATGCCTACGTGGTCGGGGCGAACGGAATCCTGGAGAAGCTCGACGCGGCCCGGAAGAGCGGAGCCGAGATCGATCTGAAGGCGACCCTGAAGGAGTTCTCGTTCCACATCGGTGGCCACACCCTCCACTCGATCTTCTGGAAGAACATGGCCCCGACGGGCAGGGGCGGAGGCGGCGCGCCGTCGGGTGCCCTCGGCGAGGCGATCGACGCCGAGTTCGGGTCGTTCAATCGGTTCAAGAAGGAGTTCTCGACGGCCGCGTCGAGCGCTGAGGGATCGGGATGGGCCGCGCTGTCGCTCTGCAGGATGACTGGCCGGCCGATCATCATGCAGATCGAGAAGCACAACGTCAACGTTTACCCGGCGTGCGCGATCCTGATGGTCCTCGACGTCTGGGAGCACGCGTATTACCTGGACTACAAGAACGACCGCGGGAAGTTCGTTGAGAACTTCTGGCAGGTCGTCAACTGGGACGCCGTCTCGCAGCGGTTCGAGGCGTCACGGCCCCGCTGACTCATCTTTTTTTCCGCCCGTCGATCGGGCGTTGACGCGCCGGTATCGCCGGCCGTTCGGGGAAAAACGGCCTGTATGCACGCCTTAATATTACATAGCGGCACATATATTATGATACGGCCATGACATCAAAACACCGTTCCCGGAGCCCGCGGTGGGTCACGATAGGCCTCGCGACCCGGGAGTACGCGGCGCTCAGGCTCGAGATCATCGCGGGGCCGGAGCGGGGCAGTTACCACGTCTCGGCCGAGGACGTGCCCGCCCTGCTCGACGGAGAGGACCCCGTGCCGCTCTACCGGCTCCGCATATGCAAGGGCCGGGAGGTCCCGGTCGAGGCCGGGTTCTGCTACCACGCGGAGTCGGGCCGGATGGTGATCTGCCGGTTCCCCAGCGGCTTTTGCGCGATGCTCCCGGTGGCCGCCGTGCGGGCCCACTACGCCCATCCCACTGCCAACAAGCCGACGCGGATCGCGGCGCCGGCGGACCAGCTCGAGCCGGCCCCGGCAGAAGCCGCGGCCTGACGACACCTTCTTTTTACCCCCGCTTCATCGCCTCGGCCCGCAGCTCCGGCGGCATCAGCTCGACGGCGTACCGCAGCGCCGTCCGCGGCATGACGTCGCGGCGGGCGAGCACGAACGCGTAGACCTCGTCGCAGTGGTGCCGGCTCACCTCCTTGAGGAGCCAGCCGTAGCCCTTGCGGACCATGTCGTCACGGTCGAGGAGGAGCAGGTCGGCGATCGCGAGGGCGGCGTCGAGGAACTCGCCCCGCTTCGCGGGGACCACGAGCGAGACGGCCGCGGCCCGCCGCATCCACCGGTTCTCCGACGCCGCCCACGCCTTCAGCACGTCGACCGCCCCGGGGAACCGGGCCACGAGATCGCCGACGGCGTGGTTGCAGAGGGTGTCGCAGGCGGCCCAGTTGTCGACGTACCGCTCGACCCAGGCACCGAAGAGATCGATGTCGCCCGGCTCGAAGGCCGGGGCGACCCGCGCGGCCCAGTCGGCCGCGACGAAGCCGTCCTCGAGGTACCCGGCCCGGTAGAGTTCCTCGCAGAGCGCGAGGATCCGCGCCTTGCCGAGCGTTTCGACGTCCTCCCAGTGCTTTCGCGCGACCGCGTGGACGGTTGCCGTCTTCACGCCGCGGCAGCGCACGGGCTCCTTGAAGAAGCGCACGGAGCTCGCCAGCGCCGCGGGGTCGCTCAGGCCGGCGAGCTCGCGCGCCACGGCCCCGGGGATCGGCTCCATAGCCTTCGTTCGTCGCCGCAACTTAAAAAAGAGGGATCAGCCGCAGTTGCCGCAACCGGTGCAGGCGTCGTGCAGCGTGCACGGGATGTCCGCGCGAGCCAGCGTGCCCGCGGCATAGGCCCGGGCCGTCTCCTCCACGGAGCCCTCGACGCCGCGGACGACCTCGATCCCGTTCTTCTCGAGGAGCGCGCAGAGGCCCTCGCCGGAGTTGCCCGCGATCACCGCGTCGATCCCGTACCGGAGGAAGAAGATCAGCACGAACCCGGGCGAGAGCAGCAGGTTCTCGATGTTCTCCAGGCGCACGGCCTTCCCGTTCTCGCTCTCGTAGACCGCGAAGGCGATGCTGCGGCCCAGGTGGGGCGCAACCGCCTCTCCGTCGAGCGCAATGGCGAACCGTCGCCGGACGGCGGTGCGGTCTCCGATCTCCTCCTGCTGATCCGAGTTCATCTCTCCTCCGGCCGCCCCGCCGGCGGCCACTGATCGACGTTCGACCCCGGACCAGATAAGCCCGGAGGGTCCCGCGCCGACACCGTCGGCCGAAGCGGCACCGGTGACCGCACGGGGCGGCGGAGACGCTGGGCACCCAGAGGACGGGGATCGGCAGGGGGCCGAGTCCCCCGTGCCGGATCCCGGCGTTGCGGGAGAACAAGCGTCCCGGCGACACTCCCCTGGACGGTGACGCGATTCCCCGACCGAAGGCTTTTACCACGGGACCGCCGATCCCGGGTATCCATGCCACCGGGGCTCCCGTTCCTGATTACCGTCCCCCACAGCGGGCTCGTCGTCCCCGACGAGGTCGCAGACCTCCTCGCGCTCTCGCCCGAGGACCTCGCCCGCCTGGCCGACCCGGCCACAGGCGCGCTCTACGACTTCGGGGGCCGCGTCGCGGCCCGGCTCGAGGCCCGTATCTCGCGCATGGTCGTCGACCTCAACCGGGCGCCGTATCACCTGCCGCCGCTCCACCCGGACGGCGCGATCAAGTCGCGGACGCCGGATCGGCGGGCGGTCTACCGGAGCGGCGGAGCACCCCCGATCGCGGTCGTCCACGGGCTGATGATGCGCCACTACTTCCCGTTCCACGAGGCCGTCGACCGGCTCCTCGACGAACACGCCGTCCGCTGCGCCTTCGACTGCCACAGCATGGAGCCGGTCGGCCCGCCCCTCGCGAAGGACGCGGGCCGGCGCCGCCCCCTCGTCTGCCTCGGCAACCACGGCGACGCGATGGGCGAGCCCCGCCGCGGGCGGCTCGCGACCTGCCCGCCGGCCTGGATCCGGAGCCTCGCCGCGCACTTCCTTCGCGTGCTCCCCGGGGGCGAAGTGACCGTCAACCGGCCGTTTCCGGGCGGGTTCACCTCGATGGCCCACTACTGGCACCGGGGGGTCCCCTGGGTGCAGGTCGAGCTGAACCGCGGGCTGTACGAAGACGAGGACGGCGCCGTCGACGACGGGGGCGTCGCGGAGCTGCGCGAGCATTGCTGGGAGGCGTTCGCCGGGTTCTGGGAAGAGGTCGATGGGGTCGGCACGGGCTGAACCGCTCTTCACCGCAATATTCATAACGCGCCACCGGGATCTCATCTCACCGGAGCGGCGCGCGCCGGGTGGGGCACCATGACCGACGATAACGAGCACATGCAGCACGGGGAGCAGCCCCCCGGGGCCCACGCCGAGGGCCACGGCCACGACACGATGCTCGCCGACTTTCAGCGACGGTTCGTCGTCTCGCTGGTGCTAACGGTCCCGATCCTTGCCCTGACCCCGGAGGTGCAGGAGCTTACCGGGGTGAAGTTCGCGTTCCCGGGGCAGGAGCTCGCGATCCTGCTCCTCGCGACCGTGGTCTACCTCTACGGCGGGTGGCCCTTCCTCGCTGGGTTCGTGACAGAGGTCCGGACCCGCCGCATCGGCATGATGACCCTCATCGCCCTCGCCATCACGGTCGCCTACGTCTACTCCGCCGCGGTGGCCCTGGGGGTCACGCCGGGCATGGGCTTCTTCTGGGAGCTCGCGACCCTGATCGACATCATGCTCCTCGGCCACTACATCGAGATGCGCTCGGTGATGGGGGCCTCCCGGGCACTCGAGGCGCTCGTCCGGATCATGCCGTCCGAGGCCCACCTCGTCTCCGGCAACGGGACCATCGACGTGCCCGTCAGCGAGCTCGCGGTCGGCGACGCCGTCCTGGTCCGGCCGGGCGAGAAGGTCCCGGTCGACGGCGAGGTGACCGGCGGGGCGTCGAGCGTGAACGAGGCCATGCTGACCGGCGAGTCGAGACCGGTCCGCCGGGCCCCCGGCGACCGGGTCATCGGTGGCGCCCTCAACGGCGAGGGGGCGCTCACGGTCCGGGTGACGGCGACGGGTCGCGAGACCTACCTGGCCCAGGTGATCGAGCTCGTCCGGCAGGCGCAGGAGTCGAAGTCGCGGACCCAGGACCTCGCCAACACGGCCGCGTTCGTTCTGACCGTCGTGGCCGTGACCGTCGGCGCAGTCACGTTCGGAGCCTGGCTCGCCCTGGGCCAGGACCTTGCGTTCGCGGTCGAGCGGGCCGTGACGGTCATGGTGATCTCCTGTCCTCACGCGCTCGGGCTCGCGGTCCCGCTCGTGGTCGCGGTCTCGACTTCGCTCGCGGCCGGCGCGGGCCTCCTGATCCGGGACCGGCAGGCCTTCGAGGCTGCCCGCGACCTCGACGTCGTGATCTTCGACAAGACCGGCACGCTCACCGAGGGCCGGTTCGGGGTGACCGCGACGGTCCCGCTCGCCGACCTGCCCGAGGACCACGTCCTCACCCAGGCGGCCGCGCTCGAGGCGATGAGCGAGCACCCGATCGCGCAGGGGATCGCGGACGAGGCCCGGCGGCGCGGACTCCCGGTCCCGGCGGCTGAGAACTTCCGGGCCCTGCCCGGCCGGGGGGTCGAGGGCGACGTGAAGGGGCGCCGGCTTCGCGTGCTGAGCCCCGGCGCGCTCGAGGAGGAGGGGATCGTCGTGGTCGACGACGGCCGCCTCCGGGCCTCGTGGACGCGCGGCGAGACCGTGGTCTACCTCGTCGAGGGCGACCGGCCTCTGGCCGCGTTCGCGCTCGCGGACGTGGTCCGGCCAGAGGCCCGCGAGGCCGTGGCCGAGCTGCGGTCGATGGGCTACCTGTGCATGATGCTGACCGGCGATTCCCGGACCGTGGCCGCAGCCGTCGCGGCCGACCTGGCCCTCGACGACTACTACGCGGAGGTGCTGCCCCACGAGAAGGCCGAGAAGGTCCGCGAGGTGCAGCGGCAGTCCCGGGTGGCCATGGTCGGGGACGGCGTCAACGACGCGCCCGCCCTGGTCCAGGCCGACGTCGGGATCGCGATCGGCGCCGGGACGGACGTCGCGATCGAGTCGGCCGACATCGTGCTCGTCCGCTCCGACCCCCGGGACGTGGCGAACCTGATGCGGCTTTCGAAGCGAACTTACCGGAAGATGACCCAGAACCTGCTCTGGGCGACCGGGTACAACGTGGTCGCAATCCCGCTCGCGGCAGGCGTCCTCTCGGGCGTCGGGATTGTGCTGACGCCGGCCGTCGGGGCCGTGCTGATGAGCGCCTCGACCGTGATCGTCGCAATCAACGCCCGGCTGCTGCGCTGACGCACGGGCCGCCGTTCACTTTCACACCGCAACCTCGATCCCTCATATACTCCCCCGCCGAGATCTGTGTGCCTGCCCTCACGACCGTGGGGACGGCACCACATCGGTGTTTTTGCTTATGAACAGAGACGGACGCGGCCCCTCCACTCCACCCCGGCACCAGCGTGGCGGTCGGACGGGGCGCATGACGGCGACCGGGGGCGCGACATGAGCTGCCGCGCGGAGCTCCCGGTCGTGCTCGAGCGCTGGCGGCGCTTCCGCCGGGCGCTGAAAGCCGAAGACCAGCCGGCGATGGACGTGGTGATCGCGGCCCTCGAGCGGAACGGGCCGACGACGTTCGGCAGCCTCGACGACCCCCTCGAGGCCGCCGCGCTCGCGGTCCTCCTCGAGTTCGCGAGGGAGGCGTAGGGCGTGCGGCTCTGGTGCTGGCCGGGCGGGACCTTCCCAATCGGAGAGCTGAAGATCCTGGTCGCGACGCCGGACCGGATGGCCTCGCTCCTGGAGCTGCCGGAGATCGCCCGGTTCCACACCCGGTACCTCTATCACGGCCTCTCCGGGGTCCTCTTCCGCGCCCCGCCGATCCGGTCGGAGCACTTCGAAACGGTCGAGGCCGAAACCCTCGACGAGCTGACGGCCGCCATCCGATCGTCGTTCCACACGGTCCTGATGATCGAGTGGGACCCGGCCCTCGCGGCCGGCCTCGACATCGAGGAGCGTGGGCGGGGGATGGGCCGGCTCCTGGCCGCGCTGAAGCGGCGGGCCGAGTCATCGATCGTGATCGTGTACGCGCCGGCCATGGACGACACCCTGCAGCTGGTGGCGTCCGGGGCCGACCAGACGGTCTGGCTCGTGTCCCTGCCGGCGCCGGCCCGACCGACG
>CAYWVY010000040.1:0-20624 GCA_964461885.1 uncultured Methanospirillum sp. | reverse complement strand
AACAGAGTATTCGCGCGAAGGTATCCAAGCCCGGCCAACGGAGACGGACTTAAGATCCGTTCCTGAAGAGGTTCGCCGGTTCGAATCCGGCCCTTCGCATTTCTCTTTACCGTTTTGAATCAGCACCGATCTATCTACGCGGTAGATCTGCGACACCTCGCCGGCACCGCCCCCGCTCTGGAGCGTGAGAACCTGGGAGGGGCATCATTGAGGCTATTGCACGATCCGGACTCACGCCTCTGTCTCACAGCCGTGGGTCAGATACGCCCCTACGAGGAGGGTAGGGCAATGTGTATACAGCCAGCACCTGAGCGGTTCTATTTTGGAATTAGCGGAGAGCCCTGTGCAGGAACAGTACGAGTGCTGCACGTCACTCGCCCTCTCTCGAGATCTCGAAAAAGATAGAGACGAGCACGGCCTCGAGGGGGGCGTCGAGTGCGAAGAACGCCTCGCTCGAGTGGGCGACTGCCATCCCTATTAGCCGGCCAAGCGTGGCCCGATCCGACTCGCGGCCGACGAGGCCGAGTCGGCGCCAGCGCTCGGCCGTTAAGTGCACGCTCAGACGCGGGCTCAGGAAGATCCGTCCCATCCAGCCTCCACCCCGGGGAAACCGAACCGGGTGACCCACGTCATCTCAGCCCCCGTCCCCCCTTCCTCTCGCGAACCGCCTGTCGATCCCCCGTGCGAGTCCGGGCAGGCAACCGTCGCCCGCGCCCCGGGAGCAGTCGATCGAGCCTGGCCGATATCGGGAGCGGGCAGAAAGGTTGCGTTTGTTCGTGTAATTCATCGCGGTCACCATCGATGCGGAGCCGGCGCCAGGGTCACTGCAGCAACAGGGAGATCCTGGGCGGCAGGGTATATGAGTGGCGATGATTGCGGTGTGAAAGTGATCCCACCGCAGTCCCCAGTTGGCTCCAGCCCTGGCCAGGCCGGCAACCTGCCCCGCCCGGTTCGGTGTCCGGCCTCCACAACCACCTCCGCAGGGTCAGCACCCAAATCTGTGCCGTCCATCCCGCCCAGGATCACCGGATCGGCCCGACAGATCTCGCGCCAGCTTTCAGGCCCCACGGAGCTTTTGGTTTTTTGACCTCCAGATACCCGGGCCATGGAGACCAAGCGGGCCCGACAGACAGGAGATCGAAACGCCGAAGCGGGAGACGGATGGCGATGGGTCAACCCGGGCACGGGGCGAGAGAAGGGATGCGGCTTTCCGGAATGCTGCCACCCTGACCGTCGAACCGCAGATCGGCATGCTCGGGGAACGATATGAATCTTTGCAGGAGGCGGCGCGGAGTCACCGGGAAGTTTCGGCGATGCCGGGGATCGCAGGACCGGGGACGGCCGCGCATGGATGCCAAACGGCCCGTGCATGATGCCGCCACCGAAGTCCTGGCAAAGCTGAGCTGAAGGTCGAAAGCCGCATCGCCGCTCCGCGGCGCGGGGAAAGAGGCGACCGATCTGATCATCCATCTTACAAAACACCGATGCAGTGCAACCGCGACAGTCGCGGCAACCGGGAAAAAAACTGGCGATGGGTGGCAGCACCGCCCGACCGATGCCCACCCTCCACTCTGCCGCACCCGCATCGGGGTAGAGCAGATGTCGAGAGCCAGGGTCTGGACGTGAACCAGAGTAAAGTTGACCTGCAATCAACCGCGTAGCCTCTCCGCCACCCTGGATGGTCCAACCGGCAAAACACCTTCTAAAATATTAACCGTATGTTCCGTTAGGGGTTCTCTCATTGTACCATGATCCGGCCGGAACTGCGATCATCATGGTTGGCCCGAGCAGGACGCCGTCGATGAAGCCCATGGAGGAGTGCCCGATTCCGCAGAACCCACATCGCTGAGCTGCCCGATTAGTGGTTCGGCACACTCGTTGCCGGGGGAAAAAAGAGACGGGCTGGTCAGGCCGCGTGCGGTGTCGCCCGTGCGAACGGCGACCAGCGCGGGTACACGCGGGCGAATGACCGGGCCGGCCGGGTCGCCTTCGCGCCGACAGTCACTGTCGCCTCGGGCGTGACCGACGCGGCCACTCGCCGTCCCGACGTGGACGGCGCCTGCCAGGCCGCGAACCGCTTGCCCCAGACAGGGACCGGTGCGGAGGTCACAACAGGCTCGGGCGTGGGCTCGAGGACAGGTGCGGTGGCCGGCGTGAAGACCGGGAGCGCCGTCGAAACCGGGGGGGTCGGCTCTGTCGCGACGGGCTGCGAGGTCGTCGCGGTGGCGGTCGGGGCGGGTGCGGGCGTCTGTGTCAGGTCGGCCGTCCCCGTCGGGGCCACTGTCTGTGCCGTAGTGGCCTGAACTGGTGCCGGCGTCGGCCAGTGCGGGGCTGTCGGGACCGGCTTCGGTGTTGTCGGCAGCGGGGCATTTGCCGCGCCGAAGATCTTGCCGAGGGTCAGGCCGAAGTACGTCTTCCCGCCGTCCGCGGGGGTATCGTCCGTTATCACGACTTCATCGAGCGGGACGTTCTCGATGAACCGACCGCCCTGCTCCGCGATGAACGCGTCGCCGAAGACCTCCTGACTGTGGATGTACTGCGAGACCTCGTAGCGGCCCGGGTCCACCAGGTCAACCTCGTAGCAGCCGTGGACCAGGCCATCTTCGGTGTCACGTGTATACACGACGATGTAGCGGTACCGGTCGACCCCGTGGAGGGAGAAGACGTCGCCTGCGACCCAGACGTGGGCTGGATCCTCGAGCACCTGCATCGTCTCGCCTTCGGGCGACCCGAGCGTCATCGTGAAAGCCTCCGTCCCGGCTGGCCGGACCATGGGAACATTGGTACGGGCAAGCCCGGCAAGGGCTGTTCCGGCAGGCAGCATGGCTCGCTCGCCGGCCGCGGCGATCATCCAGCCCCCGACCACGACCGGGTACGGGGCGGTGTTCAGGAGCGTGACCGTCATCCGGTCGCCGTCGGCGACGATCTTCGAGATAACGATGGGCGAGTCGGTGACGACCGCTGCCGCGGCGACGCCTGAGAAGAGCAGGAGAAGGAAACCGCAGACCGCGATCAACCGTCTACCCCGCTGCCATGGCCTCATAGAGATCAGTTGACGGGAAGATATTTACCATTATGTGTTTGCTGGAGTCTTGATAGGGCCTCTAAAAGCCTGGGGGGGCCGGTCATCCCCTGCGCCGAATGAACAGGGCCACCCCGGCGAGGATGGCGAGCGAGACCACGACAACAGTCGCCGACGGGAGGCCCGAGGTCTGGACCCTGGTCGCGACGGGGGCGTACGAGCTGTTCAGGGTCTGGCTGGCGGACGGGGACGGTTCGACGACGGTCGTAATCACGGTATACGGGGGCTGTGTCGCGACCGTTGCGGCCGTATCCGGCGCTGTCGTCGCGACGGTGGTCGTCTGCGCCGTGGACGCGAAGCCCACGTCCATTTCGTTCACCGGGTAGGAGACCGGAGCGAGCGTGTTCTGGGTGAAGGTCACGAGCGGCTGGGTCTCGACAGGAAGCGCGCCCGTCGAGAAGATCCCGCTCCGGCCCGAGGCGGTCGCGGTGATATCAGTGAACTCGGTGAAGTCCTTGGACCAGTACCGCACGTGGTCGACCGAGACCGTGAGCGTCGAGGTGCCCTCGCGGAGCGCCCGGAGGGTGATGGCCGCCAGCGGATACTTCCCTTGCGGATACCCGCGGCGGAAGTCTCCGAGCATGACCCGCACGGAGTGGTCGCTCGAGACTGCCGCAGTCGTGTTCAGGACCTTGATGACCGAGGACTGGTACGCAACTATGGACGGATCCCAGCTGATATCGATGTACGTGTCGCCAAAGAGCGGAGTCCACCCATTGTCGACAATAAGCTGGACCACGCCGTCGCCGCCGACGGGTACGTTGCCGACCGATGCGATCGAGAAGATGCCTGTACCGGCCGGCACGGTGAACGAGCCGGGCACGATCGTCGGAGCGGTCACGACGGTCGACGCGGGCGGCAGGCCAGAAACGGCTGCAGCAGCCTGTGTCGGTGCCGTGGTCGCCGGGATCTTCGTGGTCGGGACCGTGGTCTTTGGCGGGCTCGTGATCGGCTTGGCGGTCTTCACCGTTGTGGGCTGCGCGGTCGGAGCCATCGTCTTCGCGGCAACTACCTTCGCGGCCGCTGTCGGAGTCACTTTCGTCGTCGTGACGGCAGTCGTTGTGGCGGCGGACGCAGTCGTCCCGAGGGGCATAGGAACCGTCGTACCGGACGAGACGGTCGCGGTGCCCGTCGAGCCTGTGGCGCCGGAGACGGGGAGGACCACGGCTCCAATGAGGATCACCAGGAGCAGGCCGGTGACAAGGAGACGGGCTCCCCAGGGTTGCGAGATGTTCACACCTACGATTGGGTAGTGGCGCTCATAAGGATTGTCGAGGTGGCCCCGGTGGAAACGGATGTATCTGCCGGAAGGCGGGTGAGATCGGATTTTAAAGAGTTTAAAAGGACATTATATATTCAAATATATCTCATTGTGTGAAAATTATTTAATATAGGATCGTGCATTGACCCTCGTTGCAGGGTCGAAATAAGCCCTGTATCGGAGTGAAAGATGCCGGAAAGCGATAAGGGATCGAATGAGCGTCGCGGACTCACCTCAGCGGATGAAGAAACGCTGAAACGCGTCGCCAGTGAGGGCGGCAAGGTATCGCACAAGAACGACGACAAGAAGTCCTCGAGCTCGTCTGGGGACGGCCGCGGCGGATCGTCCGGCGGGGGCGCGAGGGGTCGAACCGCGGACTCGCCTCGACCGATGAGGAGACGCGCGAGCGGGTTGCACGCGCCGGCGGGGAGGCATCGCACGGTGGACGCGGCAGCAGCTCCTCCAGCAGCAGTTCCTCGAAGAGCTCAACGGGACGGGACTGAGGCACTATCTCCTTCACCACCCCTACTACTGTTACATTTACCCCTTCCGCCCCCGATACTCTTCTCATGGACGACCGAATCTGCCCGCTCGTCAGCGGCCGGAACGGGCTGCTCGTGCTCTGCCTCGGCGAAAAGTGCAGCGCGTGCCGAACGGCTGTGCTCCTGCCGTACGGCGGAACCGTCAGCCTCTGCTCTGCCTGCGATTACCCGCCGATCGGTGGCGGTCGATAGGCAGAAATCCCTCCCCGGGTTTCGGCCCCGTGCCGGGAGGTGCATTCCGGACCCGTTTCTCTGATCGCTCGGGATACAGTCGCGCTCTCTGCGAGAACCGTCGATTGGGCCTGGTGGAATGGAACACAACGTTCATGGACAGGAGCCTTATACTTCCCCCAGTATCCCCGAATGTCTCCTTTCGGCACAAGCGTTTACTAGACCGGCCGGCAGCAGGGGTGTCGCGGTGCCTGACAGGCCTGCAGGGTATTGTACATCCCGAACCTTGACAGGGGTTCGAACGAGCGTCGGGGCCTGGCTTCGGCCGATAAAGAGACCAGGGAAGGGCGGCGAGGCGTCGCACGGTGGATGCGATAGCTCCTCGAGCGGATCGAGCGGTAAAAAGAGCGGTCGATCCACTTCTGCCTCTGCCAGCGGAAGCCCGGACAGTTCATCGAGCGGCGGTAGCGGGGTCCGCAGTGCCTCCGGCAGCTCCTCCGGGGGCGCTCACTACGATCCCGAGATCGACAGGTGCCGGGAAAAAAAGGGCCAGTTCACAGAATGCGCCGACGAGAGGAGAAGGGCGGCGGCCGGAGCGGCACTCCGGGCAGTTCCGGGAAGTCCTCGGGCGGGTCCGCCAGTCGGGACTGACGACCTCTCCTCTTTTTAACGGCCCGGGCGCCTCCGGCGGCAACGGCCCGCTCCCGTCTTTCTGCAAAGCCGGGCCTCCGGAACGGCGGCTCGCTGCTCCAAGTGCGGTGATTAGAACGCTGGAAAGGGCTATTCATTCCGTACACGGCAGGCATTGGAACGATATCGACCGGTCGTTTTTTACCAGTGACGGTTGAGATATCGGACGAGAAGAATGCCGACAGCGCCGAGGCCGAAGAAGACCAGCGACTCGATGGTAAAGGCTCCGCGATACCCGATCATGATGACACCAAGGGCCACGATGAAACAGATCGGAAGGCCGATGAAGAGATATGACGGGAGGGTCGTCGAAGAGGCGCCGCATTTTAGGGGCTCGATCTTGGGATCCAGGCGCTGCTCTTCGTCATGAACAGCCTCTATCATCTCTACATTCGGCCCAGTCGCTCGGCCGAACGGCACCTCCGTTGTCATGGGGTCTCGTTTCAAATGTCTTTGCGTTATTATTTTAAATTTGTGGTTTTGCATGGCAATTATGCTGAGCAAACCCGCCTGCCAGCCGGGGTGATCCCCTGGTAGCGGGTGCTCTCGACCCCAGACTCCTCTTCGAGTTCCTGGCGATCTTTGGGTTTTCGATCGCCGCCCTCTTCATCTGCAGCCGGCTCAAGATCCCCGGGGTCGTCGGCTATCTCTTCGCGGGGCTGCTCATCGGCCCCTCCGGGCTCCGGCTGGTCACGGACACGGAGATGATCGGGCGATATGCCGAGCTCGGCGTCATCCTCCTGCTCTTCACCATAGGACTCGAGATCTCGTTTCGCGAGCTCCTCACGGCCCGCCGGATGCTCGTGCTCGGCGGGTCGCTCCAGCTCCTGCTGACCGGTGGGGCCGTCGCCGCAGCGGCCCTGCTCCTCGGACAGGAGATTCCCGACGCCGTCGTCTTCGGCGTGATGATTGCGATCTCGAGTACGACCATCGTAATGAGCGCGCTCCAGGAGAGGGGCGAGACCGGATCCCTACACGGCCGTTTCCTCCTCGCGGTCCTGATCTTCCAGGATCTGGCTGTCGTGCCCGTGATGCTGCTGCTCCCCCTGCTCGCCGGCGGGGCCCCGCCTGCGCTGGAAGCCGTACCGCTGGCACTCGTCCAGGGGGCAGTGGTCATAGTCGCGATCCTCGTGAGCCTCCGCTGGGGCGTCCCCGCCCTCCTCTACCACGCAGCGCGGGCCCGGTCTAACGAGGTCTTCCTCTTCTCCGTTGTGGGCATCTGCGTGCTCGCGGTGTACATCTCGGGGGTCCTCGGCCTTTCGTTCGCGTTCGGAGCGTTCCTTGCGGGCTTGCTCATCGCCGACTCCGAATTCCGCCACGAGGCCCTTACCCTGGTCCTGCCGTTTCGCGATATCTTCGCCGGTCTCTTCTTCGTTTCGATCGGGATGCTGCTCGAGATCGACTATCTCCTCGCTCAGCCGCTTCTCGTCGGCGGGCTCACCCTCGGGATCATCACGGTCAAGGCCGTCTTTGGCATGTTCTCCGCGAGGGGGCTCGGAATGCCGATCGGCCCCGTCGTGATAGGTGGTCTCTCGCTTGCTCACGTCGGAGAGTTCTCGTTCGTGATCGCGACCGCCGCCCTCTCGCTCGGCGTCCTGTCGGACGGTGCGTACCAGCTCTTCCTCAACGCGGCCGTCCTCTCCATGGCCGCCGCGCCCTTTCTGATCCAGGTCTCTCGCGGCATCGGCGATCGCCTGGCCGGCGCCGTGCCCCAGCGCGGAACGCCGGAGACAACGCCCCTCTCGGATCACCTCGTGATCGTCGGGTACGGCCTCTCGGGGCGGAAGATCGCGCGGATCGCACGCGAGTCCGGCATCGCCTACACCGTAATCGAGGCGAACGCTGAGACGGTCCGGCGAGAGCTGGCGGCCGGCGAGCCAATCTTCTTCGGGGACGCAACGCATGCCGGCGTCCTCCGATGTGCCGGAGCGGATCGCGCCCGGGCGCTCGTGTGTGTCATCTCCGACCCCGGCGCGGTCGCGCGGATCGCAAGGGCCGCCCGGGCCCTCAACCCCGGGGTCTATATTGCGGTCCGTGTGCGGTACGCCGGCGAGGTCGAGACGCTACGGGCGAACGGGGCCGACGAGGTGATCGCCGAGGAGTTCGAGGCGCTGATCGAGCTGGTGGCCCGGGTCCTCTCGGTCTACATGGTCCCGTTCAACGAGATCGAGGGCTACGTCGAGCGCGTCCGTGCCGACGGGTACGCCATGTTCAGGTCACTTCGGGCGCCGGCCGGCACCAGTGTGGACGTGAAGGGACGCCTGTACGACCTCGACATTCGGACGTACCGGGTAGCGCCGGGATCACCGCTTGCGCACGTCCGTCTGGACAAGTCCGATCTGCGGGACCATTTCGGCGCGACCGTCCTCGCTGTCCGGCGGGAGGGGGCGACCATCACGAATCCCGCCGGTGAGGAGGTGCTCCTGCCGGGGGACGTGGCAGTACTGATCGGTTCGCCGACGGACCTCACGGGCGTAGGCGCCCGTTTCTCTGGCGCCGAGGAAAAATAAGTTCAGGGACGGGACCGGATCGCCACCAGCCCGACGAGGGCGATCCCCGCGAGGGCAATGCCGGGGGATAGGCCGGACCGTGTCGTGGTCGGTGCGGTCGTCGTCGGCGTCGGAACAGCGATCGTGGCCGACGGCGTCGCCGTCGCAGTTCCCGTCGGGGCCCCGCTCCTGACGAATGTGGCCGAGACCTGCGCCGTCTCACCCTCGGTCACCTGGACCGAGGTGGCCCAGTCCTGGTACCCGGCCTGCCGTACGAGGATCGTGTGAGATCCCATCTCGACGCTGTCCACGATCAGGGGGGTAATCCCCCGGTAGGCGTTGTCGATGTAGACTCCGGCCCCCGACGGCGACGATGCGACGGCCACCTGGCCGTGCGGATTGGCGTCCGGAAGATCGGTGAGGGTCGCGATCACGCTCGTCTCCCTGCCCGGTGTCACGGTGACAGAGGTCACGTAGTCGTGGTACCCGCCGAGCGTGAGGGTGAGGTGGTGCTCCCCGGGGGCGACGTTCGGAATGTTGAGCGTATCCCAGGGGTTTGTCAAGCCCTGGTAGACATCGTCGAGGTAGACCGAGGCGCCTGCCGGGTACGAGACCACGTCAACCGATCCGCTCGAAGACGACAGGGCCGTCAGGGTCGGGGCAAGCTCCGCGGTCCCGCCCGCAGGGACCGTGACGGTCGCGGTATACTCCCGGTAACCGGAGCGGCGCAGAAGCACGGTGTGCTTCCCCGCCGCAAGGCTGCCGATCGTCATCGGCGTCGATCCCCGGTAGATCTCGTCGAGGTAGATGTTCGCCGCGGGCGGTATCGACTGGATCCGGACCGCGCCCAACGAGGCCGACACGGGGCTCAGGGTCAGCGTGGCCTGGGCAGTCTGCCCGGAGGTGACCTGGATCGTCCCTGAGACCTGTCCGTAACCATCAAGAGTGGCAACGATCGTGTGGATGCCGGGGGCGACGTTGGGAAAAGTGGCCGGCGCCGTCAGCGAGACCGTGTGATCGAGTGTGACCATCGCGCCGGTCGGATTGGTCGATACCTGCAGGGCGCCGGGTGCCTGCCCGGAGGTCAGCGTGGCCTGGACGTCACTGCGCTGGCTCGATACGACGTTGACCGCAGTCGAGTAGGTGGTGTAACCGTCTTTCTGGACGGAGACCCGGTGGCTGCCCGTGGTCACCGTCTGCGAGAGCGGCGACCCGACCTGGACCGGGGTGGTGCCGTAGTAGGTCCCGTCGATGTAGACCCGCGCTCCGCCGGGCGAGGAGCGGACTGCGATCGTCCCGACGGTCGAGGTCGGCCCGACCCGGGCCAGAACCGCGGTGATGTCGTGGAACTGCCCCGCGTTCACCGAGAAGGAGGTCGTATAGTCCTGGTATCCCTTCTTAACAAGACGGACCGCGTGTTGCGAGCCCGCTGCGATCTCGATGGCAGTGGGCTGGGCAGAGCCGGTCGGGGTCACCCCCCGGTACGCCCCGTCGATGTACACGAGCGCGCCGCCCGGAGACGAGGTGACCCGGACGAGGCCCGTGTCGTCCAGAGCAAGGACCGGAGCTGCGAGCGTCGCGAGAAGAAGGAACCCTCCGATGAGGCATAAGCACCTGTATAGAGTCATGGCTATCGTAGTAGGCGATCCTCCCGAGCCAATTAATACGTTTCGAAACAGTGCGGGGAAAAAAGGGAGGAGTAACTGCGCTCAACCGAGAACACGGAGCGCCCGCGGCTCCCGCACGAGGAGAGCGAGGCTCTCAGAGAGCGAGAACTCGAGGCCGTCCCGGGTCGGCCCGATGAACCCGAGGGAGAGGTCCTGGCCCAGGATGATGGAGGCGTACTGCCGCCCTTCGGCGACAAGGACCCCCCCGTCCTTGAGGGCCGGCAGCTTCACGATAGAACGGACGATCTGGGAGATCATCTGGTACGCGGTCCAGCAGGTCTCGGTGTAAAAGAGCTGGTTGTACCGCCGTGGCGAGAGCCCGAGCACGTACGGACCGTGGAACCCGACCTCGTCGAGGGCGGTCACAGCCTCGATCAGGTCGGCTGCGGCCGTCCCGGGGGTTGACCAGTCGCCGAGACCGTTCCGCTCCACACCGGGGTAGTTCATCAGCCCCGGCGTGTCGCCCGAGCCGTTGAGGAGGAGGTCGTCCTCCTTCCGGGCGGCGGCTCTCGCGGTCTCTGCGAGCTTGTTGAGGTTCGGGGGGAGGTGAGCGTACTCATATCCCGCGAGGTCACGTTTGCCGAGCTCGATTGAGCTGCTGATCAGGGCAAGCGGGAGGCACGGGCTGGTGACCACGCCGTCGATCTCCTCGCGGTCGTCGAGTGGGATCGATTTGAGCCCGAAGCCGTACGGCCCCTCGATCTCAAGGAGGCGGCGGACCGAGAGCTGGCCCCTCGCCGCGTCCATCATGATTTCGTCGAGCATCGCCCATACATCAGCCCCGATTGGAGCGTCGTCCCGTGATAGGAAGTCAGTGACCATAATTCGTCTCCTACTCCTTGAGTGATCCGATGGTCGTCTTCGGCTTCTCGTCGGCTGCTGCCGTCTCGGAAGCGCCGAGTTCCTGGGCCATCTCGTCGACCTCGGCAGCGCCGTCCGCGAGCCACTTGTCCTCATCGCCGGTCAGGATCTGGATCAGCCGGTTGAACTCACCGACGTGGACCCGCTCCTCGTTTGCGATATCGATCAAAACCTTCTTCGCGAGGGGGTTGTCGGTCGCCTCCGCGTGGGCCATGTACAGAAAGGTCGCCTCCTCTTCGGCCGCCACATTGAGGCGCATGGCGCGGACCAGCTCCTCGTGGGTCATCATGCGGCCGGGCACGTTACCGGAGAATGGTTTGGTAAAGTCTGGCATCGGGTATCACTGTCTCCTCAGCCGCGCGCCGACAGGTGCAATCCTGTCGGTGTCACGACCGAACTCAGGTTCGAGTCATCGTCCGGCCCGGTGTCCCGGGCCGCCGGTGGATCATCCTCTCCCGCATTGTATAAAAGTGTTCGCCTTTGCCCGGGGCGCCGGGACCGACACTCTGCGAGCCCGAAGCGGTAAGAGCCAAACGGACAGGGCCCGAAGGTCCGAAAAAGCCGGACCACGACCTTCCCGGATGAGGGAGGTTTCTCAGGTCGACCGGGCCATCGTCGGGGTCCTGCCCTCGCCCGGCACGGCCGGTGCAGAGGTCCCGGCAATGTAGTCTTCCGGAGGGGATGTTCTCTTCCGTGACGGTGGTCTCCGTGTCGATGGGCACGGTGGTCACGGCGCCCGTCGTGGTCTCTGTCGTTGTTTCGTTCGCAGTCGGGGCTTCATTGGGCCGGGCCGATCCGCTCGACGGTACCAGGACCGTATCGATGACGTGGAGGATACCGCTGGACACCTCGAGATCGGCCTGAAGGACCGCGGCATCGTTCACCATGACCCGGCCGCCAGGGCTCCGGGTCACGTTCAGGGACTGGCCCGGTACGGTTACGAGCGTCGTCGTGTTATCGTGGACCTCCGCCGAGTACAGGTCGGGAACGACGCGGTACGTCAGGACGTCAGTGAGGGCCGTCTTGTTCGCGAGCAGATCGTCGAGCGCGCCCGGAGGCAGGGCATCGAAGGCCGCGTTGTTCGGCGCGAAGATCGTGTAGACGCCCGTGCCGTTCAGGGGCACGTCGAGCTCGGCCTCAATGAGGGCGGTCACGAGCGTCGTGAGGTTCGGCTCCTGGAGCGCGACGTCCACGAGGGTCCGGTTCACGGCTCCGTCCGTCGGCTCGACCGTGACGTTCCGGGTCGGTTCCCCGGTCGCGGTGCTCGTCGGCGAGACGGTCGCCTCCGGCGTCGGGTTGCCGCCCGCGAAGTCGGACTGGCTCCAGCGCTCCTCGCCGGTCGCCCGGTCGAGGGCGTAGGTCGTGCCGGTCCCATCCTGCACGAAGACCAGGTCCCCGACGACGATCGGGTTGGCCCGGCCGCCGGTCGCGATCACGATGCTCCATTCCTGCCTCCGGCCGGTCACGCCCGACGCCCCATCAGGGGAGGCGGAGCGGGTGTTCGCCGTATCGCCGTTCGAAAGGGGCCTGTCCGCGCCGGCGGCCGTCGCGATCGGCGAGGGCTTGGTCGTGGTGACGGCGGGGGTGATCTCGGTCGTCGTCACCCCCGGGGCCGTGGGTTCGGAGATGAGGGTCCCCATCATGGTGCCGGTGGCTCCCGGCGTCATCTCGGTCGTCGGGGTGGGGGTCTCGTTCTCCTGGAGGGCGATCGGGAGGGACACGCTCGCCCCGGGGTCTCCCGTCTGCGAGAGCCCGGTCGCAATGCCCCCCATCACGATCAGGGCGCAGATCACGATCAGGGCGGGGACGATGAGGTTCGGTCGTCGGTTCATGCGCGGGACTCAGCGGCCTAATGTTAGATATATCTTCTATCGAAATGTGCGAAACAGGGCGCGAATTTGAGATGGTTTTAATTTTAAACCAGAAAAATCAGGTTTTATTTGAAGGGCGGGTCAAGGCAAACCGTTCTTATGCACGTCGGCGTCGGGCCGCGATCGCGTCGTAGAGGACGAGCGCGGCGAGGACGACGAGCCCGCCGAGGAGGACGTAGCGGGCCACGGGTTCCGGAGCGGCGGCCACCGCATCCATCGGGGCCGGGACCGGTGCGCCCAGTCCGTTCCCGCCCTCGCTCCCGGCCCTGAAGAGCTCCGGCGAGGCCGTCCGGGCCTGGAGCAGCCCCGCGATCAGGGCCGCGCCGCCGAGGGCGAGCCCGAGGGCCGCGTACTTCCGGAGGAGGGACTGCAGGTCCTCGCGACCCGGCGCCACGATCACGACCCGGTCCGCAAGCCGGTAGACCTTCTGCTCTCGCCCCTTGCGGCTCCACCGTGTCCCGGTCACCTCGATCACGCCGGCCGCGACCAGGTGGTCGAGGTGGTAGGCCGCGGTCGTGATCGGGATCCCGAGCCGGGCCGTGAGCGCGGAGGCCGTCATGGGCTCCTTGTCGAGGACCTGGAGGATCTCCCCGGCGGTCGGCGACGCGATCGCCCGGGCCAGCGTCTGGGCTTCGGGGTCGCCCGGGTGCAGGATCCTCGGCTCGCTATCCATTCAGCGCGAGCGTGATCAGGCGGCGTCCGGCCTTCAGGGCCTGGTCTCCCCTGGCTCCGTCCGCAACAATCGCGTGGGCCATGGTCGCGTTGCCGCCGCCCTTGCCGCCAGCGGCCTCGGAGATCTCGCCGAGGACCTCGCCGGCATTCACCCTCGGCGTCCCCGAGGCCAGGACCATGTGGAGCCGCTCCCCCGTCGAGGCGAGCAGGGCGACGCCGTTCGTCTTCGCGAGCTTCCGCGCGAGCGCCGCGAGCTGGGACGGGTCAACGTCGAGCTCCCGGATCACGACCATCGCCGGCCCGATCTGTTCGTACTCGATCTGGGCCAGCTCGAGGTCGATGAGTTTCTTCCGGAGCCGCTCGATCTCCTTGCCCCGCTCCTTCCACTCGTCAAAGAAACGCTGGACCGTCGAGGGCAGGTTCTCGGGCTGAATCCGGAGCTCGGCGGCCGCGTCGGCCAGGATCTGCTCGGTCTGCTGCATGGCCACGATCGCGGCACGGCCGGCAGTGAACTCGATCCGCTCGATCCCGTCCTGGATGTGCTCGACCCGGAGGATCTTGATGACACCGATCTCACCCGTCGTCCGGACATGCGTCCCGGCGCAGGCCTGGATCTCGCCGCCCACCTGGACGACGCGGATCGCGTTCCCGGGGGGCACGCCGCCCTGGTAGAGGGTGAAGCCGTACTTCTGCTCGGCTTTCTGCCGCTCCTCGAGCTTGATGAAGACCGGCTTATTGTTCTGGACGAACTGGTTCGCGAGGAGCTCGATCCGGCGGAGCTCGTCGTCCGTGATGTGCTTGAAGTGCCGGATGTCGAGCCGCGCCGAGTCCGAGCCGTTCTGGGAGCCGGCCTGGTGGACGTGGGCCCCGAGGATCTCCTTTGCCGCGTGAAGCAGGACATGGGTGGCCGTGTGATGGCGCATCAGGGACCAGCGCCGCTCCTCGTCCACCATCCCCCGGACCCGCTCGCCCCGCTTGAGCGGGCCGCCCGAGACACGGTGGAGGATCACATCGCCCATCTTGACCACGTCCTCGACACGGACCATGGAATCGGCTGAGAGGAGGGTTCCCGTGTCGGCGGGCTGTCCACCACCCTCGGGGTAGAACAGGGTCTGGTCCAGGACGACTAGGCCCTCGAAGAAATCGAGAACGATCGCTTCGAACTCGACCTCGCAGGGCTGCTCGTAAAAGAGCGGCCGGGTCGGCGGCAGGGCCGCGACGCGTTCGGCGTGGATCGCGAGAGGATCGTCAATGCCCTCCTTCTTGTTCTCCGAATGCATGTCGGCGATGACGGAATAGAAGTTGTCGGGGAGCTCGACGACCGCGCCCTCGGCGGCGGCGACCTCTTTGATCAGCTCGGCCGGGAGGCCGTGGGAGTCATAGAGGGTGATGACCTCGGCGAGCGGGACCTTCTGGCTCTTCTTCTTGTAGGTCGCTGCGACCTTCTGGATGATACGGGTCCCGCGTTCGATGGTCGCGCCGTACTTCTCGGTCTCGCGCTCGAGGATTTCGCGGATCACCTCCGGCGACTGCTCGAACCGCTCCTCGCCGATCTCCTGGACCTGCCGCTCAACGAGGTCGGCGAGAGAGAGGTCGAGGTGGAGGTCGTTCATGACCCGGAGGGTCCGGCGGAGGACGAGCCTGGCCAGGTAGCCCTCGCGGACGTTCGACGGGACAATGCAATCGCCGAGCATGTACGCGAGACACCGGGTGTGGTCCGCGATGGTGTAGACCTGCTCGATCGGCGTGATCATCTTGATGAAGCGGTCGATCGGGACGTCAATGGCGGCCGCGACCTTCTTTCGAAGGGCAAAGAGGTTCGCACCCGTGATGTCCATGAGCCCGGCGAACTTCGCGTTGAGCGCCAGGACCTTGGTGTAGTTCTTGTCCTGGAGGTGGTGATCGAGGCCGGCTGCGGCGAAGAGGGACGAGACCAGGTCGGGGAAGACCGCGTCGTAGATCGTGGGCGAGCCCGTCGAGGCCCAGGTCAGGCGCTCGAGCCCGTACCCGGTGTCGACGATCCGGTTCGGCATGGGCCAGAAGGTCTGCCCCTCGAGCTCGACCGGGGGGTCGTTCGTCCGCTGCTTGCCGAGCGACATGAAGACGAGGGTCGCGACCTCGAGCCCGCCTATCAGCACCTCGACGGATGGGCCGGCGTTCCCGCCGCCGACCCACGGGTGCTCCTTGTAGGAGACCTTGTTCAGATCGCCGCCCACGGACTCGAGGAACTGGTCGCAGAGCTCGACCGTCCGGTCCTTCCAGTAAATCTCGGTCGTGGGGTTGTTGAAGGCGTGATGGGCCATCATCTCGAAGAGCGTCAGGTGGCGCCCCGAGCGGCCGACCGAGTCAAGATCGTTGAGACGGATGCAGGGCTGCGAGATGGTGAGCGGGTTCGCGGGCGGTGGCGTCACGCCGCCCGTCACAAACGGCTGAAAATCCGCGATCGAGGCGATGGTGAGATAGATGTCGTCACGCCAGCGGGCCGCGACGGGGTACCGATCGATCCGGGTGTGGTCGTGCCGCTCGAAGAAGGAGAGATAGGCCTCGCGCATCTCGTTGAGAGTGTGTGGCGCGAAGACCGGATCCCCAATGAAACTGTACGGTTCGCAGGGAGCGTCCCCGCACACCTGCCGGTCCGGGTCGCGGGACCAGAACGCGGCACCGCAGCTCGTGCAGATCCGCCGCTCGAACCCTTCGTTCCTGAAGTAATCGAGCTGATAATCCTGTTCACTCATGAAGACCGGGCCCTCTGCCGTTGTGTACCGAGCCGGGTCGGGCCCTCCAACAGCGCATTATCAGGGTTGGGCGGACGAGATAAAAAGGTCGGCGGTGGATCACACGGGGGCGGTCTCGCCTATTTCGCTCCTGGTACCCGGGCCGAACAACTGAGGATCCGGATGTCGGCCGATGCGGACGTGCATCCACGATCGAGCCAGATTGAACGGGGACGACTGAAAGTCTTGCACGGGGCTCGGGCCCGGTCGATGGTGTTTGCCGTTTAAGTGCGCTCGGATCGGCCTGAGATAGGGAGAACGATAGCATCATTGGAGCACGACTGCGGCAAAGAGAGAAAAATAAGGAGGGGGCGTGGAACGTCGATTCGTGCTCACGACTCGACGATGGAGACCAGGTTCTCCATCACCTCGTCGACTGCCTTCCAGGTCGGGGAAGCCGCGTGCCTGAGGATATACGGGCGTCCTTCGTCTCCGGCTTTCACCATCTCGGGGTCGAGGGGGATCGCTCCCAGGTACGGTACGTTGAATTCCCGTGAGGCCGCCTCTCCGCCGCCCCGGCCGAAGAGGTCGACGACCTCTCCACAGCTGGGGCAGACCATCCCGCTCATGTTCTCGATGATACCGAGGACCGGTATCTCGAGCTTCTCGATGAACTTGATCGCCTTGACCGCATCGATCACGGCCACGTCCTGCGGGGTGGTGACGATGACCGCACCCCGGAGATTCGGCGCGAGCTGCGCGATGGTGAGCGCTTCATCGCCGGTGCCGGGCGGGAGGTCGACAACCATGTAGTCGAGCGAGCCCCAGTTCACGTCGACCAGGAACTGACGGATGACGCCCATCTTCACCGGCCCGCGCCAGATGACGGGGGCGCTGGGTTCGGACAGCAGGAACCCCATCGACATGACCGACAGGTTGCCGGTCACGCGAACGGGTTCGATCGTCTGGTTTTGCACCCCGGGCCTCTGGTCATCGAGGCCGAGCATCTTGGGGATGCTGGGGCCGTGAAAGTCGAGGTCAAGCAGGCCGACGCTCCGGCCGTGGTTGGCAAGGGCGTACGCGAGGTTGACGGCAACGGTGGACTTGCCGACGCCCCCCTTACCGCTCAGGACGAGGATAACGTGCTTGACGTCGATCTCCGCCCGGGGTGGAAGCCCCACCGGCTCCTGCTGGGGCTGCTGCGCGGCAGGTCCGCCTGTCTGCGTTTCTGCCTGAGTCACGTGCTGTTCCTTTTCCGTTAAAGTCATTGTTCAAACACCCTGTATGAAAACGTCGATGATCAAGTAAACGTCAATGCATTGTTGTCCGGGACATGAACACGATTGGGCGATGGCACTGTCAGGCGAGCTCCCGAAGTGCACAGAGACAAAACGCCCTGAGCGCCTCATCCACGGTCCTCTCTCCTGTAAACGCGTAGGCCGGGATGCCGGCCGCCTGGAGAGCCCGTTCGGTATTTTCGCCCAGCTGGCCGGTAATCAGCACCTCAGCTCCGTACTCGGCAATGAACTGGACAACCCGCGGTCTAGCCCCGCCGGGCCCCCCGCAGAGCGCATTGGCGACCGAATGAACTTCCCCGGTCTCGATATCGATGAAAATGAAGAATGGCGCATGGGCAAACCGGGGCTCGACAGGCGCGTCGAGACCGGGCGCCTGGGCGGTGATGCAGACCGTCATACGTGCCGTCCCCTGATGATCAGGCCGACTCGGTGATGGCGCCGGTTGGGCACTCGTCCGCGCAGGTGCCGCACTCGACACAGAGGTAGGGGTCGATCCGCGCGCTCTCTCCGTCGAACGTGATGGCGCCAGCGGCACATGCCGCGACGCAGGCGCCACAGCCGGTGCAGATGGTGGGGTCGACGGCGTAGGTCATGGTTCGGACGGAACAGGAGCTCAGTGCGATCCGCAGTCGCCGCTGCACTGATCGTGAGTGCAGACACTGGTGCCGCCGACGAGCGTCCCTGCGGCGTATGCCCGGGCGGCCTCCTCAGCCGGACCGTGCACCCCGAGCACAACATCGATCCCGTTCTCGCAGAACAGGTCGACGGCCCGGGGACCCATGCCTCCCGCGATCACCGTGTTGATGCCCCGTTCAGCCAGGAATACGGGGAGGAAGCCCGGCGAATGGCCCGGGTTGGCGATGTTTTCCTGCCACACAGCGTTGTTGTTCTCGATGTTGTATACGGCATATCCCTCGCAGTGACCGAAGTGTTCGGAGACTGCGGCGCCTTCCAGTGCAATCGCTACTTTCATGATATCACATTCTGCGGAACCGTCCGCCACAAAATCCCTGCCCGCAGCCCCGTGGCAGTCCATCACGACCGAGCCCGTAGGTCCCGGCGGGCTGCACGGCACCCGGTGCCTGCATGTCCCGGTTAACAGGCTGCGCTGCCGCGGGGTTCCACCGGTTGTCCATCGGCGCGACCCTGCAGGGACCGCGCCCGCGTCCGCTAGCGACTCCGCGTCCGGACGGACCTGTGCCATCGAATCCTGGCATGATGTTCATCTCATCCATCGGTACTCCGACGGATATTTACACATATGCGCCTAATTGTAAAAAGGTAGCTCTCACGGCAGGCAGGCCCCACCCTCTGCAGGGGATGGGTACGTCTCCTCCCTGTCCGACCGTCAAGGCCCGGAAACTGTCAGATATGATATCAATCACGTTCGTCGATAGGGACCGTACTCCCAGGCCGGTCCTGCACTGCTCGCGGGACGAAGTCGTCACCGTAACGTCCCGGCAGAAGACGGCCTCCGGAACGTCTGCCCGTCCATTTCGTACATCGTCCCCCGCCCCCCAAAGTGCATGCCGGCCGAGCATCCGGGAGCCTGAACCGCTGCACCGGCGTGACGGGGAAGCCGATACCCGCCGGAGGCTGGCAACCGATGTGTGATCGCTCCTACCCGACGGCCCCGTCGATGGCGCTGCCCGACTGGAACGCCGTCTGGACGGCGATGAAGGAACGGCAGCTGGCAACTCCCGGATTCCTGCCGGGCGACGACTTTTTCAGAAAAGATGAGACCGTGGAGCGGTACCGACGTGCGGTCGCGGCCTCGTACCACGGTCACGCAGAGCGACAGATCGCTTCGATGGCGATCCCAGACGGCGCAGCCGTCCTCGATATCGGTGCGGGGCCCGGTACGCTCGCCGTTCCCCTTGCCCACCGGGGTTGCCGGGTGACCGCGGTCGAGCCCTCGGCGCCGATGCGCCGGGCGCTCCGCGAGTACGCGGACAGAGAGGGGGTGACGGTCACGCTCATCGAGGAGCCGTGGGAGACGACCGATCCGGCAGCCCTAGACGGCCCCTTCCACGTTGTCATCGCTTCGTACTCGCTGATGATGGTCCATCTCCAAGCGACCCTTGCGAAGATGCGCGCGGTCTGCAGCGGCCAGGTCCACATCTTCTGGCCCCTGACCCCGCCGGGGGGACAGACGATCGAGCAAGCGCTCTGGCCAGCGATCCACGGAGCCGAGTATCCTCCCGGGCCGATGGCCGACTGCGTCTGGAATCTCCTTTACCAAATGGGGATCCTGGCGACACTCGAGGCAGAGTTCAGCCCCTTCGAGCACCGGTACCGGGACCTCGACGAGGCCACGGCCGAGTTTCGCGACCGGCTCAATTGCCCGCCAGACCGGGAAAACGTGCTCCGCGAATCACTCGGTCGCCTCCTTCCCCGTGGGCCGGACGGACAATACCGGCTTGACCGGTCGGCCTGGAACGCTGCGATTCGCTGGGACGTCCGGGGCCAGTCGGTCATCAATGAACCGGACGGCGGAGCACGTACTGCGGGAGCGGAAACCTTACTATGACCCCCGCACGTTGTTTGATCGAAATGAGGTTCCCATGAGCGATACGGCCCCTGCGGAGCGGTGTTGCACCCGCCGGGGGAGACCGCGCGTCGCCCGGACGATCAGCGGCCAGGGCCCGCTCCGCTGTTTCGCCCCGCAGTGCAAACCAGTCGACGAGATCAAGCCGGTCTCTCTCCTGCCGGCCGAGATTGAGGCCCTCCGGCTGGTCGACCTGGAAGGCCTCCAGCAGGAGGAGGCCGCGACCGTCCTCGGCATCTCACGAAAGACCCTCTGGCGCGACCTCCACGATGCGAGGCGCAAGGTGACTGACGCGCTGGTAAACGGACGCCTGATCGAGATGGCCGCCTGCTCGCGCGCGGATGACGGCGAGTGTCCCCGCAGAAGTCGCGGGGTCTGCCCTCATGCCGCCGACCGGATCTGCCCATATCCGGACGAACCGGACCTGGCAGCCGGGGGCCCTGATGACCCGGATCTCGATCGGTAGTTATTTTCGCTCATATGTGCAACAATCGTCTGACAGGTGCCATTACGGGCGGACCCGCATGACACAGAGGCGATAGCAATGGGTGAGGGTGAAGGTGTGAGCTACAGAACCGTCGACGGCGCGGCCGGAGCCGCAGGCATGACCGAGTCCCGCAGGTCGACGGAACCGCTGATCACGGTTGATGCGGTCTGCATGGATTTCAATGGGAAGTGTGCGCTCAACGGGATCTCGTTCCAAATCGGCGAAGGCGAGATCGTTGGGATCATCGGCCGTTCGGGAGCGGGCAAGACCG